>JBGAPX010000157.1:0-7571 GCA_044221045.1 Gemmatimonadales bacterium
CTCGCCCGGCAGGTGCGCGAGCGGATTGGCGCCAGCGGGCTCTCGCCGGAGCAGGTGCGCGCCCGCCTGCGCGCCGCCGGCTACCCCGAGAACCTCCTCGACGCCTACCTCCCGGGCGCCGACTCCACGAAGGCGGTGCGCCCAACCACTGGCGTGGTGGACGCCGTGCGCCTGCTCGGCATCGTCTCGGTCGAGGAGTCCGATTCGCTCTACTTCCTCACCGACTCGGCGCAGGCGGTCCGCGACAGCCTGCGCGCCGACTCGCTCGCGGAGAAGGACCGCGGCCTGAAGCCCTTCGGCCTGGCCCTCTTCCGCCGCAGCACCAGCCTCTTCGCCCCGGCCCTCGCCGGCCCGGTGGACGCCAACTACCGGCTGGGCCCCGGCGACGGCCTCGTGCTCATCCTCACCGGTGACGTGGAGCTGGCCCACGAGCTGACGGTCACCCGCGAGGGCTTCGTTGCCATTCCGCAGGTGGGCCAGCTACAGGTGGCCAACCTGACCCTGGGCCAGCTCGAGGACCTCCTCTATACCCGGCTCGCACGCGTCTACTCGGGCGTCCGCCGCGGGCCCGGGGCCACCACCCGCTTCAGCGTGAGCGTGGCCAAGCTCCGCACGGTCCAGGTCTTCGTCACCGGTGACGTGGCCCGCCCCGGCTCCTTCCAGCTCTCGGCCGCCGGCACCGCGATGACGGCGCTCTACGCCGCAGGCGGCCCCACGGAGAACGGCACCTTCCGCCGCATCGAGGTACGGCGCGGCGGCAAGCTCGCCGACTCGCTCGACCTCTACAGCTACCTCCTCGCCGGCAACAACCAGGGCGACGCCCGGCTCGAGAACGGCGACGTGATCTTCGTCCCCGTCCGGGGCACGCAGGTGAAGCTGGCGGGCTTCGTGGTCCGCCCCGCCATCTACGAACTCAAGCCCGGCGAGACCCTGCGCGACCTGATCCGCTCGGCCGGCGGGTTCGAGCCCACGGCCCTGCAGCGCCGGGTTCAGGTGGACCGCATCCTGCCGCCCGCGCAGCGCACCACCGGCGGCCGCGACCGGGTGGTCCTCGACATCGCCTCGGACCAGTTCGTGGACGGCGCCGGCCCCGCCTTCCCGCTGGCCCCCGGCGACTCCGTCACCGTCTTCGAGGTGGCCGAGCGGCGGCGCAACCTCGTCTCGGTGACGGGCAACGTCTGGACCCCGGGCGACATCGGCCACAACCCAGGCATGAAGCTGTCGGACGCGATCCGCCTCGCCGGCGGCCCCAAGCCCGACGTCTACCTCGGCCAGATCCTCGTCACCCGCCTCCTCGCCGACTCGAGCCGGGTGCAGCTGCGCTCGGCGTTCCGGGACTCCACCGGGGCCGTGACCGACGACCTCCCGCTCCAGGAAGACGACGAGGTCACCGTCTTTGCCCGCACCACCTTCCGCCCCGAGCGCTACGTGGTGGTCACCGGGGCCGTCCGCAAGCCCGGCCGCGTCGTCTATCGCGAGGGCATGACCATGCGCGACGCCCTCCTCGAGGTCGAGGGGCTCCGCCAGGAGGCGCTGCTCAACGAGGCCGAGATCGCCCGCCTCCCGGACGACAGCCTCCGCCAGAAGGGCCGCGTGGCCGAGACCTTCCGGGTGGCGCTCGACTCCACCTACCTCTTCGACCGCGACCCCTCCGGCCGCTACCTCGGCCCGCCCGGCCGGCCCGCGCCCGCGACCGGTGCCGCGGAAGTGCCGCTCAAGCCGTACGACAACGTCCTGATCCTCCGCCAGCCGGACTGGGAGCTGCACCGGACCGTCGCCATCACCGGCCAGGTGCGCTTCCCGGGGCGCTACGCCCTCGTCACCCGCACCGACCGCCTCACCGACCTCATCGACCGTGCCGGCGGGCTCACCAAGGAAGCCTATCCCACCGGCATCCGCTTCTACCGCAGCAGCGACCGCGGAGGCCGCATCGGCGTGGACCTGCCGACGGTGCTGGAGGAGAGCGGCTACCGCGACAACCTCATCCTCTCCGACGGGGACTCCGTATATCCCCGAGTTTGTCCGGTGGTCTACGTCCGCGGTGCCGTGGACGTGTGTCCGTCACCTACGTGAGGGCAGGGCGCGGACTACCCGTGAGCGCGCGGCACTACGCCCGCCAGGCCGACGGAACCGGTCCTACGTCCACCGCGCAGCCGAGCAGCAGGTCGAGAAGGCGTCAACCGGCACTTCTGGTTCCTGCTCGACAGCGACTGACCGCTCCCAGGCGCCGAAGTCTTCGTCCCGGAGAAGAGGACCCGACCCTGTTCAAGGACCTGGCTGGCCTTCACGGGCGCGCTCGCGAGGTCGTCGCGACCTCGCGGCCGTGGTGGTGATCGTCATCAAGTAGCAGGCGCACCCGGCCGAAGCACGCGGGGGTGGTGCCGAGCGGCACCCCCGTTTCGTCGTCCCTCGATCACGTCGCCCTTCAGGAACTCCCGGATGGGGCTGTCGCTCTTGCCGGCGCCCAGCCCAGCGTGGCCTCGTAGTCGGTGAGCAGCGGGCAACCGCCTGGTCGTCGTGGACCACCCCTCCTCGGCCAGGATCAGGTCGCCTTACCACGGTGGTAACGCGCCGATGGGGAGCGCCGCGTTCTTGGCGCAGGAGCGCAGGAATGCTCCGTCGGCGTGACGTGCTCGGCATCAAGAAGGCTCCTCGTCCAGGCTTCTCGCCGGGCCGGGTGCCGCTGAAGCGGATCTCGATGTGCGCCCCACTTCCTTCCCCGACAGCCGGATCGGAGTCCGGCCGCGAGGTCGGCGATGCCGACCAGCTCCATGTCCAGCACGAACACCTCGCCGCCCTGCCCCAGCGCACCGGCGCGCACCAGCTGCACCGCCTCGGGATGGTCATGAAATAGCGGCGCATCTCCGGGTGCGTCGCCGTCACCGGCCGCCGTCGGCGATCTCTGCTTGAGGAACGTCAGCACCGCGCCGAGCCGCAGCTCCCGGGCACGTTGCGGCGCACGACCCACGGGGTTCCGCTCGTGTTCCTCCGCCAGCATCTGCACCAGCTGGTGCCGCCACCATGGTGGCGCCATGACGCTGGTGGGCGGCTTTGTCGGTGGAGATCATCACCAGGTGCTCCACCCCGAACTCCGCCGCGGCCTGCACCACATTTCGGGTGCCGAGGATATTGTTGCGCACCGCCTCGGCGATGTTCTCCTCCATGAGCGGCACGTGCTTGTGCGCCGCCGCGTGGAACACCGAGAAGGGCTGCCACCGCTCGAAGGTCCGCCGCATCTGCCCCGCGTCCTTCACGTCGGCGATCACGGCCTCGAGCCGGATGTGCGGCCAGCGCTGCATCAGTTCCTGCTGGATCGAGAAGATCGAGTTCTCGCCGTGGCCAAGCAGCACGAGCCGTGTGGGCTCGAGGCCCGCCAGCTGCCGGCACAACTCCGAGCCGATCGAGCCGCCCGCCCCCGTCACCAGCACCGTCCGCTCCATGGCGAGGCCCTGCACCTGCGCCAGGTCGATGCGGATCGGTTCGCGCCGCAGCAGGTCCTGGATCTCCACCTGCCGCAGGGCGAACGGGTCGAACCGCCCCGACAGGATGTCCCCCAGGCTCGGCAGCGTGCGCGTCTTGGCCCCGGCCTGTGCCGCGGCGCTCACCACGGCCCGCAGGACCTTGCCCTTCGCCGTGGGCATGGCGATGAGGACCTCGTGGATGCCCTCGTCGCGGCAGACCTCCTCGGTGTCCGCCAGGGTGCCGAAGACGGGCAGGCCATGGAGCTTGTGGCCCTGCTTCTCGGGGTCGTCGTCCACGAACCCCACCGGCGTCAGGCCGAGCGCCGGGTGGCCGTCGATCTGCTTGACCAGCATCCCGCCCGCAGTCCCCGCCCCGGCGATCAGCACCCGCCTGGCCTCCTCGTGACGCGTCGGCCGCCTCAGGAAGCCGGCCCGCAGGAGGAACCGGGGCAGCGAGACCACCGTGCCGGTGAGCAGGATGTCCAGGAAGAGGAGCGAGAGCGGCACCCGCACCGGCACCAGCCCGATCGCCGGCAGGACCACGGCGCCGAGGGTGAAGCAGATGGCGCCTGAGAGGGTGACGGCCGTCAGGATGGTCCGCAGTTCCGTCACGCTTGCGTGCTGCCACAGCCGCCGGTAGAGGCCGAAGCCCAGCAGCATGGCGAGCTTGATCGGCAGCGTGACGGCGATGTAGACGAGCGCGACCTGCCGGTAGGGCTCGGGCCACGTAAGGCCCTCGAACCGCAGGACGTGGCCGAACAGCGTGGCGAGTGGGAGGAGCGCGAGATCGGACAGGAACAGGTGGCGGTTCCGGAGTCCGTTCCGAGGGGTGGGCGCCATGTCGTCCGTTTCGGGGGAGTTGGCCCGGGGCTGCCACGCGGGAGTCCGGCCACGTACCTCCCAAATCTAGTAGCGGCCCCGGCGCGGTCAATTGCCTGCAAATACACGAGTTAGGGACCTGGATCACCGCGCGGCAGCCCCGCCGGGGCGCTAATTGGACCTGACGGGTTGCTCCCGCCTCCCGACCCCGGCTAGTCTTTCCCTACTCCCCGGAAGCCAAGGCCAATGCCCCTCGACGTCCACCCGATCGCCACGGCCCAGACAGCCCTGGTCAATGCGCCCGCCCTCGAGGCGGCCGCGCGGGCGCGGCCCGGCGTGGTGGTGGCCTGGGAGGAGCGCGGCCAGGAGATCATGCGCGTGGCCGACGGCCCGCCGGGCACCGCCTCCGGCCCCACCGGGATCCGCCTCGCCCGCCGCAGTGGCCGCCTCAAGGAACGCCGGCCCAACCTCCTGATTCTCGACCGCGACGGCACGCTGATCGAGGACCGCCATTACCTGAACGACCCCGAGCGCGTTGCCCTGCTGCCCAATGCGGCGGCCGGGCTCCGCGAGTTCGAGAAGGCCGCCTTCACCGTGGTGGTGGTCACCAACCAGAGCGGCATCGCCCGCGGCCTCGTCACCCTGGAGCAGCTCGCCGCCATCCACGCCCGCCTCGAGCGCCTGCTGGCCCGCGAGGGCGTCCGCCTCGACGGCATCTACAGCTGCCCGCACGACGGGGCCAGCGGCTGCCTCTGCCGGAAGCCGGGCACCGCCCTGGTGGAGCGGGCCGCCACCGAGCTCGGCGTGGACCCGGCCCGCGCCATCGTCGTGGGCGACAAGCTCGCCGACCTCGAGCTCGGCCGCGCCCTCGGCGTCCCCACCGTGCTGGTGGCCACCGGGTACGGCCCGCAGACGCTCACCGAAGCGGCCGGCCGTGCCGATTATCTGGTGGGGGACCTGCTGGAGCTGGCGCGCATCGTCCGCCACCCGGCCGGCCTGCCCGTGGTGCGTCCCGTCCCCTGACCCCGCCGCCCGAGGCGCCGATGTCCGGATCCGCCGAGTTCGTCCGCCGTCACCTGCTGCAGAGCGCCGACGTGAAGCGGCAGGCCGCCGAGCAGTGCGCCGGCCCGCTGGCCGAGGCCGCCGCCCGGGTCGTGGCCAGCTACCGGGCGGGCGGCAAGCTCCTCTTCTGCGGCAACGGCGGCAGCGCCGCCGACTGCCAGCACCTCGCGGCCGAGTTCACCAGCGCGCTCAATCACGACCGCCCCCGCCCCGCCCTCGGCGCCATCGCCCTCACCACCGACACCTCGTTCCTCACGGCCAACGCCAACGACTTCGGCTTCGACCACGTCTTCGAGCGGCAGGTCGAGGCGCTGGGCCGGAAGGGCGACGTGCTGGTGGGTATCACCACCAGCGGCAACAGCCCCAACGTCCTCCGCGCCTTCGCCAAGGCGCGGGAGCTGGGGATGGGGACGGTGCTGTTTTCGGGAGAGACCGGCGGGAAGGCGCGCGGCGTCGTGGACATCGCAGTGTGCGTGCCGAGCCGGGACACGCAGCACATCCAGGAGAGTCACATCGCGCTTGGGCACTGCCTCTGCGCGATCGTGGAATGGGACCTGTTCGGCGGGGACTAGGAGGCTGGGGGCCGCATGGGGGCGCGGCGCTCCACCCACAGGTAGCCGGCGAGGAACACGATGAAGACCACGACGGCGGCCGGGGCCCAAAGCTCCGGCCGCCTTGCTGCGAGGTAGGCCACGGCCCCGAACGCCGCACCCAGCAGCAGCATGCCCGTGGTGGTGGTGGCGTGGGAGATTCCGGACTGGACCGCGCGTTGGTACGCGTGGCTGCGGTGGGCAGCGTACACCCGCTCGCCGCGGAGAAACCGGCGCGCCAGCGTGAGCGTCGCGTCGCCGAAGAAGGCGAGCCCCACCAGGAGCCAGGCCGAGAGCGGGGCGACGCGGAGCCGCTCCGACTCGATGGCGAAGGCCGCGAACAGGAAGCCAAGCATGCAGGAGCCGGCGTCCCCCATGAAGATGCGCGCGGGTGACCAGTTCCAGGCCAGGAAACCCACGCTTGCGCCGGCCACCGCGGCCGCCACGACGGCGAGCCCGGGCGCTGGGCCTGCGAAGAGCAGCACCCCGAACCCCGCCATCAATGCCGCCTGCCCGCCCGCCAGGCCATCGATCCCATCCATGAAGTTGTAGAGATTGACGCACCAGACAATGCCGAGAAGTGCGAGCAGCGTGCCGATCGCGCCGAGGGGGATCGCCGTTTGGCCGAGCGTCAGCGTGGGGAAGCCACCCACCGCCGACAGGTAGAGCCCAGCCGCCAGCGCATGGACTGCTGCCCGCACCCGCGCTGGGAGCCCGCGAAGGTCGTCGAGCCACCCTATTCCGCCCACCAGTGCGCAGCCGGCCAGTAGGCCCGTTGTCGGACCCCAGTTGGTGAGCTCCGCACGGCCAACCCACGCGATCACCAGCAGCGTGACCAGCACGATGGCGAGCCCACCTCCGCGGGGCGTCGGCACCTGATGAAGGCTCCGGTCGTTGGGATGGTCGAGGATGGCGTGGCGGAGCGCGAGGTGGCGGACCAGGCCGGTAACCCCGGCGCCGACAGCGCCACCGAGAAGGGCAGCGGCGCCCGGCGCCATCAGTTGCTCCGAGCCGAGGGAGACAGGCACGACGTCAGGCGCGCGGCGCCACCGCGGCGAGGCTGGTCACATTCCGGCCGAGCTTCGTGGGCCAGGGCAGTTCGCCCAGCGGAAGCACCTGGAACCGCGCACCCTCGGCCCGAAGCCGCTCCGCCGCCAGCCACACGCCGGCGATGACCGGGTCCCCCGGCCAGAGCGGGCGCGCGTCGGGGAAGTAGTCGTGCAGGAGCAGGAAACCGCCCGGCGCCAGACGGGCCAGCGCCGCCGGCAGTTCCTGGTAGACCGTGGAGGCGCTGTGGTCGCCGTCGAGGAAGATGAAGTCGTACTTCTCCTGGTCCTCTTGGAGGAAGCGCAGCGATGACTGGGCCACGAAGCGCACTTTCCCCGCCATGCCCAGCCGGTCCATAAGCTGCGCCGGGGAGTTCCGGGCACCGTAGCCCTTCCACGGCGTCCTCACCGGGTCGTTCACGTCGATGATGTCCACCGTCGTGATGCTGGCGGTCGGGGCGCCGGCCGCGGCGTTGTCACGCACGGCCGCCGCGATGTGCGCCGTCGAGGCCCCGATGTGGGTGCCCACCTCGAGGATGCGCGCGGGCCGAAGGCCCCGGATCAGCGTGTAGAGCGCGCGCCGATCCCCGGGG
>JBGAPX010000158.1:0-6339 GCA_044221045.1 Gemmatimonadales bacterium
CGTACGCCTCGGCCAGGCGGCGGACCAGCTGGGGATCGCGCACCGCCGCGGTGTTCACGGCCACCTTGTCGGCGCCGGCGCGCAGGGCGCGCCCGGCGTCCTCGACCGAGCGGATCCCACCGCCCACGGTGAAGGGAATGAAGATCGTGTCGGCCACGCGGGAGACCATGCCGAGCATCGTCTCCCGCGCCTCGTGGCTGGCGGAGATGTCCAGGAAGACCAGCTCGTCGGCGCCCTCGGCGTCGTAGCGGGCGGCTTGTTCCACGGGGTCGCCGGCGTCGCGCAGCGACTCGAAGTGCACGCCCTTCACCACGCGGCCGTCGGCCACGTCCAGGCAGGGGATGATCCGCCGGGCGAGCATCGGGTCAGCCCCCCGCCGCGCCGGGCGGCAGCGCCACGGCGAGCACGTCATCGAGGGGGCCGGCGGTGCCGCGGGACAGCAGCACCTGGATGTCCTCGAGTCCCCGGCGTTCGCGGGGCCAGGCCAGCCGACCCTGCGCGGCCGGCACCGGGAGCCATTCGAAGGCATCGTGCTCGGCGGAAAGGCGGACCGGCGCGTCCCCGACGAACACCGCGAACACCGGGATGAGCCCGACCTCGTCAGTCGCGTGGCGGTAGAACGACTCCACCCGGCTCAGGTTGTAGCACCGCGCCGGGGCGAGCCCGGTCTCCTCCCGGAGTTCCCGGAGCGCCGCCTGCACCGGCACCTCGCCGGGCTCGATGCTGCCGTGCACCACCTCCCACGCGCCGGGACAGCGGCCGCCCGGGCCCCGGCGGAGCGCCAGGGTCTCGAGGCCGGTCACGCCCTCGCGCAGGACGTACACGTCGACGAACGCCACCCGGAACGTGGTCATGGCCGCCACTCGGCGAAGCGCGCCAGCAGCGCGATGCCCATGCGCTGCGACTTTTCCGGGTGGAACTGCGCCCCGATCACGTTGCCCGCGCCGACCAGCGTGGGGAACGGGCCATCGTATTCGGCCGTGGCCAGCGCGACCCCGGGCGGCAGGTCGGCGGGATGGTAGGAATGCACGTGATAGAAGAACTGCATCTCGCCGTGGAAGAGCCCGGCGAGCATGGCGTGCCGCTCGCCGTCGGGGGTGAGCCGCACGCCGGCCCAGCCGACGTGGGGCACCGGCAGCGCGGTGGTGAAGCGCCGCACCGTGCCCGGGAGGAGCCCGAGCCCCGCCACGCCCGGCGCCTCCTCGCTCGCCCCGAAGAAGAGCTGCTGGCCGAGGCAGATGCCCATTACCGGGCGGCCGGCGCGCGCCACCTCCTGCACCGCCGCGCCCAGGCCGGACCGGAGGAGGTTGGGCACAGCCTGCCCGAAGTTCCCGACCCCGGGCATGAGGACGCGCTCGGCCCGGCGGACCTGGTCGGGGTCGGCCGTGAGCGTGGCAGCGTGCCCCCCGGCCTCGACCGCCCGCACCACGCTGCGCAGGTTGTTGACCCCGTAGTCCACCACGGCGATCACAGGGCGCCCTTGGTGCTGGGGATGCCGGCCACGCGGGGATCGCGACCGGTGGCCTGGTCGAGCGCGCGGGCGAACGCCTTGAACGTGGCCTCGACGATGTGGTGCGGGTTCTCGCCGCGGAGCAGGTCGAGGTGCACCGTGAGCCCGGCGTTCAGGACCAGCGCGCGGAAGAACTCCGGCGTGAGGAAGACGTCGTAGTCCCCCAGCAGCTGCCACTTCGCGATGTCGACGTGATAGGAGAGGTAGGGCCGCCCCGAGACGTCCACCACGGCGCGCACCAGCGCCTCGTCCAGCGGCACGGTGGCGTCGGCGTAGCGCCGGATGCCGGCCCGGTCGCCGAGCGCCTGGGCGATCGCCTGGCCGAGCACGATCCCGGTGTCCTCGACGGTGTGATGGCCATCGACGTGCAGGTCGCCGGTGCACTCGACCTCGAGGTCGAGCAGGCCGTGGCGCCCCAGCGCGTCGAGCATGTGGTCGAAGAACCCGATGCCGGTCCGCGCGCTGACCCGCCCGGTGCCGTCGAGGTCGACGCGCACCCGGATCCGGGTCTCCTTGGTGTTGCGGGTGACTTCCGCCGTCCTCGTCATCGTGGCCCGCCCTGTCGCGAATCCCGCGTTCATGTCGCCCGGCATCCTACCCGCCCAGGATCTCCCGCAGCGCCGCGAGCACCGCGTCCATGTCCTCGGCCGTCCCGATGGACACCCGGAGGCATCCCGCCAGCCCCGTGCCCCCCGACACGTCCCGGATCAGGATGCCATGCTCCTCGACCAGGCGCCGGAAGACCTCCTGCGCCGGCACCCGCTCGCAGCGGAACAGGACGAAGTTGGCCGCGCTCGGGAACACCGTGAGTCCCGGGAGCGCCGCCAGCCGCGGCTGGAACCGCTCCCGCTCGGCGATGACCGCGCGGGTGCGGGCGGCGAACTCGTCCTCGTGCGTCAGCGTCACCGCGGCCGCCGCCAGGGTGATCGCGTTGACGTTGTAGGGGAGCTTGGCCTTGGCGATCTCGCGCGCGACCGCCGGATGCGCCAGCGCGTAGCCGAAGCGCAGCCCCGCCAGGCCCATGGCCTTGGAGAAGGTGCGCAGCACCACCACCCGCGGCGAGCGCCGCAGCAGCGGCACGGCGCTCGGCCCGCCGAACTCCTGGTAGGCCTCGTCACAGACCACGAGCGCCCCGGTGCCGGCCAGGATCTGTTCCACCGCCCCCGGCGGCAGGGCGGACCCGGTGGGGTTGTTGGGCGAATTGAGCACGACCACCCGGGCCCGCTCCTCCCGCGCCGCGGCGATGATCGCCTCCACGTCGTAGCCGAAGCCCGCGCCCAGCGGCACCGGCACGTAGCGCCCGCCCGCCACCCCGGTGAGCAGCCGGTAGAGGGCGAAGGTCGGGGCGGGGGCCACCACGGCGTCGCCTTCGCCCACGCTCACCGCCAGGGTGGCCTGGATCACCTCGTTGGAGCCGTTGCCCACCAGGACCCCGTCGGGGTCCCAGTCGTGCCGCGCCGCGATGGCCCGCGCCAGGTCGACGGGGACGAAGTCGGGGTAGCGGTGCCACGGGGCGGCCGCGGCCCGGGCCAGCACCTCCGCCTTGAGGTGCGGCGGCAGGTCGGCGGGCGCCTCGTTCTGGTTGAGCTTGCGCGCCGAGACCGGCGCCTCGAGCGTGTACGGCGCCAGCGCCCGCACCGACGGCTTGAGCAGGCCCAGGGCGGGCGCGGGATCGGGCAGCGTCACGGGCGTCCCTACTTGCGGCGCCCGAGGACGACTTCGAGCCGCTTGGAGAGGGCCTTGGCGCGGAAGGGCTTGCTCAGGAAGTCGTCGGCGCCCAGCTCGAAGACGCGCACCTCGTTGTCCTCGTCGCCCTTGGCGGTCAGGACGATCACCGGGATCCGCGAGGTGGCGGGCCGGGTGCGCAGCTCCTTGAGCACCGAGTAGCCGTCGAGGCCGGGCAGGTTGAGGTCGAGCACGATGATGTCGGGCGCGTGCCGGTCCACCTGGTCGAGCGCCTCGAGGCCAGTGGCGGCCTCCACCACCTGGTACCCGTCGCGGGTGAGCAGGTCCTTCATGACCTTCCGCAGCACGTCCTCGTCGTCCACCAGCAGCACCGAGATTCCCTTGAGCGCGCGCCGGACGCCGGAGACTTCCACGGCGTCCTCCTCCTCGAGGAGGTCGAAGGCGGTGGAGAGGTCGGCCTCGGGTGGGCGGCGGGCCGGCGGCTCCAGCACGGCCGCGGCGGCGGGCGGGGCGGCGGCCGGCGGCACGACCGGGTTCGAGGTGGGCGTCTTCCGGGGCGGGGCCTCCGCCGGCTTCGGGGCGGTGGTGGCGCCCGAGGTGCGCGCCGCGACCGACCCGCTGCCCGTGGCGCCGCCCTCGACCATCGGCACGTCCACGACGCGCAGCAGCTCGTCGGTGCTGGTCTCGCCGGCGAGCACGTGCTTGAGCCCGCTGTCGAACAGGGACCGCATGCCGTTCTGCCGCGCCGCCTCGGCGATCTTCTCGGCGGTCCCGCCGCCGCCGATCAGCCGCTCCAGCTCGATGTTCATGGTCAGCACCTCGACCACGCTGAACCGGCCGCGGTAGCCGGTCATCGAGCAGTCGGGGCACCCCACCGGACGGAAGATCGGAGTTCCCGCCGGGATGAACCGCTGGATCCGCTCGGGCGGCGGCTGGTCGCTCGGCTCCTTGCAGGTGACGCACAGCTTCCGCATCAGCCGCTGCGCGATCACCCCCCGCAGCGCCGACGCCAGCTTGTACGCCTCGATCCCCATGTCCACGAGGCGGGTGACGGCGTTCGCCGCGTCATTGGTGTGCAGCGTGGACAGCACCAGGTGGCCCGTGAGCGAGGCCTGCACCGCGATCTGGGCCGTCTCGCGGTCGCGGATCTCGCCCACCAGCACCACGTCCGGGTCCTGTCGCAGGATCGAGCGCAGCGCGGAGGCGAACGTCAGCCCCGCCTTCTCGTGCACCTGCACCTGCACGATGCCCTTCCCCAGCCGGTACTCGACCGGGTCCTCGACCGTCACGATGTTCACGCCCTCGCTCTGCACCATGCGCAGCATGGAGTAGAGCGTGGTGGTCTTGCCCGAGCCGGTGGGCCCGGTCACCAGGATGACGCCTTCCTTGTTGTTGAGCAGGGCCTGCATCTGGGCCCGCTCGTCCACCGACATGCCAAGCGATTCGAGCGTGAGCACCGTCGCCCGGGCATTCAGGATGCGGATCACGACCTTCTCGCCCATCGAGGCCGGGAGCGTCGAGACGCGCAGGTCCACCGGCGCGCCGTTGACCGCCACCCGCGCCCGCCCGTCCTGGGGCCGCAGCCGGTCGGCGATGTCCAGCCCCGACATGATCTTGATGCGCGAGATGAGGGGCGCGCCCGCGGTCCGCGGGATGTTCATCACCTGCCGCAGCACGCCGTCGATGCGGTACCGCACCGCCACCCCGGCCTCGCCCGGCTCGATGTGGATGTCGCTCGCCCGCGCCAGGATGCCGTCGGAGAGCATGAGGTCCACCAGCCGCACCACGGGGCGCTGGCTCGCCTCCTCGGCGGACGCCGCGAGGTCAGTGACGCTGTCCTGCTCGTCCAGCTGGGTCACCTGCAGGTCGCCGTCCATGCCGCCGAGCAGCTGGGCCATCACGTCGGAGCCGCCGCCGCGGTACAGCTCGTCCATCTTCTCCCGGATCTTGAGCGGGGAGCAGAGGAACGAGCGGACCTCGCGGCCGGTGGCGAACGCCAGGTCCTTCTCGGCGTCGATGTCGAAGGGATTGGCGGTGGCGATCTCGAGCAGCGCCTCGGTCTGGCGCAGCGGGAGGATCCCGAAGCGGCGCACCAGCGGCTCGGGCACCAGGTCGCGCATGGCGCGGTCGAGGATGCTCAGGTCGGCCACCGGCAGCCGGAAGCGCGCCGCGGCGGCCCGCAGGATCTCGTCATCACTGACGAGCTTGCGCTGCACCACCGTCGCCCACAGCGACTGCGGTTCCTTGGCCACTTCGCCCCGGAGCTGGATCAGCACCTCGGGGTTCAGCAGCTTCTCGATGGTCGGCGCCAGCCACTCGTCGGTGAACTGCATGCAAGCCCAAGCAGGAGAATCGGTTACTCAGGGGTGACGGGAGAAAGCTAAGGCACCGGGGTACCCCCGGGGAGTGGGCTACAGGATATCCCACCACTCCCGTTCCACATCCACCGACAGCCCCAGCCGGCCGGTCCGGAGGGAGACCCCGGTCTCGACCCGCAGCAGCCGGTGAAAGAGCTCCACCCCGAGCCCTGCCACCGGCTGCAGCCGGCCGGTGGCTCGCCACGGCACCCCTGTCACCGCCCCGCCAGCCACCCCGACAGCCACGAACGGGGCCAGCACCAGGCGGTTGCCGGTGGAGACGTAGGGCCCGAGCGGTATCGCCGGCGCCGGCGCTTCCAGCCGATACTCGAGCCGGCCCAGGCCGTACCGCCGCCCGCCGATGGCGCGGAACGCGATTCCCGGCAGGGTGCCCCATCCCCCCACCGCGAAACTCCGGTGGGCCGGCAGGCCCGGGCTGCCCGCGCCGCCCTCGAGGTGGACCGCCAGGACACCTGGGCCCGCGGGCCGCCGGACGTCGATCGCCACCGCGATCCGGCCGTAGTCCCGGTCGCCGGTCCCCCCTTCCAGGTGGACCTCCAGCCGCCGCGAGGCGTCGCGATCGAGCCGGGATTCCCCCATCTGCAGCCGCAGCCGGCCGACGCCACTGGTGCCGCCCCCCAGGGCGGGGTTGGGGCGACCGCGGCCGCGGGGGGGGGTGGCCGCCGCCCCCACCGTGCGGCCGCGCTCCCCGGCTGCGCCGCCCACCCCCCGGCGGGCGGCGGAGCCGCCCCGCCGGCGGGCCACGGTCACGCCCAGGCGGTCGAG
>JBGAPX010000159.1:0-6165 GCA_044221045.1 Gemmatimonadales bacterium
CCTTGAGGGCCAGGATGAACGCCGCCAGGATCCCGACCAGCCCGACGGCCGGCCGGCTGAAGCGCTCGACCACCACGAGCACCTGTTCCGCCCCGCCGCCGTCCGTCGTGCCCGAGTCCGCCACGAGCGCCAGCGGCTCGAACGGCAGGGCGTTTACCGTGATGCGGTCGCCCCGGGCGGAATCGATCCCGATCGCGTCCCGGACGATCTGCTCGTACCGCGGCAGCTCCTGCGCCAGCGACACGCCCGGGCCGGCCACCTTCTCGATGGCCCGCTGGTCGATCAGCACCGCCACCGTCAGCCGCTCGATCTGGCCGGGCGCGCCGGTGACCTTCTCGACCACCCGGGAGTTGAGGTAGGTGTTGTTGACCACCGTGGAGGTCCCGCCGTCGAGGCTGTCGGCGCCGGAGGCCTCGCTGCGCTGCTCGTTCTGCAGCACGGCGCCGTCCGGGTTGTAGCTCTCGCTCGTGGTCTCCTTCTGCTCGTAATCCAGCCGGGCGCTCACCGTCACCTGCGCCCCGCCCGTGCCCAGCACGGTGGCGAGCATCTTCTCCGCGCTGGTGGCCAGGTAGTGCTCCACCCGGCTCTGCTGGTCCAGCTGCCGCGAGGTGAGGCCCCCGACCGCCGCATCGTTGGGCGCGGACAGCAGCCGGCCATCGGCATCGAGCACGGCGACCTGGTCGGGCGAGAGCGCCGGGACGGCGTTTGCCACCAGGTAGGTGATGCTCGCCACCTCCTCGGAGCTGAGCGCCCGCCCGCCGCGCGCGGTGATCACCACGGAGGCCTTGGCGGGCCGGTCCAGCTTGCGCAGCGCGCTGGTCTCGGGCACGCCGAGGTGCACCGCCGCCCGCTCGATCCCGTGCAGCTGTTCCAGGGTCTTCGCCAGCTCCCCCTCGAGCGCCCGGCGCTCGAGGCTCTTCATCTCCGTCTCGGTGCGCCCCCAGTTCGGCCCGTCGAGCAGCTCGTTGCCCGGCTTCTCGCCGTCGGCGCGGATCCCCTGCTTGGCGATGGCCACCCGGGCCTGCGCCACCGCCGCGGCCGGCACCAGGATCTCGGTCCCGCCGCTGGTGAGCTCGAACCGGATGTTGCCCTTGGTGAGCGCGTCGGCCATCGCGGCGGCCTCCCGCAGCTCGAGGCCGCGGTAGAGGGTCACCAGGGCCGGCTGGTCGGCGTAGCGGTACATCGTCCACATGACGATCAGCGCCACGGCCACCGCGCCGAAGGCGAGGAAGCGCCGGGTGCCGTTGAGGCCGCGGACACCGTCGATCATGCCGGGTGGAAGTGCGCTGGTCATCGCGTTCGGGTCTCTCGCTCAGGTATCGGCCCCCGGGCCGGTGGGCCCGCCCGGGATGCCGCTGCCATCAGATCTGCATGTTCATCACCGAGCGGTACGCGTCGGTGACCTTGTTGCGCATCTCGACCAGGAACTCGAGGGCGATCCCCGCTTCCTCGCTCGCGGCCATCACCTGGTGCAGCTCCACCGGCTCCCCGCGCACGAACCGCGCGATCAGGGCCGAGGCATCCTCCTGCATCTGGTGGGTGTCGTTCACCACCCGCGCCAGGGTGTCGGCGAAGGACGGCCCGCTCGTCGGCGCCTCGAACCGGTCCAGCGCGCGGTCGAGCGGGGTCAGGCGCGGGCCGTCCGGCCGGATCGGTGCGGTCATCGCTCAGCCCGTCACGTCGAGGCGCAGGCCGCGCGGCGCGTCCGGCGTCAGTCCGGCGCGGCCCCCGGGCGCATAGGTGATCCGCCCCAGGGATGCGATCTGGTCGAAGTAGGCGCGCTCCTCGTCGGTCAGGACCGCGCGCAGCTGCTCCGCCTGCGACGGCGCCATCCCGGCCGGGGTCGCCGGCACGGCGGCAGGGGCCCGCGGGGTGATGCCATAGGCGCGCGCCGCGCGGAGCGCGGAGGGCAACGGGGAGGAACCGCCGGGGATCTGCATGGGGCCGTCTCGCTCAGATGTCGATCGCGCGCTTGAGCATGGCCTTGGCCGCCTGGAAGACGGTGGCGTTGGCCTCGTGCACCCGGCGCGCGATCATCAGGTCCACGATCTCGGTGTTGACGTCCACGTTGGTGCGCTTCACGAACCCGTTCGCGTCGGCGTCCGGGTGGCCGGGGTCGTAGTCCTCGCTCCCCGGCCGGGTGTCCTGCACCACCCCGGCGGCCTGCACCCCGCCGGCGGCGTCCCGCTGGAACACCACCACCTGCCGCTGGTACGGGCCGCCCTCGGGCGTGCGGGTGGTTTCCGCGTTGGCGATGTTCTGGGAGATGATGTCGAGGGCGCGGCTCATCGCGCCCATGCCCGCCCCGCTCACGCCCAGCGGCTTGAGCAGCGAACGCACGGGCCGGGGCGGCCAGGCGCCGGCGCCGGGGATCCTAGCCATTGTTCTTGATCGCGGTGCGGAGTCCCTGGTACGCCTGCGACAGCAGCTTGGCGCTCGCGTCGTAGCGAAGCTGGGTGCTCGCCAGGTCCACCATCTCCTTCTCCAGGTCCACCTTCGGGGCCGCCGCCTGCTGGCCCGCCAGGGCCTGGTCGAAGTCGGCGTTCCCGCTCGCCGGCAGCGCGCTGGCCACCCGCGCGGCGATGCCGCGTTGGGTGCGGCTGGAATCATCCAGGCTCCAGCGCAACCCGCCGATGCGGGTCTGGTTACCGAAGAACGATGAGAACATCGATGCCTCGCCTGGGCGGAAGGGTCCGGCCCCGGGTAAGGCAATCGCGGTGCCGCACTGGCACGGGGGTCCATGACCGGCCGCGGCGGCCGGGACAAGTCGTTGGTGTGGGTCGGGTTGGGACGGGCGGAGGGTGCGGAATCGACGGGCGGGACCGGCGTGCTGGCCAGCATCTGGACGGCAGAGCCGGCAGGGGTGACGGCACAATCTTCCGGCTAGGGGGAACCTCCGGGGCCCGCCAGGACGCCGCTCGAGGTGCCGTCCAGCGCCGCGCGCACCGAGCGCGCCAGCATCTCGCGCGTGGCGGGCTTGGCCAGGATGTCCCGGACCCCGGCCGCCTGGAGCTCCTCGGACGTCACCGCGCCACCATACCCGGTCGCCAGCAGGATCGGCAGGTCGGGACGGAGCGACTGCACTGCCCGCGCCAGGTCGGTCCCCCGCATGCTCGGCATCGTGAGGTCGGTGATCAGCAGGTCGACGCCCGCCGGGTCGGCGGCGATGCCGGCCAGCGCGTCGGCGGGGCTGGTGAAGGCACGCACCCGGTAGCCCAGGCGTTCGAGCTGGCGCTGCCCCAGGGTCACCAGGGCCGGTTCATCGTCCACCAGCACGATGCGCTCCGCGCCGCCGCCCGGGCCATCCCGGCTGGCCGCGGCAACCGGCTCGGCCGGCGCCACGGCGGGCAGGAGGATGTCGAACCGGGTCCCCTGCCCGGGCCCGCTGCGCGCGGTGATCGTGCCCCCGTGGGCGCGGATGATCCCGTGGACGACCGCCAGGCCCAGGCCGGTGCCCTCATCGGGCGGCTTGGTGGTGAAGAACGGATCGAAGGCCCGCTCCAGCACCTCCGGCGTCATGCCCCGCCCGGTATCGCGGACCCACAGGTGCACGTACCGGCCCGGCGGCAGCTCCGCCGGCGACGCGGGGCCGGGCCCCAGCCCGACCTCGAGCGTCCCCCCCGCCGGCTGCATGGCGTGCAGCGCGTTGGTCGCGAGATTCATCAGTACCTGCACCATCTGCGAGGCATCGGCGAAGACCGGCGGGCAGCCCGGGAGCACCGGGGTCTGGATGGCGATGGTCGATGGGAGGCTGGCCTTGAGCAGCGTGAGCGATTCCGCCACGACGCGGCTCAGGTCGAGGGACTCCCGGGTGGGCTCCCGCTGGCGGGAGAAGGTCAGGATCGAGTGCACCAGGTCCCGGGCCCGGAGGCCCGCCTGGTGGATCTGGCGCACGCTCTCCCGCGCGGGGTGCCCGTCCGGGAGGTCCTCGGCCACCAGCTCCGCGTTGCCCAGGATCGACCCGAGGATGTTGTTGAAGTCGTGCGCGATGCCCCCGGCGAGCGTGCCGATGGCCTCCATCTTCTGCGCCTGGCGCAGCTGCCGCTCCAGTTCCTCCCGCGCCTGCTCCTGGATCCGCCGATCACTCAGGTCCCGCACCGCCACGCCGAAGATGATCTCGCCCTCCACCTCCATGCGGGCGATCGACGCCTCGATCGGGAATTCCTCGCCGTCAGCGCGCAGGGCCGTGATCGGCCGGTCCGCGCGGAGCGGGCGGGGCGAGGCCTCCGAGGCTCCAAAGGCCTGCACCAGGCCGGCGTGGATGCCGCGCGCCCGCGGCGGCAGGAAGCGGTCGATGGGCTGCCCGATGACCTCGGACGCGGGGCACTGGAACATCCGTTCCGCCGCCCGGTTGAAGAGCAGCACCCGCTGGGCGTGGTCGAGCGTGATGATGGCGTCGAGGGCCGAGTCCACCACGCTCTGCAGGCGGGCCTGCGTCAGGCGTTGCTCGGCCGCGGCGACGTGCTCCTGGGTGACGTCCTGCACCACCCCGACGATCATCGGCTGCGAGCCGGCGGGGATCAGTCGCTGTCCCCGGCTGCGGATCCACCGGATGCTGCCGTCCGGCCGCACCAGGCGGAACTCCCGCTGCAGCTCGGTACCCTCCGCGTGGGTCTCCACCAGGGCGGCCTCGAGCCCGGGAAGATCCTCGGGGTGGATGCGCCGGGCGCACGCCGCCCAGCTCCCGTCGAATTCCCCGGGCGCGAAGCCCCACAGCTCCAGGTGCGGGGCGTCGAGGGCCAGCCTGCGGTCCCGGGAGTGCCATTCGAAGGTCCCCAGGTGGCCCGCCTCGATCGCGAGCCGGATCCGCCGCTCCCCGGCGAGCGCCCGCACCTCACTGGCCCGCCGCTCGGCAATCAGCGCCGCCAGCACCAGGTGCAGCATGGCGCTGCTTGCCAGGAAGATGGCGAGCAGGAGCAGCTCGTCGCCGGTGGCCTGCGGGCTGAACGGGCCGCGGCCGCCAAGGGTCCCCGCGGTCGCGATCGCCGCCAGGAGCAGCACCTGCACGGCGGCGCCCAGCCCTGGAAACCGGACCGCGGCCCACAGCAGCGGCATCAGCGCGAGGAAGACCACCGGATGCTGTTCGGCGGCGGTGAAGATGAGCGTGCCCAGCGCGAGCGTGATGCCGGAAAGGAGGAAATACTCGAGCAGCTGGTCCGGCGCGGGGACCCCGGGGTGGCGCGGCAGGAGCAGCACCGGAGGGGCCACGACCAGCGTGCCGACGAGGATGCCGACCCAGCTCGAGGCGGTCTGCCGGAGGTCCCAGCCGGGCAGCAGTTCGCCGAGCAGGAGGTGGGCGCCGAGCAGCAGCATGGCGCTCGCCGCCGCCCCGCCCATTGCCCAGGCGACGAAGCGCCCGACATCCTGTCGGCGGCCCAGGCCCTGGGGAATCCTGCCCCCACGGCGCAGGCCCCACGTGGCGACGAGCGTCCCGGATGTGCCTGCGACCGCCAAGGCGAGGACCGCAGCCGGCGCCACCGGCCCCCCCGCCTCCACCAGGCAGATGCCGAGCAAGACGCCGGGCCAGAGCCTCGCGCCGAACCGGACCAGGGCGCCCAGCGCGAGCCCCGCGGAAGGCCAGAAGAGGAGGTGCAGTCGATCCTGGGGGACCACCGCGTGCAGCAACTGTCCGGTGGCCCCGTAGGCGAGGGCCAGCAGGATCACGCCGCCCCAGCGGCGGGCGGGCTGGTCCGCGGCGCGGGGCACGGACATGCCGGTGGGGCCGGGACTAGTCTTCGACGGCGGCCGGCTCTTCCCGGCGCCCGTTGAGCTTGTTGCGCAGGGTGCGTTCGCTGATGCCGAGCAGCTTGGCCGCGCGGGTCCGGTTGCCGGCCGTCGCGGCGAGGGCGCGCTGGATCGCCTGCCGTTCCAGCTCGTCGAGGTTGAAGGCGTCGGAGGCCCCCGCGGGCGCGGGGACAACCGCCGCCACGATGCCTCCCAGCTGGTTGGTGACACTCGGCGGCGGCAGGGCCGCCGGCTTGAGCGCCACGTCGAGGGTCCCCTGGAAGACCTCCGGCCGCAGCACCCCGCCGCGGGAGAGGATGACCGCCCGCTCCACCGCGTTGGCCAGCTCGCGCACGTTGCCGGGCCAGGAGTGGCGCATGAGGAGGTCCACCGCCTCGGGCGACACGGCGTTCACCGCCACACCGATCTCCTCCGCCGCCC
>JBGAPX010000160.1:0-6105 GCA_044221045.1 Gemmatimonadales bacterium
GGAGCAAGGCAGTGACCCCCGGGCCGGTCGTTCGAGGGATGAGCACGACGCGCGCGGAGGTCGGGGCGAGGGCCCCCGCCACCGCGGCCGGGAGCAAGCTACCCGGCGGGCCGCCGGCCGGCCACCTGCCCGCGCCGCTCAGCGTGGCGGCAGGCGGAGGATGACCATGGCCTGCCGGAGCACCTTCCCGTCGCGGGCTTCCTTCGCGTTGAAGTAGACCAGGGTGAGGCCCGACGCCTCGAGCTCGCCGACGGCGAACCGCGCCACCACGCCGGTCAGCGTCGCCGGATCGAGCGTCTCCAGCGCCCACTGCGGGCCCGACCAGCGCCCCGTCGCGCGCTGGTGCTCGGAGGACTCGATCCAGGTCCGGGTGGCCAGGACGCCGTAGGGCGTCCTGACCACGTCGGCGACCGTGTCGATTTCGAGGCCCCGCAGCTGCGGCTGCCCGAAGTCGTCCGGGATGCGCCAGCCCGCCGGTGTCGATGCCAGCGCGAGCGGCAGCGTGAGCGCGGGCCGGAACTCCAGCGACTTCGACAGCGCCTGGAACTCCCGGTACTCCTCCTCGGTGACGCCGAGGCGCGCGTCGTAGGGGAGCGGCTCCCCCGGCGTCGCCGCCGCCGCGTGCTGCCGGAACCACTCCGGGTCCGCCCGCGCGGCCTGCTGGATGCGGGTCGCCAGTTCCTGCAGCCGGGGCGGGGCCCACTCCCGCAGCAGTTCGGCCTCCACCCGGGTGGGCGGGAGCAGCGGGGTGAGCAACGCCCCCGCGGACTGGGCCGCCAGCGGCCGCACCAGCAGCGCCAGCAGCGTCAACCATCGCACGGAACGGAGCATCACTTCTCCATGGCGGGCGTCCCTCCCCGCTAGGTCGTGACGGGGATGCCCTGCGGGCGCGGCTTGCGGCTCAGCAGGCCGGCGCTGATCAGGGTGAACAGGAGCCCCACCGGCAGTGGCTCCAGGAAAGTAATTGCGATGTTCACCAGCGGATTCTGGTACATCTCCTTGAACTTCGCCATCTCCGCGGCCTGCGTGGCCAGCTGGGCCTCCGTGGCGCCGGCCGCCCGGGCCTTCTCCAGGCTGTGCGCCGCGTACTTGTCGGCGAAGTCGTTGGCGGTGCCGAAATAGATGGCCTCCCACGTGGCTACGTAACACGCCGTCGCCACCACCGTGATGAGCAGCCCGGCGACAAACGCCTTGCCGAAGGAGATCCGCCCGCCGAGGACGGTGTCCCGGTACGACCGGACCCCGAAGTACACCATCAGGAAGGCGAGCACCATCGTGGTGTAGCCGATGATGGCGCCGTTGTCGAACCCGATCTGCTCCTGGAACGGGAGGGTGATGAGCATCATCGCCGACAGCACGCCGCCCGCGATGAGCCCGAACGTCAGGACGATCTTCCGCATGCGCACTCCAGGGTGGTTGGGGACGGCCGAGTCTAGCGGCCGGCCCCGTCGGCCGCATCACCCGAAGGGGTGATTTCGCCGCGCCGGGCCGGAAAATCATGCGAAAGTGGGACCCCGGGCTCCCGCGACCCGCCTGCCCCGGGTCAGGGGATGAGCCGGAAGTCCTTCCCCAGCTGCACCGCCTGGGTCCGGCGCCGGGCCCCGAGCTTGTCGAACACCCGGCTCAGGTGGGTCTTCACCGTGTTCTCGCTCACGTGCACCCGGTCGGCGATCTCCCGGTTGCTGAGCCCCGCCGCGATCAGTTCCAGCACCTCGAGCTCCCGGGGCGTGAGGCCCAGCGCCTCCAGCTTGCGCTCGTCGCGGACGAAGGTCGCCGGGGCCTCGACCACGACCTCGCGTACCACCACCCGCTCCACCGCGGGACGGGTGAGCCGGAGGCCGAGCCAGATGCCGAGCCCCGCGAAGACGGCGGCCACCAGGCCGCCGTAGATCTCCACCGAGTGGTCCACCACCAGCCAGCGGTACTCGATGGCCCGCAGCGCCGCGATGAGTACGCCGCAGAGGAGGCCGTAGAGCAGCACATGCTTGCGCATGCCGAATTCTACCCGCGCCCCGTGGTGGCGGGAAACGGCCAGGGCGGCGGGTGGGCCGCCGCTCAGTGGGGACCTCATCGGGGTCGTGGCCGGAAGGGGCTGAGCGTGCCCCAGGGCAGCGGCCGCCGCGCCACCGGGTAGCGGGCGGCACAGGCCGCGCGCACCGCGTCGGCCAGGCCGCCGGCCTGCGGCGGCGCGTGCAGCCACCAGATCGGATGGCCGTCGGCGGTTGAGAGCGCCGCCCGGGCCGGGTCCCCGAAGGTGACGGTGACCAGGCCGCGGTTGTCGTCGTCGGCCGCCGCGAGCAGCGCCTCGAGCGCGCTGGGCGCGGGGCGCACGATGCGCCGCAGCCCGAACCACGACCGCTCAGGCGGCGGCGGGGGCAGCGGCTGCGCCGGGCCGGCGCCGGCGGCGACGGTCTCCACCAACAGCGCGCCGAGCCGCTCGAAGTCGTCGTCCCAGGCGTCGTCCGAGTCCTCGAACTCGGTGAACCCCGCCTCCGCGAAGCAGCTGTCGGCGTCGATCGGCGTGGGCCAGAACGCCAGCCCCTGGGCGCCGGGCAGGGCCGGCAGCCGGGTCAGGCCGGGCTCCGGCGCGTCCCAGCAGATGCCATGGAACGCGGTCATGGCGCGGCGCGGGCCGCCGACTGCCGCTCGAGCCACGCCCGCTGCCGCGCGGCCAGGGCACTGTCCCGTCGTTCCGCCGCGCCGATCCAGCCCAGGTACAACGGACTCTTCCGCAGGTAGCTCATGTACCGCGGGTAGCTGGCGGGATCCTTGCCGCGCAGGATCTCCACCGCGGTCCGCACCGTGGCGTCCGCGAAGCCGTTCCAGATCGCCCGGCCGGTGGCCGCGCTCGCCAGCCGCGGCGCGCCGAGGTAGCCCGGCCATCCCGGCCGGCGCGCCACCGCAAAGGCGGAGTCGTAGCTCCCGCCCGCCACCGTCGGGGCCCGGCGGAAGTCCGGCGCCACCAGCGTCGAGTCGAGGTAGAGCATCATGCTGTGCTCGTCGAGCCCGGCATGGAGCGAGACGCCGTCCTCCGCGCGCACCGAGTCCGGCAGGGTGCCGAGGACGCTGCCCCAGCCGGCGAGCACGGGCAGCAGGCCCCAGAGGTTCACCATGGTCCCGCCGTAGGCCTCGCGGAAATAGTCGCCGGCGTCGTCGAGGGCCTCGATGTGCAGCGGTGAGCCATGCACGTGCACCACCAGGATCCACCGGAAGCCCTGCTCCCCGAGTTCGGTGGCCAGGTCCATGAACATCGCCCGCAGCACCGAGGGCCGCACCGCGTAGGTGCCCGGGAAGCTGAACTGCCCGCCGATCTCGTTGGAACCGCTGCTGCCCACCGAGACCACGGGAAACCGGAGCACCGTCCACCCGGGGAGCTCGCGCTGGAGTCCCGCCGCCAGCGCGTCGGAGAGGCGGTCACTCAGGATGCCGTCGGTGAACGCGGGCAGGTAGGGTCCGTGCTCCTCGAGCATCCCGCCCTGGAGCAGCACCACGGTCCGGGAGCGGTCGAGGGCGGCGATCTGCCGCGTGGTGAGGTCGCCGACCCGGAGGACCTGGGCGGGCAGCCGCCCGGCGCCGAGCACCAGCCATCCACCGAGCACCAGCAGGGGCAATCGCATGGGGGCACCTGGGATGAGAAGGGTACCGCGGGCCGCGCGGCGCTACTCCTGGGTTCCGAAACGCTTCGCGAGGCGGGGCAGCAGGCGTGGCAGGTCGGTCTCGGTCCACCGAGTGCCGCCGGGTTCACGCGCCCCGGCGTCCGGCGCCTCGCGCCCGAAGCGCTCCTCGTACGCCACGGGCAGCGCCACCACGACGTCCTCGCACTCGGCCTCGGTGCCGGGTGTCACGTCGTCGAAGGCGCCGTCGGGGTCGCGCGCCGCCAACGCCCAGGCGCGCGACCCGCAGCCAGCCCCGGAAGTAGTCGAAGCCATCGTCCGAGGCGCCCCCGTTGATCAGGTACGCCGCGCCCCAGAGATCCCAGCGATAGGAGAGGTCCCACCAGGCCGCCCATCCCTCGGCGAAACGCTCCAGCTCCGCGTCCGGGAGCCGGGACAGGGTCCGTTCCAGCCGCGCGGCGAAGGCCGCGCACCCCGGCGCGCCCTGGCCCACGCCATCCAGCACGCCCCAGAAGAAGCCGTCCCGTGCATCGGACGCCCCGGTCTGCGCGACGCCCGGTGGCGCCGCGCCGGCCAGGAGCCCCGCGACGACAGCCAGGAGAAGGCGGGTGGTCCGCATGGGTGGCCTCCGGTGCCGGCGCGTGGTTCCGCTAGTAGCGCAGCACGATCCGCTGCGCCTCTTCCGCGTTGTACAGCCTGAACTCCGCCTCCGCGAACCGTGGCTTGCCCATCCGCTGGTGGTTCCGCGACACCCCCGCACCCTCCTTCGGCTTGGGGAACGGAAACCAGCGCATGTCCATCCGGCCATTGCCGTTCTTGTCGTGGATCACCGCGACGGCCAGGCTGGAATCGAACGGCAGGCCGGTGAACACCGCCATCGCGGAATCGCCCGACGGCACCAGCCGCTGCACCGCCCGCGCCGAGTCGAGGAGCAGCCACGCCGGCTCGCGGTCATACAGCGCCACCACCAGCTCGCCCCCCTGCTCGGCGCGGACTCCGGTGATCGTCACGGTGAGCGTGGCGACCCCCGGTGCCTGCCCACGCAGGCCGCCCCCCAGGGCCAGGAGCAGCGCGAGCAGGCCGGCGCGCCGGCAGCGGTGCGCAATGTTCATGCGGCGCGCCGCAGCAGCAGCGCCCAGAGGTAGAGCCCGGCCCCGAACACCGTGTGGGTCGCGAGGCTGCGGAGCCGCGCCGGCCACGGGCGCGGTGCCTTCGACGACGCGACGCCGAGCCCGAGCGCCGGCTGCAGGACCAGGAACGGCATCAGGACCGTGATCACCCCGAACGCGAGGGCCGGCCCCGCCGTCGGGCGGGCCAGCCACCCCGCCGGCGCCACCAGCACGAAGAGGAGCCCGAGGCTGCCGCCGATCAGGTAGTGCGCGGTCCAGCCCACCGCACATTCGCGCGGCTTCGGCGTCGACGCGGCGATGCTCGCGTGGACGAACCGGCCCGCCGGCATGTGGAGGATCCAGCGCCCCAGCAGGCAGAAGCTCAACGATGGGATGCCGAACCCCCGGCGCAACAGCAGGGCCCAGAGGTCGATCGTCAGCGTCGCGCCCAGGCCGATGGCCACGGTGGACGCCTCGGTGCGCGGGTCAGGCAGCATGGAGGGATTCTACCATGCGCCGGCCCTGCAGGGGACGGGGGCCGCCGCTACCCCTCTCGGACCAGGTGCCTGACCTGGGCCTTGAGCGCCGCCACGAGCGCCTTCCGGTGCGCGCGCAGGTCGGCCGGCGCGCCGAGCTCCGCCAGTCGCCGGCCATCGGCGTAGTCGCCCATCAGGAAGCCGGTGCGGTCCCCGGCCCGGTCGCCGTGCCAGAACACCAGCCGCAGACGGTCCCGGCGATAGAAGTTGAAGACCACGAGGTGCCGGCGGTACTCCTTCGGGTCGAACGGCGCCATCGGACCCATATAGAAGAAGGCCGGCGCGTTCCACTTGATCTCCTCGCCGATCCGGGCGTCGGCCGCGAGGATCGCCGCCCGCACCGCGGTGGCCAGTCCGGCGAGAGGGTGCTTGAGCTTCCGCAGGTACGCGTCGACTGCGGCGGGGTCGGAGGCCCTGGTGGGCCGCTCGCCGGTCGCGGGCTTCGCGGCGGGCTTCCGGGGCCGGGGCGCGGCGGGGCGGGCGCGCGTCACGAGGCCGACAGCCAGAGGTGGCCGGCCACGACCACCAGGAAGACGGCGAAGGCGCGCTGCAGGTCGCGCGGAGAGAGCTTGAGCGCCAGGTGCGCGCCCACCCACGCGCCGACGAAGAGCCCCGCCGCCAGCTTGAGCGCCACCGGGAGGTCGAGGAACCCGCTGCGGTAGTAGCGGTAGGCGCCGAGCGCCCCCACCGGCAGCAGCAGCGCGGCCAGCGATGTGCCGGTCGCGGTTTCCGGCTTCATCCGCGCGATGAGCAGGAGGGCGGGGACGATCACCACGCCACCGCCGATGCCGAAGAGGCCCGAGAGAATGCCGGCGATGCCGCCGATGGCCAGGTATTGCATGGGAT
>JBGAPX010000016.1:0-42383 GCA_044221045.1 Gemmatimonadales bacterium
GAGGGGCGATTGGGCGGTTGGGCGGTTGGGCGGTTGGGCGGTTGGATGATTGGCCAACCGCGTTACCGCCATACCGCCTTACCGCCTTACCGCCATACCGCCTTACCGCCCTTACCGCCCTTACCGCCCTTACCGCCCACCGCCCTCCCGCCCGTCCCGAGCCGGAACGTTCAACCCATTTGCCGCTCCCGGCGAAACCCGCTAACCTCTTGCGCGTACTCGGGAGCGCCCCCGCATCCCGGCCTCTCGTTCCAACCCGGACCCCATGACCGCCACCCAGCCCCAATCGGACGTCGAGCAGCTGGCCCATCTGGCCCGCGCGGTGGAGCACCTGCGGGCGCAGGTGGCGCGCCGGATCGTGGGCCAGCAGGAGGCGGTGGACGGGATCCTGACGGCCATCCTGGCCGGGGGGCACGCGCTCCTCATCGGGGTGCCGGGGCTGGCCAAGACGTTGATGGTCTCGACCGTGGCCGAGGCGCTGCATCTGTCGTTCAACCGGGTGCAGTTCACCCCGGACCTCATGCCCTCGGACATCACCGGCACCGAGATCATCGAGGAGGACCTGACCACCGGGAAGCGGGCATTCCGGTTCGTGCAGGGGCCCATCTTCGCGAACGTGGTGCTGGCCGACGAGATCAACCGTACCCCGCCCAAGACCCAGGCGGCGCTGCTGCAGGCCATGCAGGAGCACGAGGTGACGGCCGGGGGCCAGACCTACCACCTCCCCGAGCCGTTCTTCGTGCTGGCCACCCAGAACCCGATCGAGCAGGAAGGCACCTATCCGCTCCCGGAGGCCCAGCTCGACCGCTTCATGCTCGAGCTGCGGGTGGGGTATCCCACCCGGACCGAGGAGGAGGCGATCGTGGAGCAGACCACGGGCGCCCGGGCGGCGCGGCTGGAGCCGGTGCTCGATGCGACCCAGGTGCGGGCGGCGCAGGAGCTGGTGCGGCGGATCCCGGTCTCGAAGCAGCTGGTGCGGGCGGCGGTGGCGCTCACCCGGCTCACCCGCCCCGCCGACGGCGACGCGCCGGCCCTGGTCAGGGAGTACGTGGAGTGGGGGGCGGGGCCCCGGGCCTCGCAGTACCTGGTGCTGGGCGCCAAGGCCCGCGCGGCGATCGCCGGGCGCCCCATGGCCGACCTGGACGACGTGCGGGCGGTGGCGCTCCCGGTGCTGCGGCACCGGGTGGTGACCAACTTCGCCGCCGAGGCGGCGGGGCGGACCAACGACGACGTGGTGCGGGAGCTGGTCGCCGGGAGCGGCTGGACCGGCTAGCCCGGCGACTCGGCGACTCGGCGACTCGGCAACGAAACGGCCCGGGCAGATGCCCGGGCCGTTCGCGTGTCGGGAGCCGGCGCCGGTCAGGTGGCGTTGGCGTCGAAGGTATTGACCGTTTCCTGGCCGCAGCTCGGGCCGTAGTCCACGGTGAAGCCGATGTTGTTGCGCCCGGTGATCGCCGCACGGACCTGGCCGCCGTCCAGCTCGGGATCGGTGCCGCAGGTGCTGTTGTAGTGCAGCGGCGTGGGGGTGGAGACCGTGAAGCTCCAGTCGCCGTCGGCCTGGCCGAAGTTGCCGGACCAGCTGTAGTCGCCGGTGATGTCGAAGGTGCCGCTCTGCAGCTCGCCCTGGCCGGGGTCGAGGCTGCCGGTGTCGGGGGTGAAGGCCACGTTCCAGGCGTAGTCGGCGCGGAGCACCGGGTTGCCGTTCAGCCGCCAGCGGGTGACGAAGCCCTGGTGGGCGGTGGCGTTGGCGGCGGTGACCGCGGCGTCGTAGCCGCCGTCGAACTCGTAGCCGGCGCTGTTGGAGTCGCTGTAGAAGAGCACCCGGAAGTGGTTGTAGTCCACCGCGAAGCCCCACAGGGTGGCGCCGCCGTCGGTGTCCGTCAGGCTGAAGGAGCCGAGCACGCTGAAGCCGTTGCCGAGCGAGTCGGTGAAGGTGCAGTCGCCGGGGCCGAAGGTCAGGGTGACGCCGTTGACGATGCCGTCGGCGTCGGAGTCGAGGGTGTCGCCGGAGACCACCGGCAGGCACTCCCCGTCGGGGGCGGCGAAGGCGGCGAGCTGGGCCTGGTACTGGCTGGGCAGGGTGCGGGCGATGAGGCGGGTCACCCGGTGGCCGGGGGCGCCGGGGGCGAAGAGCCCGCTGCCGAGGCCGCCGCTGCCCGCGTTCAAGGTCGTCAGGTCGCTGGCGAGGTCCGCGATCTGGCTGGCCGCTTCCTGGCCGACCACCGCCGCCTGGCCCGCGTCAATGGTGCCATTCCCGCTGGGACCGCCGCTGTCGCCGCACGCGGCCACCGCCGTGACGGTCGCCAGACCCACTGCAAAACGCCGAAGCCCACGCATGCCCTTCATGGCTCTTCCTCCGCAACGGTTGTGGCCGGCGCACCGGCCGGAAATCCCTGCCAGGCCGCAAGATAGGCCCCGGCGTCTGGGCGGCGCCGTCACCCGCGGCACAGCCCGGCTGTGATGCAGCGCAAGAACCTGTGCGGGAATCAGGCCCCGGGCGTCCAGCTGCGGCTGGGCGGGGCGCCGCACGCGGACCAGGTGAGGGTCAGGACCCCGAGCTCCCCCCGGACGGTGCCGGAGAGGGTGAGCTTGCCGGCCTTGATCCGCTGGGGGGTGGTGGTGCAGTCGGCGTCGTAGTTGAGCGGCACCGGGGTGGCGACCGCGAGCGACCACTGCTCGCTGCTGCGCTGCCAGTCGAGCGTCCCGGCAATGGTGAGGGTTCCGTCGGGCAGGGGCTGGTCGGCCTGGACCGTCCCGGGCACACTGGCGGTGAAGCTGGTGGTGGTGACCAGGTTGACGGTGGCGGCCACCCGGTTGGGCCGCTCCCGGACGATCTCCATGTCCACGGCCAGGCTGGCGGCGTTGGCGGAGCCGAGCCGGGTGCGGGTACCGTTGCGGGTGGCGGTGTAGGTGAGGGTGCCGGCGCTGTCGGTGAAGCTCCAGGCCAGGTCGGTGAGGGTCAGGTTGAAGGCGGTGCCGTTGGCGCCGCTCGGGTCCTGGACCCGGAGGGTGCCGGTGACCGCGTAGTCGCCGCCGCCCAGGCCGGTGACGCTGCAGGGCGGGTTGAGGTAGGTGTAGGTGGCGTCGTCGGGGATGCCGTCGCCGTCGCCGTCGGCGGTGGAGGAGGCGGCGGGGCAGCCGGCCGGGGCGCCGAAGGCGGGGGGGACGCCCGGGTGGGCCAGGGTGAGGGCGCTGGCGGCGCTCTCGACCTCGTCCTCGACCGTCAGGCGGAGCTCCAGCTGCTGGCTCAGCGTGGGGCCGCTGGTGCCGACGGTGCCGCTCACGTTGCCGCAGGCGGCGAGGCCGGCGAGGAGGAGGGCGGGCAGGGCGCGGGGGGTCGGCCGCGGCATCGGTGGGGCTCCGGGGAGGGGTCGCCCGCAATCTAGCCCGGTCCCCTTGCGGGCCGGGACGGGGGCGGGAGAATAGGACGACCCCGCACGCGCCGGCCGGGGCGGTGGTTGACGATTGGTTGATGCCTGCGGCGTACCGACCATCCATGTCCACGCGCTACTTCTTCCGCTGCCTTGGACCGCCGGAGCTTCGTGGCCCCGGCGGTGACCTGGTGCGCTTCCGGGTGCGGAAGCACCTCGCCCTGCTGGCCTACCTGGTGTCCGAGCCGCGGGAACCGCACCGGCGGGACCGGCTGGTGGACCTGCTGTGGCCGGACGCGCGGCCGGCGGAGGGCCGGCACAGCCTGGCGACGGCGCTGTCCGTGCTGCGGGCGCGGCTCGGCCCGCGGACCTTCGAGACCACCCGGGACACCATCCGGCTGGTGGCGCCGGAGCTGGACGTGGACCTCGACCGGCTGGCGCGGGGCGAGGTGCTGGGGGACGACCAGCATCCGCCGCTGGTGGTGGCGGGGTTCCTCGAGGGCTTCGAGATCACGCGGGCGCCGGAGTTCATGTTCTGGCGCGACGGCATGCGGGCCCGCTGGCTGCCCCCGATCCGCGACGCGCTGGTCCTGCTGCTCGACCGCTGCCGCCGCCACGGCGACTTCGCCGCGATCGAGCCCCACGCCGACCGGCTGCTGGCGCTCGATCCGCTCGCGGAGGACGCGGTGCGCGCCAAGATGGAGGCGCGGGCCTTCGCCGGCGACCGGGTCTCGGCGCTGCGGATCTTCCGGGCGTGGCGGGACCAGCTGGCGGAGGAGCTCGACGCCGCGCCCTCGGCCCTGCTCGAGGGGATGGCGCTGCGCCTGCGCCACCGGGGCTACCTCCCGGCGGGCTCGGGGCAGGTACCACCGGTGGCGGCCGAGCAGTGGCGGCACCACGCCTTCGTGGGCCGGACCCACCAGTACCGGAAGCTGTACGAGCGGTGGGAATCGACCCGCGACGGCGCCGGCCGGCACGGCCTGGTCCTGGGCGACTCGGGGCTCGGCAAGACCACGCTGCTGGAGCGGCTGACCATGGCCACCGGACTCGAGGGGGCCGTCTCGGCGCGGGTGCAGTGCTATGAGATGGAGCAGCAGATCCCCTACGCCGCGGTGGGCGGCCTGGTGCGGGTGCTGCTGGAGCGGCCCGGGGCCGGGGGCACCAGCCCGGAGTGGCTGGCGGAGCTGGCCCGGATGATCCCGATGGTGGCGCTGCGCTACCGCAACCTGCCGCCGCCCCGCGACACCGCGGGGGAGAGCGCGCGGCTCCGCTTCACGGAGGCGGTGCACGAGCTGATCACCGCCGTGGCGGACGAGAACCCGGTGGTGCTCGTGGTGGATGACGTGCACCTGGCGGACGACGCCAGCATCGCGGTGCTGCACCTGCTGATGCGGCGCACCCAGGAGCAGCGGGCGATGGTGCTGCTCGCGGCGCGGGAGCCCGAGCTGCAGGGGGCGCCGAGCGCGCGGCGGCTGCTGGAGGTCATGGAGCCGCTGGGGCTGGAGGCGGTGCGGCTCGAGCCCCTGACGCCCGAGGAGATGGGCGTGGTGGTGGAGGCGCTCGCCGCCGGGGTGCAGCAGGTCCTGCCCGCCCCGGCGCGGGCGGCGCTGCTGCAGGCGGCGGCGGGGGTCCCGATGCTGGCCGAGCTCCTGTTCGACGACTGGCGGCAGCACGGCGAGCAGTGCCTGGCGCTTGCGGTGGGGGCGATGACCGAGGATCCGGCCGGGGGACGGGACCACGCGGCGGCCTACGCCCAGCTCTTTGCCCGGGTGCTGCGCGACCTCTCGCCCACGGCGCGGGCGGCGCTGCACCTGGCGGCGATCCTGGGCGAGCGGCTCAACGACCTCTCGATGTACGACATCGTGGACCTCACCCTGGCGGACACCCTCAAGGGGATGGCGGAGCTGACGGGGACCCGCATCCTGCGGGACGGCGGCAAGGGCGTCGAGTTCCGGAACGAACTGCTCCGGCGGTACACCTACCTCGAGGTGCCTTCGCCGGTGCGGCGGGCGGTGCATGGCCGGATCGCCGACCGGCTGCTGGCGGCGGAGGGTCGGGGGGAGCCGGTGCCGGGGCTGATGCTGGCGTGGCACTGCTACCGGGCGGGGCGGTCGGCGGCGGCCGAGCCGTACCTGCTGCGGGGGGCGCAGGAGACGCTGGCGAAGGGGGCGCCGGTGGAGGCGGAGCTGGCGTTGACGAGCGCGCTGCCGTCGCTCAGTGCGACCCACAAGGTGCCGGCGCAGCTGGCGCTGGTGCAGGCGCTGCAGGAGCAGGGGAGGTGGGAGGAGTCGCTGGGGTGCTTGCCTGAATCGACACTGAGCTTTGGTGCGGCAGGTGAAATCAGGCATGCCCTTTTCCTGGCCGGGAGATCTTATCTCGCACTCGACAGCGCAAGCGGGACTGGAAGTTTCGACGAGGTACTTACCGCACTGACTGAGGCAAGTGCGCCAGAGGTAATCCCCCCTCTCCTGGCTGCCGCTTACGCAGCAGCGCAGGACGTCGATGACTCTGCGAAGCTCCAAGAAGGACTGGAGATTGTGAGGATCCTGCTCAAGCAGCCTGGGACCAGCCTCAGCAGAACCCTGGGCGCCCGCCTTGGGGCACTGATGGCTTGGAAACTCCGGCAATTGCCGAAGGCCGCTGATCTACTCAATCTGGTCGAGGTACAATGCGCCGAGAATCGCACAATAGGCATGGGGAACGCTGCTGCAGCAGGCCTCGAAAATGTGCGCGGCCTGCTTCAAATCTTCCGAGGCGAGTATCGCTCAGCCATTGAAGCGCTCAATTCGGCTTGGCAGGGCTACGCGAACTTGGGAGACATGGTCAGCATGAGCAAAGTTGGCCAGAATGTGGCAATATGCCACGGGCGACTGGGAGATTATTCCACCTCGCTCGAGTGGAGCACCCGCTGTGCGCGCGTTGAATCAGCAGGCCAGTCACGGTGGGCACTCGGCTCGGCGCTTAGTTGGCAGGCGTGGGCAAGCGCGATGCTCGGGCAGAATGTCGAGGCTGCAACCCTTGCCGCCAAGCTTGAAGGACTACTGGAGCACTGTGCCGCTCCTTGGGTAAGGCAACGACTCGGCCTATTCTTGGCGGACCTGTTACTCATGACTGACCAAGAAGACCGGGCGAGTGAAATTGCGCGGGAGGTGTTTGACGAAGTCGGGCGTAAGCCCTTGATGACTGGAGAGGTGGGGAGGGTAGCTCGGTGGTTACATCAAACTAGCGACATGCACCGCAAGGTCGAATGCCTCGGTGAAGTAGCAGCACTCTCCTCGAACATCGACGAATTGGACGCGTTCGACCGTGTGGAGCTGCTAGGGACTCTTACATCGATCAGAAGGGAATTGGGGTTGCAGAATCGGGTCGAGGAGGAGCGGCTTTCTGAATCTCTAGGGCACCTCCCGGAGGCTGTTGGCGTTCAACTCCGTCGAATCAGGTGTCTCCCTTAGAACGCCCGGATCCTAGGCCAACTGGGCCGGCCTCGAAGCAACCCTCCAGGGGTGGGCTGCACCCGCTTTGAGCCACTGTCGACAGTCGAGTCGACAGGCCGGCTGGAGGCGGCGGACACCGCCGCCATGACCCTGCGGACGGTGACCGAGTTGACCACCAGGTCGACCAGCCGGGGGTCGAACTGGGTGCCCCGGTACTTCTGGAGCTCGGCCACGACGGCGTCGATCGGCAGCCGCTTGCGGTAGGGCCGGTCGGTGGTCATGGCGTCGGTGGTGTCCGAGATCATGATGATCCGGGCCCCGAGAGGGATGGCCTCGCCGGCCAGGCCGTCGGGGTAGCCGCCGCCGTCCCAGCGCTCGTGGTGGCTGCGCACCGCGTCCTGCACCCGTCCCCGGAACGAGGAGATGATCCCCACCAGGTCGGCGCTCTTCACCGGGTGGGTCTGCAGCAGGGCGGTCTCCTCGGGGGTGAGCTTGGAGTCCTTCCGCAGCAGCGGGGCGAACTCCTCGTGGATCTTGCCCACGTCGTGCATCACGGCGGCGGTGTAGACCTGCTCCACCTCCTCCGCCGACATCTTGGCTTCCTGGGCGATCGCCTTGGCCAGCGTGGCCACGCGCACCGAGTGACCGGAGGTGTACGGGTCTCGCGCTTCGATGGCCTTGACCATGAGGTCGAGCAACTCTCGACCTGAACTCTGCAGACGCCTGTAAAGCCCGTAGATGTGACGGATAACGAGAATCGGCGCAAGTGTGATGACGAAGGCCAAAGTACCGAAATTGAACGCGCGTTCTGACCAGGAATAGAGCCATGCCAGGACGACAGCAAGAAGGCTGGCCCCAACATCGTAACCAACCACCCCGCGAACGTTCATGTTCCAAACTTCGGAGAACCGCCTACCCGAGCTCAATGACACCGCGAGACTGACTGCGCTCGTGTTGATGGCGAAGTAGCCGGCTGCAAAGAGAAGGAAATACCAGAGACCCTTCTGGAGCTCCACCCCTGCATCGGAAGCTCCACCGCCAAAATCGATGATCGGTACCGAGCCACCGACTGAGTAGACGATGAGGAGGGCGCCCGCGACGCAGACCATTCGCTGGGCTGAATTGAAGATCGCCTTGAGCGGTGGCTGCTGTTCAACGGCCTGCGCCAACGCCGTCGAGGAGCCTGCGATGAGGCCACCCCAAAAGGGGCCGAACAGAAGGCCACCCGCGAGATGCACCACAAAAGAAGTTGAGCCCCTCGCCTCCAGCCTCAGATCGCTGCCTGATCGATCGAGGAGAAATGAGACAAGGGTAAAACTCACCAATGCCCAGACACCCGGGAACGGGATCCCAATGGCGTACGCTGGTGCCAGCAGCAATGCCGCTAGAACCACCACACCCAGGACATACAATCGGACCCGCGTATCGTATCCGGCCATCGTTTCCTTCAAGTAGGGGCGGCAGCCCCATGTTTCGGACTAAACTAGCTCCAAGTCTGCCCTTCAGACGCAGTGAAAAGCTTCACCGCGGCCTTCACGACAAACGTCGCGACCAGAGCATATGCAGCGTGCATGAGCGTCTCCTTGTCGAGTACTGAAAGAACCCTCGGAAGGAGCCAAGCCTCGCTATGGCATGGCCGACGCTCCGCTCATCAATTGTTCCGCTAGCCTCCGCTACTGCTGACCCGCACCGAGACCAGGGCTGCCGCCGTTTTTTCCTTTCGCTATGTCGGTCGCCGGGCCTCGGCCCAGCGATTGGTGGCATCGAGGACGGCGAACACCGCCGCCCGCTCCGCACTTTCCTTGATCTCCGCGGTGCCGATCAGGAGCACGGCCTCGCGGCCCCCGAGCCCCTGCACCGCCACCAGGACGAACTGCCGGTCGAAGGCGTCGACCATCTTGGCGCCCTCGAGCGCCACCGAGTGGTCGGAGAGCAGCTGGTCGAGGACATGCACCGCCGCGCGGGCGGCCGCCTCGACCTTGCTGCGCGGGGTGTCGGAGGATTCCTCCTCCGCGGTGCCGGTCTTCCCCCCGAACGACAGCGACACGGTGAGGCTCACCCGGTGGGGCCGCTTGCCCGGCGCCACGAACAGCGACTCGAACAGCGCCGCGCGCTTCATGGCGCGGTCGCGGGCGACGCCCTTCTCCACCACCTCGAGCGGCCGCACCTCGGCGGTCTGGGCGATGCTGATCTTCCGGTGGTCAACCTTGAGGCCGAGCTGCGCCAGGAGGGCGGACTCGATGTTGCGGACCAGCTGCTTGGGCTGCAGCCCGGCGTTGGCCAGGATGTGCACCTCGCTCACCTCGCCGAGGGGCGTGGTGACGACCCGGGCCGAGAGCACGCCCTCGAGGCTGGTGAGCAGGTTCTCCGCGCGCCGCACGCCCCAGGGATCGGGGGCGTTCTCGAACGTGCCCCCGGCGCGCGCGTCGCGCGGGGGCTGATCGGGCTGCCGCAGGGGGGACGGTCCGGTCACGTCGGTCTACTCCTCATGGGCGGCGGCCGTCACGCGACGGCGTTCCGCCCCAGGGACTTCGCCTGATAGAGCGCCCGGTCGGCCTGCACCAGGAGGTCACCTTCATGCGGGCGGCCCACGTCGTACTCGGCCACCCCGATACTCGCCGTCACGTGCCCGACCGGGTACCCCAGCCGGCGCCCCACGCCCTCGATGCCGGCGCGGATGGCCTCGGCCACGCGGTTGGCGCCGTCCAGGTCGGTCCGGGTGAGGATCACCACGAACTCGTCGCCCCCGTAGCGCGCCGCCAGGTCCGAGGCGCGGATGGCGTGGCGGATCTCCGCGGCCACCGCCTTGAGCACCTGGTTCCCCGCCTCGTGCCCGAACTGGTCGTTCACCTGCTTGAAGTAGTCCAGGTCGATGAACAGCAGCGCGAACCCCTCGAGGCTCCGCTTGCTGCGCTCGATCTCGTACGTCAGCCGGTCGTGCAGCACCCGGTAGGCGGAGAGCCCGGTCAGCGCGTCGACCGCGCTGTCGCGCTCGGCCTCCTCCACCCGCCGCGCCTGGTGCGGGGGGCACTGCCGGAGACTCGCCCGGCCCATCGCCGCCGCGTGGGCGAACAGCTCACAGCTCGCGAAGCCGCAGGCCCGGCAGTCCCAGGCCTTCCCGTTGGGCCCCGGCCCGATGGCCTCCAGCAGCTCCTCGACCCGGGTCGGGTCGGCCTGCTGCAGCCGCGGCTCGATCTGGAAGGTGGCGCCGTAGCTCGCCACCACCGACTGGTCGACCACCGCGTAGCGGCTCCGCGGCGGCTCGGTGCTCGCCACCAGCGACCGGCGCCAGAACAGCTCCTCGCGCGGGCCCGAGAGCGGGTGGTCGAGCCACCCCTCGTGCGACAGCACGTCCACGAAGCCCAGGTCCATCCGGTCGACCGTGACCGCGCGGGCCAGCGCCCGCAGCTCCGAGAGCCCCCGCACCTTGCGGAAGCGCTTGCTGGTGTAGGGCACCTCTTCCAGCAGGGCGATCGGCAGCCCGCCCGCGGTCGAGAGGTGACGCCGCCGCTCGCTCGGCACCCGGACGAAGTAGTCCGGCTGCCCCTGCGGGTTCACCCCCCGCAGCCGGAGCAGCTGGTCCAGGTCCTTGAAGGTGATCGCCGCGTCCAGCTCCGGACGCCCCGCCGGCGGGCACACCGCCGCGAAGACGATCTCCAGCCGCTCCCCCAGCTGCGCCCGCAGGTACCGCGCTTCGGCCACCGCGGGAATGGTCACCGGGGCCAGGTAGGGCACCAGCTCCGGGAACTCCCGCCGGATGGTGTCGACCACCACCGGGTCGGTGGACCGGATCAGGGTGCCCCAGCTCGGGTCCTGCCACAGCTTGAGGTACTCCTGCGCCACCAGCTCATCGCCGAGCACGCCCCGGTTCACCATCCGGAACCCGGCGGCGTAGCAGGCGTTCACGACCTGCTCCGGCGTGGCGGGGTAGAAATGCGCCGCCGCCTCGGGCGAGAGAATCAGCACCCCGCCCCCGCGGGAGGCCACCGCCATGGCCCGCCCCAGTTCGCCGGTGACTTCGATCGCGTCGTGCGGGCAGGCCGGCACGCAGAGGCCGCAGCGGATGCACGAGCCCTCCTCGATACGAACGAGGGGCTCCTGCACCTCGACGGCGCCTGTCGGGCAGACACGAACACACGCCAGGCATGCGACGCATGTACCTGGATCGATCGAGAAGATCACTGGAGAAGACCCTGGTTCGTTGGGGGTACTGGGTCTCGCTGCCAATATGTGACCCGAGTCCGGGCATGTCAAGGATGCCCGAACAGGGAAATACAATTCTCGTCACGACTTAGGTGGTGTCACCTAGTCTAGTTTGTAAGCTCGGATCTTCCGGTAGAGCGTCCGCTCACCGATCCCCAGGACCTCGGCCGCCTTGCGGCGGTTGCCACGGTGCTGGACGAGCGCGGCGGCGATGGCCTCCTTTTCGACCTCGGCCATGGTCATCCCCGGCCGGTAGACGACGGCACCACGCTCCTCCGGCTCATTCGCTGGCAAAACGTCGGCCACCGGGTGGCTCTCCCCGAGCTCGATGACCTGCACCCGCTGGGGACGGTCGTCCAGGCGGCGCCGGAGCTCCTCCAGCTGGAACCGTAAGTCCATGATATTCCTGAGGATAAACTCCAGTTCCTGGCCCCCGGGACCGCCCTGTCCCACCCCGGGCATGCCGATCCGGACCGGGAGCAATCTGTCGGCTCCCTCCAACACATCCGCGGGAATGTCCGAGGCCCGGACCTCCCGTCCCGGAGCCAGAACCACCATCGACTCGATGAGGTTGCGCAACTGCCGCACATTGCCCGGCCAGGGCGCCTCCACCAGCCGCTGCATGGCCTCCTGGGTCATACCCCGGAAGGGGCGGTCGTGGGTCTGGGCGAGTTCCCGGACGAAACGCCGGACCAGCAGCGGGATGTCGCCCCGCCGCTCCCGGAGCGGCGGCAGGTAGAGCGTCAGGACGTTGAGACGGTAGTACAGGTCGTCCCGGAACTCGCCGAGCCCCACCGAGTCGCGGAGGCTCCGGTTGGTGGCGGCCACCACCCGCACGTCCACCTTGATGGGCGACACCCCGCCCAGGCGGAAGAACGTCCGGGTCTCGAGGACGCGCAGCAGCTTCACCTGGACGCTGGCGGGGATCTCGCCGATCTCGTCGAGGAAGATGGACCCCGTGTCGGCCAGCTCGAAGCGCCCCAGGCGCCGCTCGGCGGCGCCGGTGAAGGCGCCCTTCTCGTGCCCGAAGAGCTCGCTCTCGAGCAGGGTCTCGGGCAGCGCGGCGCAGTTGACGGCGATGAACGGCTTGCCGCGGCGGGGGGAGAGGTCGTGGATGGCCTTGGCCACCAGCTCCTTGCCGGTGCCCGACTCGCCCTGGATGAGCACGGTGCTCGAGACCGGGGCCATCTGCTCCACCTTGACCAGCAGTTCCTGGATCGGGGCCGACTCGCCGATGATCCCCGTCCGCTGCTGCAGCGCGCGCCGGGCCACCAGCCGCTCGGCCAGGTGCACCACCTCGGCGGGGTTCACCGGCTTGACCGCGATCTCGGTGACGTCCACCGCCCGGGTGTCGCGGTCGGTGGCATGCTGGTCGGTGGCCTCGAGCAGGGCCAGGGTGGAGATCTCCGCGTCGCGGGCCAGGGCGGCCAGCTGGCGGGCCATCGGCTCGTAGACCGCCCCCGTGATCACCACCAGTTCCGGCGCCACCCGGCGCATGACCTGGCGGGCGTCATCGAGGGAGGAGACCATCGCGGTGGCGTGCCCGGCGGCCTCGAGCGCGGCGTTCACGCGCACGGCGGCCTCGAGGTCGTCCATCGTCAGCAGGATCTGGGAAGCCATGAGTCAGTGCCCGGTGCGGGTTCCGCGGACCAGCTCCACCGCGTGGACGACGAGGTCATCCAGCACGGCCAGGCCGTCCCGCACCCCGCCCGGACTCCCCGGCAGGTTCACGATCAGCGTCCGTCCCCGCACCCCGGCGACGCCGCGGGAGAGCGCGGCGCGGTGGAAGCGGGGATAGGCCGACATCCGGAGCGCCTCGGCGATGCCCGGGGCCTCCTTGTCCAGCGCGGCGCGGGTGGCCTCGGGGGTGACGTCACGCGCGGTGAGGCCGGTGCCGCCGGTCGTGAGGACCAGGTCGGCGTGGTCGGTGTCGGCCCAGCGCACGAGTGTCCCGCGGAGGGCCGGCGCCTCGTCCGCGACCCGGGCCCGCGCCACGACGTCGTGGCCCCGCGCGGCCGCCCAGGCGGCGATGGCGTCGCCGGAGGCGTCGGCACGCTCGCCCCGGCTGCCGGCATCGGAGATGGTCAGGATCGCGAGGCGGATCGACATGGCGGCGGGTGCAACGGCCGTCCTACCGGCGGACCGACCCCTTGGTATAGAACGGCCGCTTGACCACCTCGGCCTCGAGGGCCTCGCCCCGGATGTCCACCTGGAACCGGCTGCCGACCGCCGCGTGGCTGGTGGGCAGGTAGGTGGTCCCGATGGCGTAGCCGAGGCTCGGGCTCATGGTGCCGCTGCGGACCACGTCGCAGGCCACGCCCTCGACCAGGGTGGGCATCCCGTGGCGGGGAATGCCCTTCCCCACCATGCGGAACCCGACCAGGCGGCGCTGCACGCCGGCGAGCTTCTGCTGCTTGAGCGCGGCCTCGCCCATGAACGGGGCGCCCTTGTCGATGCGGGTGATCCAGCCGAGGCCGGCCTCGAGGGGCGTGGTCTCGTCGTCGATGTCGTTGCCGTAGAGGGCGTAGCCCACCTCGAGCCGCAGGGTGTCGCGGGCGCCCAGCCCGATCGGGGTGGCCCTCCCGGGGCCGGCGAGCGCCTCCCAGAGGGTGACGGCGTCCTGGGCGCGGCAGTACAGCTCGAAGCCGTCCTCGCCGGTGTAGCCGGTGCGCGAGATGAAGCAGCCGGCGCCCGCCACCCGTCCGGTGGCGAAGCGGTAGTAGCCGATGTCGCGGAGGATGGTCTCGGTGTGGGGCTGCAGGATGGCCTCGGAGCGGGGCCCCTGGAGGGCGAGCAGCCCCACGGCGTCGGAGACGTTCCGGATCCGCACGTTGGCGCCCTTCTTCTGGGCCACCACGTGCTCCCAGTCCTTGTCGATGTTGGCCGCGTTGACGACCAGCATGACCTTGTCCTCGAAGCGATAGACGGTGCAGTCGTCGACGACGCCGCCCTTCTCGTTCAGGAAGGCCGAGTACTGCACCTGGCCCGGCGCGAGCGCGGCGACATCGTTGGTGGTGACCCGGTTGACGAAGGCGTTGCGGTCGGGACCGGTGACCTCGAACTCGCCCATGTGGCAGACGTCGAAGATGCCCGCGTCCTCGCGGACGGCGCGGTGCTCCGCGAGGATGCCGCCGGAGTATTGCACCGGCATCTCCCAGCCCGCGAAGGGGACCATCTTGGCGCCGAGGGCCTTGTGGACGTCGAAGAGCGGGGTGCGCAGGAGCGTGGTCATCGTGAGTGGGATCCCATGAGCGTGGCCAGGAGGGCCTTCTGGATGTGCAGCCGGTTCTCGGCCTCGAGCCAGACCCGCGACCGGGGTCCCTCGAGCACCGCGTCGCTGACCTCCTCGCCCCGATGGGCGGGGAGGCAGTGCAGGAAGATCGCCTCGGGACGGGCGAGGGCCATCAGCTTCTCGTCCACGCCGTACCCGGTGAAGGCGGCGCGGCGCGCCTCGGTCTCGGTCTCGTGCCCCATCGAGGCCCAGACGTCGGTGGTGACCACGTGGGCCCCCGCCACGGCCTCCTCGGGGAGCTCGGTGATGCTCACCGGGGTGCGGGCCGCCGCCGCCTCGAAGATCGCCCGGCTCGGTTCATACCCCTCGGGACAGGCGATCCGGAGCTCGAAGCCCAGCAGCGCCGCGGCCTGGAGCCAGGTATTGGCCATGTTGTTGCCGTCGCCGACCCACGCGACCACCTTCCCTTCCCAGCCGCCGAAGGCCTCGCGCATGGTGAGCACGTCGGCGAGGATCTGGCAGGGATGCAGCAGGTCGGTGAGGCCGTTGATCACCGGCACCGTGGCGAAGCGGGCCAGCTCCTCCACCTCCGTGTGGGCGTAGGTCCGGATCATGATGCCATCCACGTATCCGGAGAGCACCCGGGCGGTGTCGCGGATCGGCTCGCCCCGGCCCAGCTGGATCTCGCGGGAGGAGAGGAACAGCGCGTGGCCGCCCAGCTGCCAGGTGCCGACCTCGAACGAGACGCGGGTCCGGGTGGAGGTCTTGCCGAAGATCATGGCCAGGGTCTTCCCGGCCAGCGGGCGGGCGACGTAGTCCCCGCGCTTCATGGTCAGCGCCAGCTCGAACAGGGCCTCGAGCTCGGCCCGGGAGAAGTCGGGGATCGCCAGGAAGTCGCGCTTGGGCATGGATCTCTCGTACCGCGAGTCGGCCATTTTGGCAGTCGCAGTCTAGCGAGGCTCCGGCGCCGGGGGCAAGGGCGTCGCGCTGCCGATACTCTACGGGGGCTGGGGGGGGCGGAACGTGGACGGGGATGGGAGCATGGGCGAGGAGCGGAAGGACTACACCCACGAAGTGCGGCTGGCGCGCTCGGGGATCGCGCGGTTCTGGCTGCTGGCGGCGGGGCACGCGAGCGTGGGGCTGGCGGTGCTGGGTGCCTTCCTGCCGCTGCTGCCCACCACGCCCTTCCTGCTGCTCGCGGCCGCCTGCTACGTGCGCGCCTCGGCGCGGTTCTACAACTGGCTGCTCAACACCCGCACCTTCGGGCCGATGATCATCAACTGGCGCGACCACCGCGCCATGGCCCTCCGCCACAAGGTCATGGCCATCGGCTTCATCGCGGTGAGCATCGGCGTGACGGTGCTGTTCTTCATGCCCCACCCGGCGGGCCAGGTGGCGCTGAGCGGCATGGGGGTCGGCTGGATTGCCCTGCTGCTCCGGATGCCGACGCGATGAGCCCCGCCTAGGACGCGGCGCCGCCGGCCAGGCGCGCCAGCCGCGCCAGCTGTTCCCGGGTGCCGAAGCCGATCAGCACGTCGCCCGCCTCGAGCCGGGTGGCCTCGCCCGGGTTGGTGAGCAGGACGCCGTCACCCTGGCGGGCCAGGGCCAGCAGGTTGACGCCGGTGGCCGCGGCGATCCCGGCCTCGCCCAGCGGGCGCCCGGCCAGCCGGCTGGCCGCTTCCACCCGGGTCTCCTCGATCCAGAACTCGACCTCGCGCGAATGCATCACCCGGTCCAGGAAGTCGGTGACCCGGGGATGCAGCAGCTGGGTGGCCATCCGCCGGCCGCCGATGCGGTAGGGCGAGATGACGTGGCTGGCGCCGGCGCGGAGGAGTTTGGCCTCGGCGCCGGGGTGGCTGGCGCGGGCGACGATCACCAGGGTCGGGTTGAGCGCGCGGGCGGTCAGCGAGATGACGATGTTGGCGTTGTCGTCGCCGGTGGCGGCCACGAGCCCCCGGGCCCGCGCCACCCCGGCGCGCACCAGCAGCTGGTCGTCGGAGGCGTCGCCCGCGAGGCACTGGTGGTTGCGCAGCAGCTCCTCGCCGGGCGGGGTGCGGTCCAGGATCACCACCGGGACGCCCGCCTCCTCGAGGTCGTGCACCACCTCCTGCCCCACCCGGCCGTGGCCGCAGATGATGTAGTGGTCGCGCAGCTGGTCGATGGCCTCTTGCACCCGACGCCTCCTGAGCGCTCCGGTGAGCTCGCCGCTCACCACGTACTCGACGATGGTCCCGAGCAGGAACGCCATGACGCCGGTGCCCGAGACGATGAGGATGATGGTGAACCAGCGCCCGGTGTTGCTCAGCGGGCGGACCTCGCCGAAGCCGACTGTGGCGATGGTGGTCACGGTCATGTAGATGCCCTCGAGGAAGGTCCAGCCCTCGAGCAGCATGTAGCCGACGGTGCCCCCCACCAGCACCACCACGATGGCGAACCCCACGCGGCCCAGCCGGCGCCGCAGCTCCTCCGGGAGGAGGCGGTCGCGGGTCACCGCGCCGGTTCCCGCCGCAGCACCCGCCCGGGCCGCGCCGCGGTGGCCGCCCCGTCGGCGAACACCACCTGGCCGTTCACCCAGACGCGCCGCACCCCGACGCTCACCGCCTGCGGCTCGGCCGGGGTGGCGCGGTCCTGCACGGTGGCGGGGTCGAAGAGCACGAGGTCGGCGGCCTGGCCGGGCGCGATCCGGCCCCGGCCGGTCAGGCCCATGTGGTCGGCGGCGAGCCCGGTGGACTTGTGGATGGCGTCGGCCAGGCCCAGCACCCCCCGCTCGCGCACGTAGCGCCCGAGGATCCGCGGGTAGCTGCCGAAGCCGCGGGGGTGCCGGCCGGCGAGCGAGCCGTCGGTGCAGAAGTTCATGTGCGGCCACTGCATGAGCCGGTCGATGTCGGGCTCGATCATGCTGGTGCCGATCACGCTCTCCACCCCTTCCACGCCCTCGGCACGCGCCACCTCGGCGCGGCGGATGAGCTCCATCAGCGCGTCGGCGGGATCGAGGCCCAGCTCGCGCGCCACGTCGGCGAGCGTCCGCCCCGAGAATTCCGGGTTGGGGCGGTAGATGCCGAGCAGCAGCCCCTCCGGCGTGGAGACCTCGGTGACGGCGAACTCGGCGGCGGCGCGGTCGCGGTAGTCGCGATCGGGGAACAGCACCGTGAGCGTGGAGTGCCAGTAGGTGTAGGGGTAGATGTCGCCGGTGATGTCGATACCCTCGCGGCGGGCGGCGTCGAGCCGGCGCACCAGCGAGTCGGCGCCGCCCCAGAGGGACCGCATGGCGAGCTTGGTGTGGGAGACCTGCACCGGCAGCCTGGCCTCACGGCCGATGGTGATGATCTCCTCGATGGCGGCCCAGAAGTGCCGGTCCTCGCTCCGGACATGGCTGATGTAGCGGCCGCCGGCGGCCGCGGTGACCCGGGCGAGGTCGATCACCTCGGAGGGGGCGCTGTAGATGCCGGGGTCGTACTCGAGGCCGGTGGACAGGCCCAGGGCGCCGGCGGCCAGCTCGCGCCGCAGCAGCAGCTTCATCCGGCCCACCTCTTCGGGGGTGCTGACCCGGCCGAAGTCGCGGCCGAGCACGATGTCGCGCAGCGTCCCGTGGCCGACATACATCGCCAGGTTCACCGCGGCGGGGTGACGCTCCCGCTCGGCCAGGAACGCCGCGAGCGGGAACGGGGACGACCCGTCCTGACCCCCGACGATCGTGGTGATGCCCTGGCTCACCGCGCCCAGGGCATCGGGGTAGTCGCCCAGGTCCTCATCGGCGTGGCTGTGGGTGTCGATGAAGCCGGGCGCGAGGGCCAGCCCGGCGGCATCGACCACGGACTCGTCCGGGCCCGGGGCCAGGTCGCCGATCGCGGCGATGCGGCCGGCACGCACCCGGACGTCGCCCCGTCGCGGAGCGGCGCCGGTGCCGTCGTAGATCTCGGCGTGGCGGATGAGGAGGTCCTGCGCGGCGAGCGCGGGGGCGCCGAGCAGCAGGAGTCCGGCGAGAAGGGTTCGCATGCCCAAGAGTACGTCCCGTCGCTCCCTTGCGGGAGGTCGGGACGGCCGGCATTCTCCCATCATGAAGAACTTCCTCCCCATTGCGGTGCTCTGCCTGATGCCCGTCACGCCGCTCCCCGCCCAGTCCCGTTCCCCGGTCCACGCGGCGCGCGGCGTGGTGGCCACCAGCCAGCACCTGGCAAGCGAGGCCGGCCGGGAGGTCCTCGCCCGTGGCGGCAACGCCGTGGATGCCGCGGTCGCCGCGGCGGCCGTGCTCGCGGTCGTGGAGCCGCACATGACCGGGCTGGGCGGCGACATGTTCGCGCTGGTCTGGGTGGCGCGGGAGCACCGGCTGGTGGCGGTCCGTTCCAGCGGCCGTGCGGGCGCCGGGATGACTCGCGAGGCGATCCTGGCCCGCGGCCACACCGTGGTGCCCGATCGCGGCCCCGAGCCGGTGACGGTGCCCGGCGCGCTGGCGGGATGGGACGCGCTGGCGCGGCGCTATGGCACCAGGCCGCTGGGCGAACTGCTCGCGCCGGCCATCCGGATCGCGGACAGCGGCTTCGCGGTCACGCCGATCATCGCGCGCCAGTGGGCCGGCCAGGTCGCGGTGCTCCGCCGGGACGCCGGCGCCCGGCACACCTTCCTGGTGGACGGGGACCGGGCCCCCGCCGCGGGCGAGTGGTTCCGCAATCCGGACCTGGCCGCGACGCTCCGGCAGGTGGCGGCCGAGGGGCCGGGCACGCTCTACGGCGGGTCGCTGGGCGCCCGGGTGGTGGCGCGGCTGGCGCAGCTGGGCGGCTTCCTCACGCTGGACGACCTGCGGGCCCACGAGGTGGAGTGGGTGACACCGATCTCCGCGCCGTACCGCGGCTACCGGCTGTGGGAGCTGCCGCCCCCCAACCAGGGCATCGCGGCGCTCATGATGCTGCGCCTGCTCGAGCCCTACGACCTGGCTGCCCTGGGACACAACAGCGCGCCCTACCTGCATCGCCTGATCGAGGCCAAGAAGCTCGCCTTCGCCGACCTGGCGCGATACGTGGGCGATGAACGCGCCATGACGGTGGGCGTCCCGGCGCTGCTCGACGACGCCTACCTGGCCAGCCGCCGCCGGCTGCTCGACACCACCCGGGCGATGGCGTGGACCGAGCCGGGCACCCCGGCCACGGCGAGCGAGACGATTTACCTGACCACGGCCGACAGCGCCGGGAACATGGTGAGCTTCATCAACAGCCTCTACGAGGAGTTCGGATCCGGGATCGTGGTGCCGGGGACCGGGTTCATGCTGCAGGACCGGGGCGCGGGCTTCACGCTGGAGCCGGGGCTCCCGAACACGGTGGCGCCGGGCAAGCGGCCACGGCACACGCTCATCCCCGCGTTCGTCACCCGCACCATGGCCGCCGGCGAGGAGCCGTGGATGAGCTTCGGCGTGATGGGCGGGGCCATGCAGCCCCAGGGCCACGTGCAGGTGCTGCTCGACCTGGTGCTGTTCGGCATGGACCCGCAGCAGGCGGCCGACGCGCCGCGGTTCCGGCACTACGACGGGGTGCGGGTGGGACTGGAGGAGGGAATGCCGGCGGGGGTCCGCGAGGCGCTGGCGGCGCTCGGGCACCAGGTGGAGACCCTGCACCCCGACAACGCCGGGGGCGCCCAGCTGATCATCCGCGAGGGCACCGGTTACGTGGCGGGCAGCGACCGGCGGAAGGACGGCGGCGCGGAGGGGTGGTAGGGCGGTTGGGCGGTTGGGCGGTTAGGCGGTTGGGCGGTAGGGCCGAGCCGCCGAGCCGCCGAGCCGCCGAGCCGCCTAGAGGATGTACCGCCGCAGGTCGTCGTCGTCGATGATCTTCTCGAGGCGCTTCCGCACCGCGGCGCGGTCGAAGACCACCCGCTTTTCCGGGTAATCCGGCAGCTCGAAGAGCAGCTCGTCCATCAGCGTGGCCATCACGGTGTGGAGCCGACGGGCCCCGATGTTCTCCATCCGGTCGTTGGCCAGCCACGCCACCCGCGCGATCTCCTCGATCCCGTCCGGGGTGAACTCCAGCGCGGCGCCTTCCGCCGCCACCAGCGCCTGGTACTGCTTGGTCAGCGCGCTCTCCGGCTCGGTCATCACCCGCACGAAGTCGGCCTCGGTCAGGCTGGTGAGCTCCACCCGGATGGGGAAGCGACCCTGCAGCTCCGGGATCAGGTCCGAGGGCTTGGAGACGTGGAAGGCGCCGGCCGCGAGGAAGAGGATGTGGTCGGTGCGGACGTAGCCGTACCGGGTCTGGACGGTGCAGCCCTCGACGATCGGGAGCAGGTCCCGCTGCACGCCCTCGCGGGAGACGTCGGGCCCGGTGGCGGTGCCGCGCTCGCCCGCGATCTTGTCGATCTCGTCGATGAAGATGATGCCGTGGTTCTCGGTGCGGTCGAGCGCCTCGTTCACCACGTCGTCCATGTCCACCAGCTTCTTGAGCTCCTCGTCCACCAGCAGGCGGCGCGCCTCCGGCACCCGGAGGGTGCGGCGCTTCTTCCGCCGCGGCAGCATCTCCTGGAACATCTCGAAGAAGTTGACCTGCTCCCCCTCCATGCCCTGGGGGGGCTGCATGAGGTCGAGCATCGGGTAGTTCTGCGGCGTCACCTCGATCTCGACCTCGCGGTCGTCGAGCTTGCCGTCCTTGAGCATCTGCCGGAGCTTCTCGCGGGAGCGGGCCCGGCGCTCCTCCTCGCTGCCCGCGGCGGGCTCGGGCCGCGCCTGGCCCCCCGGGCTCACCACGAAGATGCCCGGCCGCTTCTCGGCCCCGGGGGCCGGGGGCGGCGGGGGCGCGGGGGGCGGCAGCAGGATGTCGAGCAGGCGCTCCTCGGCGCGGGTCTCCGCCTGGGGATAGACCTCGTCCTCGCGCTCGGTGCGCACCATGCTGATCGCGGCGTCCACGAGGTCGCGCACCATGGACTCCGCGTCGCGCCCCACGTAGCCCACCTCGGTGAACTTCGAGGCCTCGACCTTGATGAACGGCGCCCCCGCCAGCCGCGCCAGGCGGCGCGCCACCTCGGTCTTCCCGACGCCGGTGGGTCCGATCAGGATGATGTTGTACGGGGTGATCTCGTCCCGGATCTCGTCGGGGGTCTGGGCCCGGCGCCAGCGGTTGCGGATGGCGATCGCGACGGCCCGCTTGGCGGCGTCCTGGCCGACGATGTAGCGCTCCAGCTCCGCCACGATCTGGCGCGGCGGCAGTTCCTCGAGCCAGGGGGGCGGCGCCGGGGGCGCGGCGGCACCGGCGGGCGTGGGGTCTTCGGTCGGCTCGGTCATGGCAGGAAACTAGTCGGACGCCGCCTCGGGGGCGGCCACCGGCGCCGTCTCGGCCGACCGGAGGGCCTTGAGCCGCGCCGCACTCCGCCGCATGTCGAGCATCATGCTCCGGAAGGGCAGCAGGTGCAGCAGCAGCACTGCCAGGGCAAGCGCCAGGCCCAGCCGGGGGTGCCGCAGCAGCCAGCCCTGCCACAGGCCCCAGGCGGCCGCCAGGAAGGCGGGGAGGGGCAGGACGACGGCGAAGAACCAGGCGAATCGCTGGGGGCCCATCTGGTCCCGGGTGACGCCGTTGGCGATCCAGTTGAAGGCGGCGTAGCTCGCCAGGCCCAGCAAGGCGTGGAGGCCGAGCACGAGCAGGAACTGGTGTCCCCTCGCGGGCGTGAGCGCCGCGAACCCGCCGGCGCCCACCGCGGCCGCCAGGGCCACCGCCAGCGCCACCCACCGCAGGGCCTGGAAGAACAGCAGGAACGCGAGCCCGCCGAGCCCGCTCTTGTCCCCACCGGGCTGGATCCCCGCCATCTCGCCCCAGCCGTGCGCGGTGTAGAGCGACACCAGCGCGCCGAAGAGCAGCGCCAGCGTGCCGAGGATCACGAGCATCCGCGCCCCCGCCCCGCTCACAGTTCCAGGATGGTGAGGTTGCGGTTGGTGAACACGCAGATGTCGGCGGCGATCTCGAGCGCGCGCTGCACGATGTCCCGGGCAGAGAGCCGGTCGTCGGGGAGCAGTGCCCGCGCCGCGGCCAGCGCGTAGTTCCCGCCGGAACCGACGGCGAGGATGCCGTCGTCCGGCTCGATCAGCTCGCCGCCGCCCGAAAGCAGGAAGGTGTGCTCGGGGTCGGAGACGACGAGCAGCGCCTCCAGCCGGCGCAGGACCCGGTCGCTGCGCCAGTCCTTGGCCAGTTCCACCGAGGCGCGCGGCAGGTTGCCCGGGTAGCGGTCGAGCTTCTCCTCGAACTTCTCATAGAGGGTGATGGCGTCGGCCACCGAGCCGGCGAAGCCCGCGAGCACCTTGCCGCCCTTGAGGGCGCGGACCTTGGTGGCGGTGGCCTTCACGACGGTGTCGCCGATGCTCACCTGGCCGTCGCCGCCGAGGGCCACGCGGCCGTTCTTGCGGACGGCCAGGATCGTGGTGCCGTGGTACGCAGTCATGAGGGGTTCCCGGTGGGCGCCGGGGCGGCGACGGTCGTCGCCCCGGGGTCACGGCGGGGGAATCTAGCAGCCACCGGGGGCCGTCGCGCCGCGCGGGGGGGGCCGCCCCGGTCAGGGCCTGGCCGGGGGGAGGTACGGGGGCCGGATCCGGGCCCGCGGGTCGAGGCGGCGCGGCGGGTAGTGCAGCAGGTCGGGTCCGAAGTGCAGCCGCCGGGCGGCCGCGGGCAGGGCCGACGGGGCCGCCAGGGCGAACGGTTCAGCCTGGGTGGTGTCCACCGCGTAGCCGAGGTCGGCGAAGGACGCCAGCGTGACGGCGCTGAGCGGCGTGACGCCATAGTCGAGGAGGCCGGTCATGAGCTCGGTGAGGAACACGCTTTCCCGCCAGTGGCCGTCGGCGGTGCCGGGTCCGTACTGGTCCTCCACCGGGACCTTGGCACCCGCGGCATACCCGGTGCCACCGGCCAGGTCGAACGCCGCGATCGCCTGCGCGCCGGTGAAGTGCGGGTCGAGCCCGCCCTGGAGCGCCGGCTCCGCGAGGAGGCCGAGCGCGTCCCAATGCGTGCCGAAGCCGAGGACGTGCCCCATCTCGTGCAGCACCACCGCCTGCAGCTGTCCCGCCTGCTGGAGGCTCGCGAGGTCGTCCTCGTCGAAGTACATGTCGCCGATGGCCGGGAGGCCGCCGACGGAGTGGTAGTAGCACGGCCCCGCCTGCCCGAGGATGCCGCCGGGGCCGTCGATCGGCGCGATGGTGACGAAGATGAGCAGGTCGTCGAGCGAGCGGTCGAGGTCGGGATTGGAGCCGCAGCTGAACGCGGGCACCAGGGCGTAGTCGTCCGGCAGGTCGCCGGCGATGATCGCCTCCCAGCGTTCCTCGGCGTCGGCGAAGGCGCCCTGCACGCCCGGGCTCGCCGGCGAGAGCCACAGCAGCTCCAGGTCGAACGGGCCGGCGGTGCGCAGCGTGAAGCCGGCGGCCAGGGCGGTCCCGGCCACGCTCGCGGTCACGGTGTAACCGCCCGTGGCCGCCCCGAGCGTGAAGTCGCTGCTGGCGATGCCGAGGAAGTCCGTGGTCACCGCCGGACTCCCCACGCTCCCGCCCTCGGGCCCGGCGGTGAACTGCACGTCCACCCCCGGGATCGGGTGACGGAGCGCGTCGGTGACCTGGACGGTCAGGGGCGTCGGCAGCGTGCCGCCGGGATTGGAACTCTGACGGTCGCCGAAGACCACCGTGAGGCTGGCGGGCACCTGGTCGACCACCACCGTCACCGAGTCCCGCGCGTCATCCGCCGCGGCGACCAGGGTGACCGACCCCGTGGCCACCGCGGTGGCCAGGCCGTCGCCGTTCACCTGCAGGACGCCCGGGTCGGACGACGACCACTGCACGGCCACCCCGTCGAGCCGCTCCCCGCCGGCGCTCCGGGCGGTGGCACTGAACAGGTGGTTCTGGCCGAGGGCCACGAAGGCGAAGCCGGTATCGGCGATGGCCAGCGACGCGACGGCGTTGGGACCGGCGCCGGCATCGTCGCCGCAGGCGGCGAGGCCCAGCAGGCCGGCCAGCAGCAGGGGGGCAAGGCGCGCGCGGAGCACCGGGGGCATGATCGTCTCCGCTCAGAGGCCGTAGGCCGACAGGGGCACCGTGAGCACGAAGCTCAGGGCGTGGAACTGCGCGTCCGTCGCGGTGCCGAGGAGCACCGTGCCATCGGTGGACGCGGCGGCGATGGTGTTGAGGGTGATCCCCTCCGGGACCTCGATGCCCGCCGCGTCCAGCACCTCGGCGAGCGGGCGCATCCCGCCGGCGGCCGTCCAGACGAAGGGCTGCACCACCGAGAAGAAGGCATTGCCGCAGCTGCCGACGACCAGGGCGCCCTCCGCGCTCACCGCGTTGGCGAAGCAGGGATCGAAGAACGGATCGCCGCCGGGCAGCTGGCCCAGGAGCACCGTGCCGCCCGCCTCCGTCCAGGTGAAGGCGCTGCCGCCCCAGGTGCCGGCGAGCACGGCGCCATCGGCGCTCACCGCCAGCACCTCCCCCGGCTGGTCCGCGGCATTGCCGGTCAGGAGTTCGCCGCTGCCATCGGCCGTCCAGCGGGCGGGCCACCGGTCCACCAGGTCGGTCTGCGCAAAGCCGGCTGCGATGGACCCGTCGTCACTGATGACGGTGGCACGGTTGGTCGGCGGGTTGGGCGAGCCGGGATACGCCTGCCCGAGCAGCTCGAGTGGGGTCATGATGCCCCGGCCCCGCGCATCCCACCGGAAGGCCTCGGCGTTGCAGCCGTTCCAGACCAGGCCCACCACCGAGGCGCCGTCGGCGCTCACGTCCCAGGCGCTGGCGATGTCCGCCCCGCACCCGCTGGCGTAGGCGCTGGCCAGGCTGGTCCACTCGCTCCGGTCGGTCCAGATCCCCGCCTGCACCGGATCGCTGTAGTGCGCCGAGACGACCCCGTTGGCCGAGAGGCCGGTGGCGAAGTCCCGCAGCGGGCTCCCCACCTGCGTCTTGTACTCGAGGACGCCGGTGCGGACATCATAGAGGTAGAGGTTGCCCGTCGCGGAGAGCGGGTCCTGCAGCGCCGCCACACGGCCATCAGGCGTCAGGTCCACCGCCCAGCCCAGCGGCAGCATGCGGAGCCCGGCCCGCACCCGGCGCGAGGGACCGGTTCCGTCGTCGTCGGAGCAGGCGGTGAGGGCGGCCGCCAGGAGGGCGAGGGCAAGCGATGCCTGGGATCCGAGCCGCACACGACCTCCGGGACGCCTCGAGTGGCGGCGGGGGAATGACCCCGCGCCGCGTGATGGCAATGCTGACGGTGACTGACAGGGTGGAACCGGACCGGAACGACACGGGCAGGGCGGCGCCCCGGGGGCCGCGCAGCGAGCGGACGGCGCGAACGTACGGGCGGCGCGGGAGGGTGTCAATCCCGCGCCGCCGTCAGGCGCGGGGGTGCGCCTTGTGGTAGACCTGCTTGAGCCGCTCCACGCTGGTGTGGGTGTAGATCTGGGTGGTGCTCAGGCTCGCGTGGCCCAGCAGCTCCTGCACGGCCCGCAGGTCGGCGCCGGCGTCGAGCAGGTGGGTGGCGAAGGTGTGCCGCAGCGAGTGCGTCTTGAGACCGTCCCCGCCGATGACGTCGAAGGCGCGATGCACCAGCCGCTGCACCGTGCGCGCGGTGAGCCGCCGCCCCCGCCGGCCGAGGAACACCGCCTGGCGGTCCGCGCCGGGGAGCCGGGCCAGCGCCTCCCGCTCCTCGAGATAGTGCCTGAGGGCGCGGCTGGCCCGGCTGCCCACCGGCACCAGGCGCTCCTTCCGGCCCTTGCCGCGCACCTTCACCTGGTCGCTCAGCAGGTCGAGGTCGAGCAGGTTGAGCCCCACCAGCTCCGAGAGCCGCAGGCCGCTCGAGTAGAACAGCTCGAGGATCGCCAGGTCGCGCAACCCGGCCGGCTCCTCGCCCGCCGCGCGATGTTCCGCCGCCTCGAATACCCGCTCGGTGCGTTCGCGGTCGAGGTACTTGGGGAGCGTCCGGCCCACCCGCGGCGCCCGGGCGGCGCGGATCGGGGTCTTCTCGAGGCCATGATGCGCCTGCAGGAAGCGGTAGAGGGAACGGACCGCGGAGAGCGCCCGCGCCAGGGAGCGCTTGGCGAGGCCGCGGCGCTGCAGCTCGCCGAGGAAGCCGCGGATCCCGAGCCGGTCCACCCGGCCGAAGTCCCAGTCGCCGCCGGTGTGCCGGTCGAGGAAGGCGGCGAAGGCCTCCAGGTCGCGGGCGTAGGCGCGCACGGTGTGCTCCGAGACCTGGCGCTCCTTCTCGAGGTGTTCGAGGAAGGCGGTGATCTCGGGGCGGCCCGGTGGCTCCGCCGGCCGGCTCGGCGGCTCGGCGGCTCGGCGGCTCGGCTTCATGCGAGTTGCGACGCCCATCGGTCGAAGTCCTGTCGCGCGCGCTGCACCAGCGCCTCCTTCTTCTGGTCCTTCCGGTGCCTGCCGCCGAGCCGCCGGGCCGCCGCGTCGTCGAGCGGCTCCAGCAGGCCGAAGTTGGCGTTCATCGGCTGGAAGTGCGCGGGGTCGGCTTCCCGAAGATAGCGGTAGAGCGCGCCGAGCATGGTGGTGGCGGGGGGAATCGATGGTGCCTGGCCGGCCAGCCGCCGCGCCAGGTTGATCCCGGCGAGCAAGCCCGTGCCCAGCGACTCGGTGTATCCCTCCACCCCCGTGAGCTGCCCGGCGAAGAAGAGCGTGTCGTCATCCCGGGCGGAGAGCGCCGGCCCGAGGCAGGCGGGGCTGTTGAGGTAGGTGTTCCGGTGGATGCTCCCGAAGCGCAGGAACTCCGCCCCCTCGAGGCCGGGGATGGTGCGGAAGACGCGCTGCTGCTCGGGGATCCGGAGCCGGGTCTGGAACCCGACCAGGTTCCACATCTGCCCGGCGCGGTCCTCCCGCCGCAGCTGGACCACGGCCCAGGGCTCCCGGCCGGTCCGCGGGTCGGGGAGGCCCACCGGCTTCATGGGCCCGAAGCGGAGCGTCTCGGGGCCGCGGCGCGCCATTTCTTCCACCGGAAGGCACCCCTCGAAGTAGGGCACCGCGTCGAAGGCGTGGGCGGTGAACTGGTCGGCCGCGACGAGCGCGGCGAGAAAGGCGTCGTACTCCTCCCTCGTCATGGGGCAGTTGAGGTAGTCGTCGCCCCCGCCCTTGCCGTAGCGGGAGAGGGCATAGACGCGCGATCGGTCGAGCGACTCGTGGCTCACGATGGGGGCGATCGCGTCGTAGAAGGCGAGGCGCGGCGGCTCGGCGGCTCGGTGGCTCGGTGGCTCGGCCGGGGTGAGCCGCTCCACGATGGCCTGCGCCAGCCGCTCGGAGGTCAGCGGCCCGGTGGCCACCACGCCCGGCGAGGGAAGCTCCGTCACCTCCCCGCGCTCCAGCGTGATCCGCGGGTGGGCCAGCACCCGTTCGTGCACCAGGCGGGCAAAGACCTCGCGATCCACGGCCAGCGCGGCGCCGGCCGGCACGGCGGCCTGGTCGGCGAGGGGCAGCAGCAGGCTGCCCAGCCGGCGCAGCTCGTCCTTGAGCAGCCCGTGGGCGTTGGTGAGGTCGATGGACTTGAAGGAGTTGCTGCAGACCAGCTCGCCCAGCCGGTCGGTCTGGTGGGCCGGGGTCGGCACCCCGGGGCGCATCTCGCGGAGAGTGACGCGGCACCCGCGCTCGGCGAGGGCCCAGGCGGCCTCACAGCCCGCGAGCCCGCCGCCGACAACGGTCACTGCCGCGCTCACGTCGCGCCGGCTTCCTCGGCCTCCAGCACCACCACCCGGTGCTGGCACTTGAGGCAGGTACGGGTCTCGCCCTCGGCCTTGCTGGTCTTCTTCTCCATGCCCACCCAGCCGCAGTTCGGGCAGGTGTCGGCCACGGGCCGGTTCCAGGTGGAGAAGTCACAGGCGGGGTAGCGGACGCAGCCCCAGAACGACTTGCCGCGCTTGGTCCGGCGCTCGGCCAGGTCGCCGACGTCGCACTTGGGGCACTTCATGCCGAGCGGCACGGAGCGGGTCCCCTTGCACTCGGGGTACCGGGTGCAGGCCAGGAACTCGCCGAACCGCCCGGTCTTGATGACCATCGGCGCGCCGCAGAGGTGGCACTTCTCGTCGGTGGGCCGGTCGGGGGCCCGGGCCTTCTTGAGCGACTTCACGTAGTCGCAGGTCTGCTTGTAGTTCACGCAGGCGAAGTAGGGCCCGAACCGCCCGGTGCGCAGCTCCACGCGGGCCCCGCACTTGGGGCAGACTTCCTTGGCGAGCTCCTCGGGGTTGAGGCCGTGGGCCTCCGCCACGATCGCGCCCAGGTTCACGGCCCCGAGCGCCTTCGAGAAGGGACCGTAGAAGTCGGCCAGCGCCTGCTGCCAGCGCAGCTTGCCGTCCTCCACCCGGTCGAGCTCGTCCTCCATCTGGGAGGTGTACTCGACGTTGAAGATGGTGGGGAACTGGCTCACCATTATCTGCTCCACCATCTCCCCGAGTTCCGTCGGCGTGAAGCGCCGCTGCTCGAGCTTCACGTACTCCCGCGCGGTGAGGGTGCTGATGATGGACGCGTAGGTGGAAGGCCGCCCGATGCCCAGGCGCTCCAGCTCCTTGACGAGGCTCGCCTCGGAGAAGCGGGGCGGCGGCTCGGTGAAGTGCTGGCTGGGGACGATCTGCCGCACGTCGACCCGGTCGCCGGTCTCCAGCGGCGGGATCGGCGCCAGGTCCTCGACGCTCTTGCCCTCCTCCGCCTCGCGGCCCTCGGTGTAGAGGATGTGGTAGCCGTCGAAGATCATCACCGAGCCGGTGGCCCGGAGCAGGTAGCGTCCCAGGTCGAAGTCCACGACGGTCATGTCGTAGATCGCGGGGTTCATCTGGGAGGCCACGAAGCGCTGCCAGATGAGCTGGTAGAGCCGGAACTGGTCCGGCTCCAGGTACTGCTCCATCGCCTCCGGCCGGCGCCGCACGTCGGTGGGCCGGATGGCTTCGTGGGCGTCCTGCACCCGGGCAGCCTTGGAGGTGTACTGGTTGGGCGTCTCCGGCAGGTACGCCGCGGGATACTGCTGCCCGATGAAGCCGCGCACATTCTCGAGCGCGGCGTCGGAGACGCGCACCGAGTCGGTCCGCATGTAGGTGATGAGGCCCACCGGCGCGTCCTCGCCGACCTCCATGCCCTCGTAGAGGTCCTGCGCGGCGCGCATGGTGCGGCGGGCGGAGAAGCCGAGCTTCTTGGCCGCCTCCTGCTGCAGCGTGCTGGTGGTGAAGGGGGCGCCGGGCCGCTTCTTCCGGTTGCGCCGCTCCACCTTGGTGACGATGAAGGGCAGCTTGCGGAGGTCGGCCACCACGGCGGCGGCGGCGGCCTCGGTGCCGAGCTCCGGGTTATGGCCGTCGATCTTCTTCAGTTCCGCGGTGAAGGCCTGCCCGCCCTTGGCACAGTCCGCGGCGATGGTCCAGTACTCCTCGGGCTTGAAGGCCCGGATGGCGCGCTCGCGCTCGACGATCAGCCGCAGGGCCACGGTCTGCACCCGGCCGGCGGAGAGGCCGGTCTTGATGCTCTGCCAGAGGATGGGGCTGGTCTTGTATCCCACCAGCCGGTCCAGGATGCGGCGGGCCTGCTGGGCATTGACGAGGTCGCTGCGGATGGCCTCGGGGCGGCCCATGGCCGCCTTCACCGCTTCCTTGGTGATCTCCTCGAAGCGCACCCGGTGGATCGGCGCGCTGGTCTCCATCTGGTCGGCCACGTGCCAGGCGATGGCCTCGCCCTCGCGATCGGGGTCGGTGGCGAGGTAGATGGCGCGGGCCTTCTTCGCCGCCTTCTTGAGGTCGGCGAGGGTCTGGGTCTTCCCCTTGATGGTGACGTACTCGGGCTGGAAGTCGTTCTCAATGTCGACGCCGAGCTTGCGGGTGGGGAGGTCGCGGATATGGCCGATGGTGGCCTTCACGTCGTACCCGCGGCCGAGATACTTGCCGATGCTCTTGGCCTTGGTGGGCGACTCCACGACCACCAGCGCCGCGCCGGTGCCCGCCTCGACGGCGACCGCGGCCGCCTTGCCGCGCGGCTTCGCGGCCGGCCGGGCGGCCTTGGCACGCGGGGCCGGTGCGTCGGCCTTGGCGGGCTTGGCCGACTTTGCCACCTTGGGGGCCTTGGTCGGCTTCGTGGCCGGAGGGGCGGGCGTCTTGGGCTTCTTGGGAGTAGCCATGCGCGGGAACTTACCTGCCTGAGTTGAGCGCGGCGGGATCGCCGCGGCGTGACAAGAAAACGCGCTGCATGGCCCCTTGGCAAGAGACCACCGGCAAAGTCTCGCCACTGCAACCGCTTACGATCACCACCCCGCGCGTTCCCGCGCCAGCTGCGCGATCTCCTCCGCCAGCGCCGCCGCCGGCTTGACGTCGGCCTTCACCTCGCAGGCCGCCTTGAGGTAGAACGGCTCCCGTTCCCGCAGCAGCTGCCGCATCCGCTCCACCGGATCCTCGCCCACCAGCAGCGGCCGCACGTCACCCCCACCCGCTCGCTTGGCCGCCGTGAGCGCCATGGTGCGGAGATACACCAGGAACGCCACCTCGGCCGCCGCCTCGAGCGCGCCCGGCTGCGCCAGCCAGCCGCCCCCGGGCGCGATCACCGCCGGCGGGCCGGCGAGCGCCTGCTGCCCTGCCTCCCGCTCCATCTGGCGGAAGCGCTGTTCACCATGCTCCGCGAAGATCCGGGAGACCGGCATCTGCATCTTGCGGACGATCACGGCGTCGGTGTCCACGAACGGGGCGCCGAGGCGCTCCGCCACCAGCTTGCCAACGGTGGTCTTGCCCGCCCCGGGAAGTCCCACCAGCACCACGTGACGCTTCACGCGTCCTCCGTCTCGGGCACCGGCGCGCCCAGCCCGGTCCAGCGCCCGGCCAGCTGCTCCAGGTAGCCCTCATAGTTGCGGCGCAGCTCGCGCAGCGAGTCGCCGCCGAATTTCTCCAGCATCGCGTCGGCCAGCACCCACGCGGTGAGCGCCTCGGCGATCACGCCCATGGCCGGGACCGCGGTCACGTCGGAACGCTCGGCCTGGGCCTTCGCGGGCAGGCCGGTGCGCAGGTCGATCGTGGGCAGCGGGGACATCAGCGTGGCGATCGGCTTCATGCCCACCCGGATCACCAGCGGCTCCCCGGTGGTGATGCCGCCCTCGAGCCCGCCGGCGTTGTTGCCCCGGCGGGCGTAGCCGCCGCGGAGCGCCGGGGCCGGCGCGGGCCGTCCCGGCGTGGCCACCGCCTCGATGGGATCGTGCACTTCCGAGCCGGGACGGCGCGCGGCCTCGAACCCCATGCCGATCTCGACCGCCTTCACCGCCGGGATGGACATCAGGATGCCGGCCAGCCGCCCATCGAGCTTGCGGTCCCAGTGCACGTGGCTGCCGAGCCCCGCCGGCAGGCCCCGGACCACTACCTCACACTCGCCGCCGAGGGTGTCGCCGTCCTTCCGGGCGCGGTCGATCCGGGCGATGATCTCGGCATCGCGCGCCGCATCGAGCACCCGCACCTCGGACCGGTCCGCGGCGGCGTTGAGCGGCCAGGGGAGCTCCGCCGGCGCGCGGGTGGTGATCCCGCCGAGCGACACCACGTGGCTGCCCACGTCCACGCCGAATTCATCGAGCAGCCGGCGGGCGAGCGCCCCGGCGGCGACCCGGGCGGTGGTCTCCCGGGCGCTGGCGCGCTCCAGGATGTCGCGGGCGTCCTGCCGGTCGTACTTCATCACGCCGACCAGGTCGGCGTGTCCGGGCCGCGGCCGGTTGAGCCGGCGCCGGCGCTCCTCGCCCGGCGTGCCCTCCGCGGCCATGATCTCTTCCCAGTTGGCCCAGTCGCGGTTGTGGACCACCATGGCCACCGGGGAGCCGAGGGTCTCGCCCGCCCGCACCCCGGCCAGCCACTCGATCCGGTCCTTCTCGATCTTCATCCGGGCGCCCCGCCCGTAGCCGCTCATCCGGCGGGCGAGGTCGTGGTCCACCCGGGCCGCCGTGACCGGCAGCCCGGCGGGGAGCCCCTCGACGATGGTGACCAGGGCCTTGCCGTGCGACTCGCCTGCGGTGAGGAAGCGTAACGCCATGGATCGTCCGGCCACCCGCGGGATCGGTGTGACGGGCCCCGGCGCCCGCCACCGGTGGCGGGGCGCGCGGGCCCTCTCCCTATAATAGCGAAGCCCGACCGGCGGTCGGGCTCGCGTGTGCCTGTCCGGCCCGCCCCGCCTTACTGCGCGCCGTCGTCGACGATGCGCGGGGTGACCAGGATGATGAGGTCCTGCCGCTGCTCCTGGGTGTTGCTGAAGCCGAACAGCTTGCCCACCACCGGCAGGTCCACCAGCAGCGGGATGCCGTTGCGGGTCTTGGTGATCGAGGTGACCGTCAGGCCGCCGATCACCGCCGTCTCGCCATCAGCCACCAGCAGCTGGTTCTTGGCGTTCTGCTTCTGGATGGTGAAGCCCAGGTCGGCCTGGGAGAGCAGCCGGATGGCGGAGCGTTCCGCCTCGATCTGCATCAGCACCTGCCGGTTGTTGGTGACGTGCGGGGTGACCTTGAGCTGGATGCCGGTCTCCTTGAACTGCACCGTGGCCTTGGGCTGGCTGGTCCCCGAGCCGCCCTGGGCACCGAAGTCGATGATACGGACCGGGATGTCCTCGCCCACCTTGATGATGGCTTCGCGGTTGTCGAGGGTGGTGATCGTCGGCTCCGCCTGCACGTCGGCCAGGTCCACGCTCTGCAGGGCCTGCAGGAAGGTGGTGAACATGAAGCCACCGGCCGAGGTCTGCATGATCAGGTTGAGCGCGGGCTGGGTGATCACCGCTTCCGCGTTGGCGATCGCGCCGATGCCGTCGCCGCCGAAGGAGATGACGTCCTTCTCGAACGGGTCGCCGCTGGCCGGGTCGATGCGCGGGTTGAGCCGGTTGAAGACCGGGCCGTCACCGGCGTTGGCCGCGCCGAAGTCGTACTGCAGCCCCAGCGCCTCGATGTTGGTCCGGTTGACGAAGATGATCTTCGACTGGATCGAGACCTGGGGGGTGCGGATGTCGAGGTTCTTGATGAAGTCCTGCACCTCGACCATGCGGCTCTTGGTCTCGGTGACGATCAGCGAGTTGGTCGTGGTGTCCGACACCACCGACCCGCGCTTGGTCAGGATCGACTTGACGCTCGGCAGCACCTGGCCGGCGCTGGCGTAGTTGACCGGGATCATCCGCGTGGTGAGCGGCTCGGTCGAGTCGAGGGAGGCAAGGGCCTGCGGGGTGTCCACCCGGATGATGCCGCCGGCCAGTTCGATGGCCTGCAGCCCCTGGGTGGCCAGCACCGCGGCGAACGCCTCGGTCCAGGGCTGGTTCTTGATCTCGGCCGTGACCTCGCCGGTCACGCCCTTGCCCAGCACGATCGTGCGCCCGGAGAAGGCCGCGAAGCCCGCCACCACGTCGGCGATGTTGGCGCGGTCCCAGGTGACGGTGATGCGTGGGGCCGGCGCGGCGACGCTCGCCGCCACCGGCTCGGCGGGGGGCGTCACCTCCGGCGCCCGGGCCACGGCCGGGGCGGCCGGCGGCTCGAGGTCGGCCGGCGCGGTGCTCGACCAGGCCAGGAACCCCTGGTCGGCGCCGAAGCGCACCCGGATCGCGTCGCCCGCCTGCTCCAGCTGGTAGTCGCGGCTGCGATCGAGGTAGATCGCCACCCGGACCACGTCGGGCCGGAACTGGCTGTAGCGGACATCCTTGATGCCGCCGCGCTGGATGCCGTCGTAGGCGGTGCCGTTCTTGAGCCGGGCGCCGACGATGTCGACCACCAGCCGGTCAGGCTCGCGCAGCACGAAGTCCTTGTACTGGACCGCGCCGCTGACGGCGATGACCAGCTCGGCATGGCCGGGCGTCGGGATCACGCTGACCGCGGTGACCTCGGACCCGGGGGTCTTGTCGTCGGCGGCGAGCGGGGCCGCCGCAAGGAGGCACGCGGCCCCCACGGCGAACAGGGACTTGAACGTCATGGGGTCTGCTCCTCCCTCTTGCGCAGCGACAGCGTTTCCTGCCGCTCGAATCCGATGTCCTCTACCGTGAATACCACGTCCGTCTGGCGGATCTGCGCCACCTTGAGGCGCCCGAGCCGGTCACCGACCCGCAGTTTGTACCGCTTCTGGTTGGTCTTGTCCCGGAGGACGGCCACGCTGTTGCTCGCCCGGCGCAGGTCGAGGTAGACCCCGACCAGCAGCAGGTCGTTGAACTCGGGGCCGACCTTGTCCTCGGTGATGAGCGAGGCGAAGGGGTCCCGCGCGCCACCGGCGTAGGTGAAGGTCTCCCGCAGCACTTCCGTCTCGCGGGCGATGCGGAGGGAGTCGGCCCGGACGCTGTCGCGCTGCGCCTTGGTGATCGAGTCCTGCCGCTGCCGTTCGGCCAGCTGCCGGAGGCTGTCGGCCTTGGCCCGCTCCCGCGCCTGGCGGATGGAATCCTGCCGCAGCACCTGCAGCTGCTGGGGCGTGAGCGCCGGCTTGACCGGCGTCTGCGCCGGGGGCGCCGCGGCGGTCGAGGTCGGCTTGGCCGGGGCCTCGACCTTGGCGGTATCGGGCCGGGCCGTCTGCGCGGTGGTCGCCGGCTTCTTCCCCGTGTCGGCCTTCGCCGCCTGGGGCGCCGCGGCCGGCTTCTTCCCCGTGTCGGCCTTCGCGGTCTGGGGGGTGGTGCCCGGCTTGGTGGAGTCCGGCCGGGCCGCCACGACGGGCGCGGCGGGCGGATTGCCGCAGGCCTTGAGCAGCTCGGGCGGCAGCATCCCCGCGGGCGCCGGCGCCGGCTTCTTGCCACGCGCGGCCTTGGCCAGCGCCGCGTTCACCGAGTCGGAGCAGGTCTTGAAGCGCGCCCGCACGACGGAGTCCTGCGTCGTGACCCGGCGCACGCTGTCGCGCTTGGCCCGGATGGCCGCGAGATCGACCGCCTCGGGGGCCTCGTCCTTCTTGCCGCCGCAGGCGGCCAGCCCGACGAGGAGGCCCGCCAGCACGGCCCGGGTGAGCGGGTTAGGTGCCACTGGACGGTCCCTCCGGAGTCCCGGTCTTCACGAACGTGCGGATCTGGAATCGCGCCTCGAGCAGCGCGCCGGAGCTGTCGCCCAGGGCCTTGGCCCGGGCCAGGTCGGCGGTGCCCAGCGTGAGGTCCACCGGCACGATGATCCGCTGCAGGCTCGCCACGTCGGACAGGAACTCGCCCAGCTGGTCGTAGCGGCCGATCACGGAGTACTGGTACTTGTAGGTCTCGAACGGTGCGGGACCGGGCTCCACCGGCAGCGGCTGGAACTGGGCCACCTGCACCCCGCGGATCTTGGCGCGGGTCGAGATTTCGTCCATCAGGTTGGCCACCTCGTTGCGGTCCGGCACCAGCCGGCGCATCAGCTCGAGGCTGGTGCGGTAGCCGTCCAGCCGCCGCCGCAGGTCCTCGACGCTGCCCGAGGCGAGCAGCTTCTTGGCGCTGTCGGTGAGCGCGGTGAGCGAGTCGATGGTCTTCTGCCGCGCGACGATGCTGTCCTTGGTCTGCTGCACGCCACGCAGCCCGAGGGTGTCGAGCACCGTGCCGGTGTAGCCGAAGTAGCCGACCACGCCGGCGACGAGCAGCAGCAGCAGCGGGACCTGCTTTTCCTGCGGAAGGCCGGCCATGGCTTACCTCACCGACTGGCTGAGGGGCACCGTGCGGATGTACGCCGAATCCGCCCGCTGGAACGAGGCCGTGATGGTGAACTGGGTCACCGGCCGTTCCTTCTCCACGATGGTCTTCGCTTCCATGGGCGTCACGTCGGTGAGCCACGGCGACGCCTCGAGCTGGCGCAGGAAGCGGGTATACGCCTGCAGGTCCATGGTCCGGCCCTCGAGCCGGAAGCGCATCGGCGGCGTCACGGTGTCGGCGGTGTCGGCCACCACCGGGGCCGCCTGCGTGGCCATGGTCGTCAGCCAGGTGTAGGGCGGCAGCGCCTTGGCCACCTCATCGAGCACGTGGGACCAGACGTACCGGTCGCCGTCGACCCCACGGATGGTCGCGATCTGGGACAGCAGCGAATCCCGGATGTTCTCGGCCCGCCGCTTCTGCCGCAGCAGGTTGTCGAAGCGCTTCTGCTCGTCGCGGGCCTGCTCCAGCCGTGGGGCGAGCTCGTTGTACTTGGCGCTCGTCGAGAGGAATGCCCAGCCGAGGAACGCCGCCACCGCGATGCACGCGGCAATGGCCCCGACCAGGAACGGGTCCTTGACCTTGCTCCCGAACGCCTTGAGGCGGTCGAGGTACTGTTTCGGTCCGCCACCAGCGGCCTTGCGCTTCTGGCCGGGTCGGAGATTGACCGTGATCATCATGGGTTTCGGTCTCCGGGCGTCGGGCTCAGGCGGCGCTGCGCAGCGCGAGGCCGATGGGGAGCATGAGCAGCGGGGAGACTTCGTCCATGTTCATCGTGGAGAAGACGCCCTCGGCGACACTCAGCCGGGCCAGCGGGTTGGCCAGCTCCACCGGCAACCGCAGCCGGTCGGCCAGCACCTTGTTGAGCCCGGGGATGCGGCCGCCGCCGCCGGTCAGCCACAGCCGGCTGATCCCGCCGGCCGACCGGCTGGCCGACTGCAGGAACGCCGCCGCGCGCTCGATGCCGACCGCCAGCTCCTCGCCACGGGTCTCGAGGAAGGGATCCAGGATCTCGTTCCGCTCGAAGCCCTGCAGCAACTGGTCGGCCTCCTCGGCCGAGAGCCCGCGCTCCCGCTGGATGTCCTCGCGGAACCGCCGGGTGCCCACCGGCAGGTCGCGGGTGAGGACGGGAATGCCGTCCTCCAGGATGTTGATGTTGGTCATCTCGTGGCCGATGTTCACCAGCCCGACGACCCCCCGCATCTCGTCCGGGTAGTTGATCTCGAAGGCGTTGTGCAGCGCGAAGGCGTCCACGTCGATGATGCTCGCCGTGAGTCCGGCTTCGGCCAGCAGCGCCACCTTGTTCTCGACCAGTTCGCGCTTGGCCGCCACCAGGAGGACCGTCATCTGGAGCCCCTCGCCCTCGGGGTCCAGGATCTGGAAGTCGAGCTCCACGTTCTCCATGTCGAAGGGCACGTGCTGCTCGGCCTCCCAGCGGATCACCTCCCGGGCGTCCGCCTCCTTCATCCGGTCCATCTGGATCTTCTTGATGATCACGTCCCGGCCGCCCACGGCGATGACCACCTGCTTGGTCTTCACCCCGGCAGACGCCAGGAGCCCCTTGATCGCGTCGGCCACGATCCCGGGGTCCATGATTTCGCCCTCCACGATCGCGTCGTCCACCACGCTCGTGTAGGCCACCTTGGACAGGACCGGATCGCCGGAGCCGTGCGTCACGGCTACCAGCTTGATCAGCCCGGACCCGATGTCCAAGGCAACAGTCGTTTTGCTACGGCTGAAGAGGCCCATGTAGACCCAACCGTGCTGGTTCTGGAACTGGGGAGTGGAAGGCTACGCTACAAGCCGTCCGGCTTTTTGTCAAGCTCCCAATCTGCTTGAACTGCGGTTAAACAAGCCATTGGAAGATTGCGACTTACCTCACCATTCATCACAGAACGCTTGAAGTATGGCAAGCCTGGTCCATCGGTAAGGCACACACTATACCGCCCCAAACGCCCACTATCGGCCCTCACTCAGTGACGCTTGAGGCTACCTATGGTAAACTATTAATTATCAATTACTTATAGGATTTACCACGCCCGGCGAAAGGCCCTCCTACCCAGCTGGCAGACGAAAACGAGACGGCGGGCGACCCATGTGGATCGCCCGCCGTCTTGTCATCCTGCGAGGCTTACCAGCAGCCGGGGGAGCCTTCCTGGGTCACCGCGGCGTTCGGCGCGTTGGCCGCCGGGCCGGTGTAGATGCCGCAGGTCGCGGGGCTGCCGGTCACGGCCGGGTTGGTCATCGTGGCCTTCCAGCCGGCGGCGTTCACGTACGTCAGGGTCAGCACGTTGCCGGTCGACGGGGTGAAGGTCACCTTGCCCGCGCCGCCGGTGCCGTTGGTCTGCGCGGCCGCGGTGGTGGCGCCGGCGTAGTCGTTGTTATCCGAGAAGAAGGCTTCCTGCGCGGTCACCAGGTTCCGCAGGTCCGACTTCATGGAGGCCACGATCGCCTTCTGCTTGGTGTTGGCGAACTTCGGGATCGCGATGGCGGCCAGGATGCCGATGATGACCACCACGATCAGAAGCTCAATCAGGGTAAAGCCCTTGCGATTCATACTGCCTCCAGAAAAATGGTCCTATGGGTGCCGGTCGGCCGCGGTTCGCGCTCACGTCGGGTGGCTTTCAAGGCAACCCATATGCCACGGCTCGTTTCGATACACCAAATTGTTGCATTGCAATGCCTTAGACGCTTTTCAGGTATCCAGCCGCCGCACCTTGCCCGGCGCCAGCTGCCGGATTTTGCGGTAAACCCTTTCACCAGTCAGCACTTGGGACCGGAACTAGTGACCGAGAAACCACCGCTGCGAGCCAGGGGTCGGGCGGGCGCTCAACCTGCCTGACATCATCGCGGCACAAGCTGACCATCTGAGCGACACAGTACCCCCGACCGTCACGCTGTCCAGCCCGATCACCAGCCCTTCCACCAGCGCGCTGTCCCGCATCTCGAGCGGGCCGAGCGCGAGCACCAAGCCAGCAAATCGGAAGCCGCCCGCCAGGACGAGCCGCCCCGCACCGATGAGCACACCCTGGCCCACCCCTCCCACGACGGTACCGCCGTCCCCCACCTCGATCACGGGGAACCACCCGGCGCACAGTCCGCCGATCGGGCTCGGATCACCCCAGTTGGTGGCTGCGGACCGGTCACAGGTTGAACTGATCGTCACCGGCATCGGGGTGAGGACCCCTGCGGCCAGGCGGTGGTCCGCGGCCGCCCGGAGTGTGGCCACGCTGTGGGCGCCCAGTTGGTAGGCGGGAGCCGGCCCCAGCAGGGTGTCCTGCAGCAACGATGGGGAGCCGCTGGCGCAGCCGCCCCCCGGGCAATCTGCGGTCGGGAGGCGACTACGCACTCCGGGCTGGGCAGGGCCCGGCGGGGGACAGGCAAGGCCCCAGGCCGCCGTGGGCGTGGCGTCCGCCCCGGCCACTCGGGCGGAATCGCGCAGCGACACCGGTCCGATCGCCACCAGCGCGGCAGTGTCCGGACTGGCCGGCCCGGCCAGGCGAAGCAGCTGCCCGGCTCCGCTCCGGGCCAGCACGCTGCCATCGGCCGCGTGACGCTCGGCCGTGGAAAGCGCATGAGGTAGCCGGTCTGACCGGTGCGGACAGGCGAGAGTCGGCGAGCTGCACGTCGGCCCAGGCCGGCGGGGGAGCGGCACGGCGGCGCCGACCGGCAGGGTGTCCGGGTGCAGGCGCGGCCACTCGAGCAGGTGCCACTCGATCGCGCCACGCGCGACTGCCTCGAGCCGGGCGTGGTCCAGCGCGCGGGCGCCGGCGAGCATGCGGACCCGGCTGGCCACGAGCACCAGCCCGCCAGCGCACCGAGCAGGGCCAGCAGGAGCAACGTGAGCGGAAGCGCCGCGCCGCGCCGATTCATGGCAGGTTCGCCGGGGCCAGCATGATGGTGGTGCTCTCGGTGACCGATCCCGCACTGGCCGGCCAGTTGCCGCGGGTCCCGGCGAGCACCGCGCCCAGGGAGCGGACCAACGGCGCGGCAAGGGTCGGAACCCCGGCGGAGTCCCAGGCCGCGAACCGTGACGGCCCGAGCGTGAACGGGCCGGCAAGCGGCTGGATCACCTCGCCGGCGCTGACCGAGCGTGCGCCCAGCCAGCCGCTGCCGAGGGAGGTGTAGAGGCGGGCCTGCATGACCTCGAAGAGGCGGAGCCCGATGCCCGGAGGCAGCGCGGCCAGTGGATGCGCCACCGTATCGATGAATGTGCCCAGGGCCAGGGCGGCGGTGCCGCCGCAGCTGGCGTTGCCGACGGACGTGATGGGCAGGTACACGCCGCCCGTGTCGGGCTGCCGTGGGTCGTCCGCGGCAAGCGGCAATCAGAGGCTGTCCCGCCCGGCCTGGGGCAGGCGGTCGGCGCGCAGGCTCGCGCGCACCAGCCGCACCTCGTTCGTGGCCACCAGGCAGGTGACGCCGACGCCGCGGGTCGCGCGATAGCGCAGGGACTCGGGTGCGATCTGGGCGAGGTCGCCGGGCCCGAGGTCGGCGAGTTCGGCCCGCAGGAACCCGGCGGCCGCATCGAGTCCGGCGTGCAGGCGGGTGCGCTCCTCGTGGCTGCGCGTCACGCGCTCCGCCTGGAGCGCCGTGCGCGTGACGAGCGCCCCCACGAGCCCGAGCAGCACCAGCGCCAGGAGGAGTTCCGCCAGGGTGACCCCGCGACTCACTGGCACCGAAGGAAGCTCCGCAGGGTGTCGGTCCTGAGCCCGGCAGGCCCCTGATACCGCAGCACCAGCTGCACGGTCACTCCACCGCCCCCGGCCTGTGGCGCCAGGGCGATGATCGCCAGCTCACCTCCCGGACCACTGCGACTCGGCGCGGGGAGCCCGGCGCAGGCCGCCGCGCCCGCCGCGCCGCGACCACGAGTTCCCCGAGGGCCGCCCCGCCCGCCCGGGCAGCCTCGGCCTGGTGGCTGCCCATCGCGGTCGCGCGGAGCCCGGTGGCGAGCCCGCCTGCGCCGAGCGCGCCGACGGCGAAGATCACCAGCGCAAGGAGGACTTCGACTGTCGTGAGGCCGAGGGTGGTCGCCATGCGCCTGCCGGGTCAGGGTTGGACCCAGTGTAGGGCCGGTCCGGCCGTCAGGCGGTATCCGGGCAACGCGTCCGGGCGAAAAACGACGCGGGGCGGTCCCGAGGGACCGCCCCGCGCAGGAGTGACGGACTACGGCTTACCAGCAGCCGGGAGAGCCTTCCTGGGTCACCGCGGCGTTCGGCGAGTTGGCCGCCGGCCCGGTGAAGATGCCGCAGGTCGCGGGGCTGCCGGTCACGGCCGGGTTGGTCATCGTGGCCTTCCAGCCGGCGGCGTCCACGTAGGTCAGGGTCAGCACGTTGCCGGTCGACGGGGTGAAGGTCACCTTGCCCGCGCCGCCGGTGCCGTTGGTCTGCGCGGCCGCGGTGGTGGCGCCGGCGTAGTCGTTGTTGTCCGAGAAGAAGGCTTCCTGCGCGGTCACCAGGTTCCGCAGGTCCGACTTCATGGAGGCCACGATCGCCTTCTGCTTGGTGTTGGCGAACTTCGGGATCGCGATGGCGGCCAGGATGCCGATGATGACCACCACGATCAGAAGCTCAATCAGAGTAAAGCCCTTGCGATTCATTGTGTCTCCCACGGGTGCGGCGGCCCAGTCGGGCGCGCGGTGAATAGGTCAACTCAGGAGGAGAGCAACCGACATACCACGGTAGGGTTTCCCGTCATCTCATGGTGCACCAAAGGCTTCCAGTACGCACCAGAATGGAACGCCCGCGCGGAGGACCGCATTCTGCCCGAGTTTCCCGGGCCCGCTCAGGCGGTTGGGGTCTGCTGCTCCTCGTACCGGGAGAGCTTCCGGTACAGGGTCGAGGGATCGATACCGAGCACTTCGGCGGCGCGGGTCTTGTTTCCGCCCTCGGCCTGGAGCACGTACATGATGTACGCCCGCTCGATCACCTCGAGGGTCGGGTTGGGGTAGGAGCGCTCCGCCACCAGCGGTTCCTTCTTGCGCCGGGTGATCCGCTCCGGCAGGGCGGCGTTGTCGATCGTGTCACCCCGGGTCAGGACCCAGGCGTGCTCCAGAGCGTTCTCGAGCTCGCGCACGTTGCCAGGCCAGTCGTACACCATCACCGCGTCCAACGCCTCGGCCGAGAGTGCCTTGGGCTCGGCGTTGTTGTCGGTGGCCAGGCGCTGCAGGAACGACTCCACCAGCAGCAGGATGTCCTCCCGGCGATCGCGCAGGGGCGGCAGGTGGATGGTGATCACGTTGAGGCGGTAGAACAGGTCGGAGCGGAAGCGGCCGCGGCGGGCCTCCTCCTCGAGGTCGCGGTTGGTGGCCGCGATGATGCGCACATCCACCGGGATGGCCTCGGTGGCACCGACGGGGATTGCCTCCCGCTCCTGCAGCACCCGGAGCAGCTTCACCTGGAGCGCGGGGGGCATCTCGCCCACCTCGTCGAGGAAGAAGCTGCCCCCGCGCGCCGCGGCAAAGAGGCCCTGCTTGTCGCGCACCGCGCCGGTGAACGATCCCTTCACGTGACCGAACAGCTCGCTCTCCAGCAGGTTCTCCGGCAGCGCGCCGCAGTTGATGCTGAGGAACGGGCCCTCGGTGCGGTTGGACTTGTTGTGGATGAACTTGGCGATGACTTCCTTGCCGG
>JBGAPX010000017.1:0-39476 GCA_044221045.1 Gemmatimonadales bacterium
ACCGCCTGGCCCTGCTGGCCCCGGCCGACTCGGTGCTGCGGCAGCTGCTGGGCCAGTCAGGCTACCGCCTGAATCTTGGCCGTCAGCAGAGTCACGGCCAGCTCACCATCGGCAGCGGGATGATCGGCGGCGCGCTCGGCCTCACCTCGAAGCTCACGCTCTTCGCGCGGGTGCCGCTGGTCACCACCCGGGTGCAGGCCCGGCTCGCCCTCGACTCCACCGCCGCCGACGGCGGGCTCAACCCGGCGCACCCCATCCTGGGAAACGCCCTCGACCAGGGCCGCGCGACCACCTTCTTCACCACCTTCGACGCCGCGCTCGCCGACCTCGGCGCCCGCATCAGCGGGGGAAGCTACGCGGGCAATCCCGCGCTCGATAGCCTTGCGCGGGACATCCAGGCGCGGGCCGCCGCGGTGCGCGACGAACTCGCCACCATCACCACCGACCCGCTCACCGCCGCGTACTTCCTGCCGAGCGCCACCAGCGCCACGGGGCTGGCCCTGACGAACCTGATCCGCGGACTCAGCGACACGCTGGTGACCACCCTCGGCGTCAGTACCGCGCTCGCGGACCCGGTACTCGCCAACAACCGCCTGACCGACGCGGAGTTCGGCACGTTCCTCACGGACCTCGCCGGGCCGATCGCCGCCTTCCCGCTCGCCGAGTCGAAGATCCAGCGTGCCGGCGACATGGACGTGGGCGCGATCTACACCCTGATCGATCGCTGGGACCGGCCGGGGGCCCGATCGGGCGGCCTCCGGCTGGCGCTCACCGGAACGCTGCGCCTGCCCACCGGCCAGCGGGACAATCCCGCGGTGCTGACCGACGTCGGCACGGGGAATGGGCGCTACGAGGCGGGCCTCAGCGCCACAGCCGACCTGGGTCGCGGGCGGTGGGGTGCGCGGTTCACCGGCGGCTACAACGTCCGGTTCGCCTCGCTCCGGGTCCGGCGGGTCGCCCTGCCAAGCCAGCCGTATGCGCTCGCGGGACGCCTGGCCAACGTTACCTACGACGCGGGCGACGTGCTCAGCCTCGGCGCCCAGCCCTACTTCCGGCTCGCGCCGCTGTTCGCGCTGTCGGGATCGGTGGACTACTGGCGCACCGGGGAGGACGCGGCGCGGTACTACCGCGCGAAGGACGCGATCCCCGGCGTCTCGGCCAGTGATCTGGCCGCGGATTCGCGGCGCAGCGCGCTGGCCCTGGGCATCGGCGTGAGCTACGTGGGCCGCGCCGCCCATGAGTGCGAGCCGCGGCGCCGCTGCGGCTTCCCGATCGACGCCAGCTGGCGCTACACCAACGTGTACGCCGCCACCGGCGGCCGGGTGGAGAAGTTCCGCACCACCCGGCTCGAGATCCGCTGGTACCAGCGGCTGTGGCACTAGGCGTATGAGCGGGCCCGGCGACCGCCCCAGCCTGGCGAACCGGATCCGCACCGCGGAGTTCCGCTCCGTCGCGGTGAGCGGCCTCTTCGTGCTGGCGGTGCTGTACACCCTCCACCTGGCCCGGGACCTCGTCCTCCCGATCGTCCTGGCGCTGTTCCTGGCGCTGCTGCTCCTCCCCGTGGTCCGCCTCCTGCGCCGGCTCCGCGTGCCCCCGGCCGCCGCCCCCGCGCTGGTGCTCGCGCTGCTGGTCACCGGCGGCGGCGTGGCGCTGTATAACGTCTGGACCCCGGCCACCGAGTGGGTGGCCCGGGCGCCGCAGGACCTCAAGGTGCTCCAGGGCCGGGTGCGGAAGATCATCCGCTCGGTGGAACAGGTGACCCGCACTGCGGCCCAGGTCGACGAGATCACCGACGTGGCCGGGAGCGACGCGCCCCAGGTGGCGCTGCGGCAGCCCAGCCTCTCGGAGACGATCTTCGGCGGGGCGTGGCACCTGCTGGCGGGCGGGCTGGTGGTGCTGGTGCTGGCGTACTTCTTCCTGGCCTCGGGCGATCACTTCCTGCGGAAGCTGCCCCGGGTGATGCCGCGGGAGGAGGCCGACCGCGTGATCGCGATCGTGCAGGAGACCGAGGCGCAGATCTCGCGCTACCTGCTGGCGGTGACCCTGATCAACCTCGGGGTCGGCGGGGTCAGCGCCGCGGTGTTCGCGCTGCTCGGCATGCCCACCCCGCTGCTGCTGGGCGTGACCGCCGCCGCGCTCAACTTCATCCCGTATGTCGGCCCCATCACGATGGCGGTGCTCCTCACGATGGTGGCCCTCGTGAGCTTCCCGGAACCGGGTCAGGCGGTGCCGCCGCCGCTGGCCTACCTCGCGATTCACGCCATCGAGGCCAATTTCCTCACGCCCCACCTCCTGGGCCGCCGGCTGCCGCTCTCGCCGGTCGTGATCTTCGTGAGTTTCCTCTTCTGGTGGTGGCTCTGGGGAGTGGCGGGCGCCGTCCTCGCGGTCCCGATCATGGTGACGATCAAGATCGCCTGCGACCGGAGCGAGGGACTGACGGAGGTGGGGGAACTGCTGGGGAGGTAGGGCGGGAAGCGGGAACGGCGCGCCCAGAGAAGCCTCACAATACCGCCCTACCGCCCTACCGTCGCCCCCAGCAGCACCGCCGCGTGCTGGCGCGCCGTGGCCGCGTCGGCATCGCCGAGCATCCGCGCGATCTCCGTGACCCGGTCCTCGCCGTGAATCTGCTGCACGTCGCTGGTGGCCAGGCCGCGACGGGCCACCTTGCTCACCACGAGGTGCCGCTCCGCGCGGGCAGCGATCTGCGGCAGGTGGGTGATGACCAGCACCTGGCGGCGCCCCGCCACCTCCGCCAGCGCGGCGCCCACCTCGGCCCCGACCTCGCCGCCGATCCCGGCGTCGATCTCGTCGAAGACCAGCGTCGGCACCTGGTCGTGCCGGGCCAGCACCACCTTGAGCGCGAGCATGATCCGGGAGAGCTCGCCCCCCGATGCCGCACGGGCGAGCGCACGCGCCTCCAGGCCGGCGTTGAGCCGGACCATGAAGGTCACCCCCTCCTGCCCCGAGGCCTCCACCTGCCCGAGCGGCGCCAGTTCCACGTCGAGCCGCCCGCCCGGGAGCCCGAGCTGCGGCAGCAGCCGCGACACCCCGCGCGCCAGCCGGGCGCCGGCTTCCTTCCGCTTGGCGCTGAGCGCATCGGCGGCTGCCTGCGCCGCCCCTTCCGCCGCCACCCGGCGCGCGGCCAGCTGCCGGAGGTCGAGGTCAGCTGTGTCGAGCAGGTCGAGCTCGCGGGCCGCCTCGGCCCGGGTGGCGAGGATGGCCTCGAGGGTGGTCCCGTGCTTCTGCTTCAGGCGGTAGATCAGGTCCCGGCGTCGCTCAACCTCAGCGAGCCGCGCGGGGTCCTCCTCCAGGCCGTCGGCATAGCCCTGAGCCAGCCGGGCCAGCTCGGTGAGGCCGGCGTACGCGCTGTCGAGCAGCTCGCGCCACGGCGCGACCGACCCATCGATGCGTTCCAGCCCGCCGAGCAGCCGGTCAGCCTGGCCGAGCGCGGGCAGGACACCGCCCTCCTCCTCCTCCAGCAGCACGGCGAGCCGGCGGGCCTGCTCGGCGAGGGTGCCCGCGTGCCCCAGCCGGCGCGCCTCGAGGTCGAGCGCCTCATCCTCGCCGGAGGCGAGCCTGGCGTCATCGATCTCCCGGGCGACGTGGCGCAGGTAGTCGGCGCGGCGCCGCACCTCGTCCCGCTTCTCCCCCAGCGCCTGCTCCTCGGCGCGCAGCTGGCTCACGCTCCGCCACGCGTCCTCGAGGGCGGCGCGCTCGGGGAGGGCGCCGGCGAACGCGTCGAGGATGTCGCGCTGGGCGTCCGGGTGCAGCAGGGATTGGGTCTCGTGCTGGCCGTGCAGGTCGACAAGCAGGCTGCCCAGGCGGGCCAGGGTGCCGATGGTGGCCGGGCTGCCGTTCACCCAGGCGCGGGAACGCCCGTCCACGCCGATCTCGCGCCGGAGCACGAGGCGGTCGTCCTCCGGCTCCACACCCCGCTCCTCCAGGCGTCGCCGCAGGGCGGCGTCGGCCACCTCGAGGGCGCCCTCGACCGCGGCGCGCTGGGCGCCCGGGCGGACCAGGCTGCTGTCGGCGCGGGCGCCGAGGAGCAGGGCCACCGCGTCCACCAGCATGGACTTGCCCGCCCCGGTCTCGCCGGTCAGCGCGTTGAGGCCGGAGCCGAGCTTGAGGGAAACGTCCGCGATGGTGACGAGATCGCGCACGCGCAACTCGGTGATCACCGGATCACCTCGCGCTCCGAGAGGTCGCCCCAGTTGAGCTTCTGGCGCATGCGGGTGAAGTAGCCGTCGCCGCCCAGCCGGACCAGCAGCACGCAGCTGGTGGCGCGGCGGACGTAGACCCGGTCGCCCACCGCGAGGGTGGTGCCCAGCTGCCCGTCGTACGAGACCAGCAGGTCGTCGGCGCCGGGGGAGAGCGGCTCGGTGCAGATGGTGGCGTCCGGGGGGACCACCACGGGGCGCACCGCCAGGGTGTGCGCGCAGACCGGCGTGATGATCATGGCCTCGACGCCTGGAGCCACGATGGGGCCGCCGGCCGACAGGGAGTAGGCGGTGGAGCCGGTGGGGCTCGCGATGACGACGCCGTCGGCGCTGTAGGGGCCGAGTTCCTCGCCGTCAACGCTCAGCCGGATGCGCACCACGCGGGCAACGCCGGCCTTGTGCACGGCGACGTCGTTGAGCGCCAGCTGCTCGGCGCGAACGCCCCCCTCGTCGCTGATGATCGTGGCATGCAGCGCCAGCCGGCGCTCCAGCACGTAGCGGCCGGTGAGCAGCGCCTCGAAGGCCTCGGGGATCTGGTCCCGGGTGGCGGTGGTCAGGAAGCCCACCCGGCCCAGGTTCACCCCCAGGATGGGGACCTCGCGGCCGTGCAGCAGGCGGGCGCCGCGCAGGAGGGTGCCGTCGCCACCGAAGGTGATCAGCGCGTCCGGGCGCTCCTGGTCGAGCAGCGGGCGCACCTCGTCCCACAGCGGCACGAGGCTGGGTTCCGTGAGCAAACGCACGCCGCGAGCCGGGGCGAGAGCCGCCAGCTCGCGGAGCACCGCCTTGAGGTCGGCGTAGCGAGGATTCCCGACGACCCCGAGGTTCATCGCGCCTCGACGCTCTCCTCGCTGTGGAGCGCCCGGAGCCGGCGGGCGATCCCGCCGGCCGAGAGCCCGAAGGCCTCCAGCTGCTCGGCACGGGGCGCCTGTTCCACCAGCTTGTCCGGGATGCCGAGCGCCACCACCCGGACTTCGGGATTGGTGGTCTGCAGCGTTTCGGCCAGGTAGGCCCCGAAGCCGTTGACGATGGTGCCCTCCTCGACAGTCACGAAGGTCCGGTGCTGGGCGGCGAGCACCTGCAGCATCCCGCTGTCGAGCGGCTTGAGGAAGCGGCAGTTGACCACGGTGCAGTCGATCCCCTCGGCCGCCAGCTGCGTGGCCGCCTGCAGGCTCGGCTCCACCATGGTACCCACCGCCAGGAGCGCCACGTCCTTGCCTTCGCGCAGCAGCTGCCAGGTCCCGTAGGGCACGGCGGCGATCTCGCCGGCGGGGCGGGGCTCGGCCGGCACCTTGTCGCGGGGGTAGCGGAGCGAGAAGGGACCCTCGGAGTGGGCCAGGGCCGTCCGCAGCAGCCCGATCAGCTCCTCGCCGTCGCGGGGCGCCGCCACGGTCATGCCGGGCACCGCCAGCATGTAGGCGATGTCGTACAGCCCCATGTGGGTCTGGCCGTCCTCGCCGACCAGCCCCGCCCGGTCCATGCAGAACGTGACGGGCAGGTGCTGCACCGCGATGTCATGGATGATGTTGTCGTAGGCCCGCTGCAGGAAGGTGCTGTAGATGGCCACCATCGGACGGATGCCCTCGGCGGCAAGCCCGCCCGCGAAGGTCACCGCGTGGCCCTCGGCGATCCCGACGTCGAAGAACCGCTCCGGCCACCGCTTCTGGAAGATGTTGGTCCCGGTGCCGCTCGGCATCGCCGCCGTCACCGCCACCAGCTCCGGGTGCTCGGCCGCCAGCTGGGTGATCGCCTCGCCGAAGACCTGCGTCCAGGTGGGCGGGCCGCTCGCCTTCTTCTTGGGCTCACCGGTCTCCGGGTCGTAGGCCGCCAGCCCGTGCCACTTCTCCTTGTTGGCCTCCGCCAGCGCGAAGCCCTTGCCCTTCTCGGTGATCACGTGGATCACCCGGGGGCCGGTCATCGGCTTCACGAAGTGGAAGGTGTCGATCAGCTTCTTGAGGTCGTGGCCATCGATCGGGCCGAAGTACCGGAAGCCGAGCTCCTCGAAGAACATCCCGTCGGAGAAGAGGTTCTTGGCGCTCTCCTCGAGGTTCTTGGCGAACTCCACCACCTCGGGCCCGAAGACCTTCCCCAGCCGCAGGGTCCAGTGCTTGATGTGCTCCCGCAGCCGGTTGGTGGCCGGGCTCGCGGCGATGGTGCCCAGCGTCTTGCTGATGGCGCCGACGTTGGGCGAGATCGACATCCCGTTGTCGTTGACGACGAGGATGATGTCCCGGTCGGAGTGCCCCGCGTTGTTCATCCCCTCGTAGGAGAGCCCGCAGGTCAGCGCCCCGTCGCCCACGACCGCCACCACCTTGTTGCTGCCGCCCCGCAGGTCGCGGGCGGTCGCCATCCCCAGCGCCGCCGACATGGCGGTGGCCGCGTGGCCGGCGCCGAAGGCGTCATGCGCGCTCTCCGACCGCTTGAGGAAGCCGGACACCCCCCCGGTCTGCCGCAGGGTCGGGAAGGCGGCATTGCGGCCGGTCAGGAGCTTCCAGGCGTAGGCCTGGTGGCCCACGTCCCACAGGATCTTGTCGGTGGGGGAGTCGAATTCGTAGAGCAGCGCGATGGCCAGCTCGACCACGCCCAGGCTCGCCCCGATGTGCCCGCCGGTCTCGGCGCAGCAGTCGATCAGGCGTTCCCGCACCTCCCGCGCCAGCTCGGGGAGCTGGTCCCGGGGGACCTGCTTGAGATCGGCGGGGGAGGTGATGCCAGCGAGCAGGCTCATACGACGGCTTCCATGTTCAGGGTTCCGGGCCCGGCGGGCGGCGCCCCTTCAGGATTCCCTTGCCACAATATACTGCGCGAGGGCGGCGAGGGGTCCCGGCGGCAGGCCGGCCCCCTCGAGGTGCCGCACCGCCTGCCCCGCCAGGGCGGCGGCCTCGTCGCGGGCCCGCTCCACCCCGAGCAGGCTGACGTAGGTGGACTTGGCCAGGGCCACGTCCCGGCCCGCCGTCTTCCCAAGCTGGTCGCTGGTCCCCGTCACGTCCAGCACGTCATCGGCGATCTGGAAGGCGAGCCCGACGTCCTGGCCGTAGGCCGCCAGCGCCGCCACCGCGGCCGGTGGCGCCTCCGCGGCCATCCCGCCCAGGACGCACGCCGCCCGGATGAGGGCGCCGGTCTTGCCCCGGTGCACCGCCATCAGGCCGACGAGGTCGAGCTGCTTGCGCTCCGCCTCGAGGTCCAGCCACTGGCCGCCCACCATCCCCCGGATCCCGCCCGACTCGAACAGCTCCCCGGCCATCCGCCCGAGGGTTGCGGGCGTCAGCAGGAGGTCGCGCGCGGCCTGGGCCAGCACCAGGGCCGCCACCGGCACCAGCAGAAAGCCGACCCGCGTGGCGGTGGGCACGTCGAAGGCCCGGTGCGTCGTGGGACGGCCCCGGCGGAGGTCGTCGTCGTCCATGCACGGCAGGTCGTCATGCACCAGCGAGTAGGCGTGGACGGTCTCCACCGCGGCGGCCACCGCCGCGATGGCTGGCGAGACCCCGCCGGCCGCGCGGTACGCATGGATCACGAGCGCGGCGCGCACCCGCTTGCCCGGGGTGTTCAGGGCATAGGCCAGCGCCTCGCCGGTGCGGCCCGGCACGATGGTCAGGATCCGTTCGCTCCAGGCGCCCAGCAGCGCGTCCACCCGCTCCCGCGCCTCGGCCAGCGCCAGGCGCGCCTCGGCGGCGGCCGGCGGCAGGCCGACGGGCTCAATCCCCGGCATCAAGTGCCTCGGTCCGCAGGGACCCCGCGGCATCCTCCAGCACCTTCTGCACCCGGGCTTCCGCCTGCAGCAGCCGCTCCCGCGCGTGGCGCAGCCGCCCCACGCCCTCCTCGAACAGCGCCAGCGACCGGTCGAGGTCCCCGTCCTCCCGTTCCAGCTGGCGGACGATCTCCTCCAGCCGGCGCAATTCGTCCGTGAGCGAGGGCGACGGATCGGGGGTCGGTGCGGTCATGGGCTCGGGTCCACGCGGGCGGCGATGGTACCATCGCTCACCCGCAGGCGAAAGGAAAGGCCGGGCGGGAAATCGGCCCGGCGATGCAGCACCCGCCCCTCCCCGTCCTGCGCCACGCTGTAGCCGCGGTCGAGCACCCGGAGTGGAGAGAGGGCGTCGAGCTGCGCGCCCAGGCGCTCCAGGTCCCGGCGGGGACGTTCCAGCCGTCGGGAGAGCGCGGCTTCCAGTCGATCGCCGGTGCGGGCCAGCCGCTCCCCGGCGAGCCGGGTGCCGCGCCCAAGCGCCTGGGCCAGCCGGGTGCCCAGCGCGGCCGCCTGCCGCACCAGGTCGGCGCGGTCGGGCCCACGTCGGTCTCGTGCCCGATGGCCGAGATCGTCGGCACCGTGACCGCCGCCAGCGCGCGGCAGACGGCCTCGCTGTTGAACACGGCGAGGTCCTCCTTGCTCCCCCCGCCCCGGGCGAGGATGCACAGGTCGATGCGCTCCATCCGGTTGACCACGCCGAGGGCGCGGACCACCTCGGCCTCCGCCTCCGCCCCCTGCACCTTGGTCCCTGCCACCAGCAGCTGCATGGCCGGCCACCGCTTCCGGGTGACGGTGATGATGTCGCGCAGCGCCGCGCCGTCGAGGCTCGTGACCACCGCGATCCGTGCCGGCAGTGGCGGCAGCGGGCGCTTCCGCGCCGGGTCGAAGAGCCCGTCCTGCTCCAGCGCCCGCCGCACCCGCTCCAACGCCAGCTGCGCCTGGCCCACCTGGTCGGTGACCAGCAGCTCGGTCACGGTGAGGCGGAACTCGCCCCGTTCTTCCCAGACCGTGGGGGTGCCACGGAGGAACACCTGGGTGCCGGCGGCGGGCGGCGACTTGACCCGGCCGGCATAGGTCCGCCACATCACGCAGCGGACCTGGGCCTCGGCGTCACGCAGGGTGAAGTACCAGTGCCCGCTCTGATAGGCCTTGAGCTCGGAGATCTCGCCCCGGACCCAGAGGGTGCCGATGCTGCCCTCGAGCACGCGGCGCGCGGTGCGGGCCAGCAGCGTGGGGGTCCACGGCGCGTCGGCGGCCGGGTCGGAGAAGAGGTCGGGGGAGGGCATGGGGAACCCGGTGGCTTGGCGGCTCGGTGGATCGGCGACACGGCCGAGTCATCGAGCCGCCGAGCCGCCGAGCCTCCTACATCGCCTGCTTCATGGCCTGCAGGGTGTTGGCCATCAGCATGGCGATGGTCATTGGTCCCACGCCACCCGGCACGGGGGTGATGGCGCCCGCCTTTTCCGCCACCGGCGCGTACGCCACGTCGCCCACCAGCCGGTACCCCTTGGGGAGGGAGGCGTCGTCCACCCGGTTGATGCCGACATCGATCACCACCGCGCCCGGCCGCACCATGTCGGCGGTGACGAACTCGGCCTTGCCGATGGCGGCGACGACGATGTCGGCGCTCCGCACCACCGCGGGGAGGTCGCGGGTCCGGGAGTGGCAGACGGTCACCGTGGCGTCGCCGCCCGGGCCGGTCTGGATGAGCAGGTTGGCCATCGGCTTCCCCACGATCGTGCTGCGGCCGATCACCACCGCGTGCGCGCCCTTGGTCTCGATGCCGTTGCGCAGCAGCATCTGGATCACGCCCCAGGGCGTGCAGGGCTTGAGCGCGGTCGGGTCGCCGATCACCAGCTTGCCCACGTTCACGGGGTGGAAGCCGTCCACGTCCTTGGCGGGATTGATCCGCAGCAGGACCTTTTCGGTGTTGATGTGCTTCGGCAGCGGCAGCTGCACCAGGATGCCGTGCACGGTCGGGTCGTTGTTGAGCTGCTCCACGATCGTGAGCAGTTCCTCCTCCGAGGTCGTCTCCGGCCGGTTCACCTTGACCGACACCATCCCGGCCTCGAGGCACGCCTTCTCCTTGCTGCCGACGTAGGCCTTGGAGGCGGGGTTCTCCCCCACCAGCACCACCGCCAGGCCCGGCGCCACGCCCCTGGCCTTGTAGCCGGCCACCTCCTGGGCCACCTCCTGGCGGATGGTCTTGCCAAGGGCCACTCCGTCAATGATGCGTGCGCTCATCGGGCGATATCCACGGCTCGGGTTTCACGGATGACGACGACCCGGATCTGGCCCGGGTACTGGAGTTCGTTCTCGATCCGGCGGGCGATCTGGTCGGAGAGGCTCACCGCGGCGCCGTCGTCCACCCGGTCGGGGGTGACGATGACGCGGATCTCGCGGCCGGCCTGGATCACGTTCGACTTCTCCACCCCGCTGAAGGAGTTGGCGATCTCCTCCAGCCGGGTCAGGCGCTTGACGTAGCTCTCGAACGCCTCGCGCCGGGCGCCGGGCCGCGCGCCGCTGATGGCGTCGGCGGCCTGCACCAGCACCGATTCCGCGGTCTCGTGCGGCACGTCGTCGTGGTGGGCCTGGATGCAGTTGATGACCAGCGGCTGCTCCCCGTACTTGCGGGCCACCTCCACGCCCAGCTCCACGTGGGTCCCCTCGTGCTCGTGGGTGAGCACCTTGCCCACATCGTGCAGCAGCGCCCCGCGCTTGGCGAGCTGGACGTCGAGCTTGAGCTCCGCCGCCATCATCCCGGCCAGCCACGCCACTTCCTTGGAGTGATCGTAGATGTTCTGGCCGTAGGAGGTACGGTACCGCATCCGGCCGATCAGCTTGATCAGCTCCGGGTGCAGCCCGTGGACGCCCGTCTCGAACGCCGCCTTCTCGCCCAGCTCCACCAGCTCGCCCTGGAGCTCCTTGGCGCACTTGGCCGCGAGCTCCTCGATCCGCCCCGGGTGGATCCGGCCGTCGACGATCAGCGCCTCGAGGGTGCGCCGGGCGACCTCGCGCCGCACCGGGTCGAAGCAGCTGATGATCACGGTGTCGGGCGTGTCGTCGATGATGACGTCCACGCCGGTGGCCTGCTCGAAGGCGCGGATGTTCCGGCCCTCCCGGCCGATGATGCGCCCCTTCATCTCGTCGCTGGGCAGCGGCACCGCCGACACGGTGGTCTCGGCGGTGGCCTCGGCGGCCAGCCGCTGCACCGCCAGGGCCACGATCTTCCGGGCGTCCTTCTCCGCGGCACGCTTCGCCTGCTCCCGGATGTCCCGGCCGATGGCCTGCGCCTGGCTCCGGGCCTCGTCCTCCGCCTTCTGCAGCACCTCGCGGCGGGCCTCCTCCCCGGTCAGCCCCGCGATCCGCTCCAGCTTCTGGCGCTCCTCCCCCAGCAACCGCTCCAGTTCGCCCTCCCGCTGCTTGAGCTCCGCGGCCTTCTCGAGCTCCCGCTGCCGGAGTTCCCCCTCCTTGCGGCTCACCGCCTGCTCCCGGACGGAGAACCCGGATTCCTGCTTCCGCACCTCCTCCAGCTTCCGTTCCAGGGTCTGGTCCCGCTCCTCGGCCCGGCGCTCGAAGCGCTCCCATTCCTCGCGACGGCGCTGGGCCTCCTTGTCGAGGTCCTCGCGCAGCCGGAGGGTCTCCATCTTGCCCTCGAGCACGATCTGGTTGCGGGCCTCGAGGCCCTTGGTGCTGGCCTCGGCCACGAGGGCCTGGGCCTCGGCGCGGGCGGCGGCAAGGGTGCGGGCGGCGCTCTGGCGCTGGGTGCGGCTGTAGACGAGGAAGGCGGCGGTGGCGACGACCACACCGGCGGCGAGCCCCTCGATCAGGGGCAGGAGGACTGGCGGCATGCGATCTATCTCCAAAAGCGCCGGCCCCCCGGGGGGGGCGGACGCTGCAATGAACCGTGCTGCCCGCGCGGATGGCCGGGCGCGCGGGAGGGTGAGCTACCCCGGAATCCCCTGCGGCCCCGTGGCGCGGCGGCCCCGCTTCGACGGCGGCAGCAGCCGGGCCAGGTCATCGGCCATGGCGTTGAGCCGGGCCGAATGCTCCCGGTCGCCGCGGCGTGCCTGGAACAGCTCGTCGGTGATGGCCAGCGCCGCCAGGATCGCCGCCTTGTGGGTCTCCACCTGCGGCAGCATGTCGCGGATGCGCTTGAGCGCCGCGTCCACGTAGGCGGCGACCTCGCGGGTGTATTCCGGGGGCAGCTCGGAGCGGACGGTGTAGTCCTCGCCCCCGATCGTCACCCGGACGGCGTGCTTCGGCGTGTTCATGCGGCGCCCTCGTCCGCTTCCTGTTCCAGGAAGCTCAGGCGGGTAGCAAGAATGCGGAGCTTGTCCCGGGCCGCGTCGATCCGCTCACGCAGCGCCTGGTTCTCCACCTCGAGGTCGATGACGCGCTGCCGCGCCTGCAGCAGCTCGGGGCCGGCCACCACCCCGCCCTTGCTCTTCGCCTCGGCCAGCTCGGCCTCGGCCTTGAGCGAGCGCCGTCGCCAGGCGGCCAGCTCCTCACCGACGTGCTGGAGGAGGTCGCCCAGTTCGTGGAGCGCGTGCGCGTCAGGACGTTCGTAGCTTTGCGTCAAGCTGTTTCTCCACCGCCTTGAGCACCCGGGCCACCAGGCCGTCGACTTCCTCGTCGCGGACGGTCCGGTCCGGGGCCCGCACCGTCAGGCGCACCTGCACCGCCCGGTGCTCCGGCCCCAGCTGCTCGCTGCGGAACTCGCTCACGATGGTCACGTCTTCCAGCAGCGCGCCGCCGGCCTGCCGCACGATCCGGAGCACCTCGGCCACCCCCACCGCCGGTCCCAGCAGGAGGTTGAGGTCGCGCCAGGCCGACGGCGTGGTCGGGAGGGTGCGGTAGCGGACCGGAGGCACCGGCGCGGCGCTGACCTCGACCTCCAGCCCGAAGACCGGGCCCGACCAGGCCGGCGGCTCGAGCGCCTGCCGCCGGGCCGAGCCGACCGTCCGGCCCTGGCCGTCACGCGCGATCCACCCGGCTGCATCAAGATGCACAGTGGCCGACGGGTTGGCCAGAGCGACCGCCTGCTCGAAGAGGGACTTGAGGTCCCACAGATCGAAGTCTGGCGCCACGCCCCCCTCCGTCCAGTGCGCCGGGTACCGGGCACCGGTCACCACCGCGGCCACCCGGGTGGTCTCGACCGGACGGCCGCCCCCCGGCGCCGCCGTGAAGCCGGCCCCCACCTCGAACAGGCGGACGTCGCGCACCTGCCGCGACCAGTTCGTCTCCACGCCCCGGAGCAGGCTGGGCAGGACCGACTCCCGCAGCCAGGCCTCCTCGCTCGAGAGCGGGTTGAGCAGCCGGAGCGACCCGGGGCCCGCGGCGGGGCCCAGGGACAGGGTCTGCGCCTCGTAGAGACCCTGCGCCACCAGCCCCTGCCGCACCCGGAGGATGGCCTGGTCGAGCGGCTGGTCGGCCAGGCGGCCCACCCGGTAGGGGCGCAACTCGACCGGGAAGGTGTCGTAGCCGTGGAGCCGCGCGATTTCCTCGATGAGGTCGATCTCGGTCGAGAGGTCGGGACGCCAGCCCGGGAGGTCGACCGCCAGCCGGTGGTCCTCCGGCTTGTGGAGCACCGTGCACCCGATGGCCACCAGGTACTTCTCGAGGGCCGGCACCGGCAGGTCGGCGCCCAGCACCTGGGCCACCCGGGCAGTCCGCAGGAACACCCGCGGCGGATGCCCCGGGGTCGGCCAGACGTCGGCGGCGTCCTCCACCCGGCCGCCGGCGGTCGCCAGGATGACCGCGGCACAGCGGCGCTGGGCGTCGGGCAGGCCCCAGAGGTCCACCCCCCGCTCGAAGCGGTAGGACGCGTCGGTGCTGAGCCCCAGCGCGCGCCGCGTGCGCCGCACCCGCGCCGGCTCGAAGCAGGCGCACTCGAGCAGCAGGTCGGTCGTGGACTCGGAGACCTCGGTATTCTCGGCCCCCATGACGCCCCCGACGCCGATCACGCGCTCCGCGTCCGCAATGACGGTCATGTCGGCCGTCAGGGTGCGGGTCACGCCATCGAGCGTGACGACCGTCTCCCCGGCCCGGGCCCGACGCGCCACCACCGACGGCCCGCGCAGCCGGGCCAGGTCGTAGGCGTGCATCGGGTGATTGAGCTCCAGCATCGCGTAGTTGGTCGCGTCCACCACGTTGTTGATGCTGCGCACCCCGGCCGCCTCGAGCCGCTCCGCCAGCCAGCGCGGCGACGGACCCACCGTGACCCCCCGGATCACCACGGCGGTGAACCGCGGGCAGCCCTCGGCGTCGTACGTCCCGACGGTCACGCCCGAGACCAGCGCGCGCTGGCCCTCGGCGCGCGGCAGGCTCCCCAGCCCCTCCACCGGCGCGCCCGGGAGGTCCGGCAGCCGGAACGGCACGCCGTAGCTCCAGGCGAGTTCCCGGGCGATGCCCTTGTGCCCCAGGAGGTCGGGGCGATTGGGCGTCACGTCCACGACCAGCCGGTCGTCGCCCACCGGCAGCACCTCGAGGAACGGAGTGCCGGGGGCGGCCTCGGTGTCCAGTTCGAGGATGCCGTCGTGCTCCTGACCCAAGCCCAGTTCCCGGGCGGAGCAGAGCATTCCCTCGGAGACCTCGCCCCGGATCTTGCGCCGCTCCAGGACGAGCCCGCCCGGGAGGGTCACGCCCACCCGCGCGAAGGGATACCGCTTGCCCGCGGTCACGTTCGGCGCCCCGCACACCACGTGGCGCGGCTCCTCCCCGCCGTCGTGCACCAGGCAGACCCGGAGGCGATCGGCGTTGGGGTGCGGCGCCACGGACTCGACCCGCCCCACCACGATGGCCTCGAGCCCGGGGTGCAGCGGCTCCACGGCGTCCACCGGCGCGCCCAGCATCGCCAGGCGCCGGACCACGTCATCGGCCTCGAGCGGGCGGCGGAGGAACCCCTCCAGCCAGCGGCGGGAGACGTTCATCGGGCTGGCTCGGCGGCTCGGCGGCTCGGCGGCTCGGCCCCCAGCGCGGCGGCGGTGCCGTCGAACTGTTGCAGGAAGCGCATGTCGCTCTCGTAGAGCAGGCGGATGTCGGTGATGCCGAAGCGGTTCATCGCGATCCGGCCGGGGCCCATGCCGAAGGCGAAGCCGGTGTACCGCTCGGGATCCAGCCCGCAGTTGGCCAGCACATTCGGGTGCACCATTCCCGCGCCCAGGATCTCCATCCAGCCGGTGCCCTTGCAGGCCGGGCAGCCCTTCCCGCCGCAGACGCCGCAGCTCACGTCCATCTCCGCCGACGGCTCGGTGAAGGGGAAGTACGAGGGCCGGAACCGCACCGCCGTCCGCGGGCCGAAGAACTCGCGGGCAAAGTGGCTCAGGGTGGCCTTGAGGTCCACGAACGAGATGCCCTCGTCGACCACCAGCCCCTCGATCTGGGCGAACACCGGCGCGTGGGACGCGTCGAAGGGGTCCTTGCGGTACACCCAGCCGGGGATGATCACCCGCACCGGCGGGGGGTCCTGCTGCAGCACCCGGATCTGCACCGGGCTGGTGTGGGTGCGCAGCAGCCAGCGCCCCTCGTCGCGGGTGCGGCGGTCGGTCGCCTCCCGCCGCTCGCTCGTGTCCTCGACCCCCGAAGTCCGGTTGCGGCGGCGGTCGGTGCCGCTGCGGCGCTCCGGGACGTCGAGGTAGAGGGTATCGTGCATGTCCATCGCCGGGTGGTCCGGCGGGAAGTTGAGCGCGCCGAAGTTGAGCCACTCGGTCTCCACCTCGGGGCCGGTGGCGCGGGCGAAGCCCAGCCCGCGGAAGATCGTCACGATCTCCTCGACGACCTGGGTCACGGGGTGCGGGGCGCCGGTCCAGCGGGGCCGCCCCGGCATGCCGAGGTCGGTGCCGCGCGCGGCCCGGGCGGTGGCCGCCGCGGCAAGCTCGGCCTTGCGGGCGTCGAAGGCAGCCTCGAGCTCGCCGCGCAGCCGGTTGGCGCGCGCGCCCACGGTGCGCTTGGCCTCGGGCGGCAGCGCGGGAAGGATCGTCTTGAGGAACTCGGTGAGGCGGCCCTGCTTGCGGCCGAGGAGGGCGATGTACTCCGCCTCGAGGTCCTTCTCGGCCAGGGTGGCGATGGCGGGCAGCCGCGCCGCGATCGCGTCGAGTTCCGGGGCGTAGTCAGCGTGGTCGGCCATGGCGTCCCGGGGAGCGGAAGTCACGCGGGGTCACCCACCTCAGGCGGGCGACCCCACGGAATGGTGCACGTGTCGGGCTGCCCTCAGACCGCGGCCTTCGCGACCTCGGCGATCTTGGCGAAGGCGTCCATGTCGCGGACGGCGAGATCGGCGAGGACCTTCCGGTTGATCTCCACGCCGGCCTTCTTGAGCGCCGCCATGAAGCCGCTGTAGCTGAAGCCGTGCATCCGGCACGCCGCGTTGATGCGGGTGATCCAGAGGGTGCGGAACTCGCCCTTCTTCTTGCGCCGGTCGCGGTAGGCGTACTGCATGGCGCGCTCGACCGTCTCCTTGGCGGGACGGTAGAGCTTGCTGCGGGCACCGCGCGCGCCCTTGGCGGCGCGCATGATCTTCTTCTTGCGGGCGTGGTGAGCGACGTTGCTCTTGACGCGAGGCATGGTGGCTCCCTTACGCCTGCAGGAGGCGGTTGACGCGCGGGAAGTCGGCCGAGGCCACCAGGGCCCCCTTCTTGAGCCGGTTCTTCCGCTTGCGGGTCTTCTTGGTGAGGATGTGGCTGTGGTTGGCGTGCCAGCGCTTGAGCTTCCCGGTACCGGTCCGGGTGAAGCGCTTCATCGCGGCGCGCTTGGTCTTCTGCTTGGGCATTGCGCTCTCCATCAACGGGGGGGCCACCGGCCCACCCTGCGTTTCAGCGGCGCGCACAGCCGTGCGCGCCTGGGTCGATCACTTGGGGGCCAGCACCATCACCATGTTGCGGCCCTCGAGCTTGGCCTCCTGCTCCACCTTCCCGATATCCGACAGCGTGCCGAAGAAGCGGTCGAGCACCGCCTTGCCGAGCTCGACGTGCGCCAGCTGCCGGCCGCGGTACATCATGGTGACCTTCACCTTGTTGCCTTCCAGCAGGAACTCGCGCGCGTGCCGGCTCTTGAACTCGAAGTCGTGCTCCTCGATGCCGGGCCGGACCTTGATTTCCTTCAGGTGGATCACGTGCTGCTTCTTCTTGGCCGCCCGGGCCGCCTTCGCTTCCTCGAACTTGTACTTCCCGTAGTCCATGATCTTGACCACGGGCGGACGCGCCATCGGCGCCACTTCCACCAGGTCGAGGCCACGTTCCACCGCGGCGGCCAGCGCCTCCTCGACCGGCAGCACTCCCAGCTGCTCGCCCCCGGGGCCGATCACCCGGAGGGGACTGATCCGGATCTGCCGATTGATGCGGACCCGGCGCTCACGCTCGTTGGTGGACAGTCTGGCACCCCTCCCGAAAAAGAAAACGGACACCCCATGCGCCCCTGGGTGTCCGGTAACAGCGGGCAGGAGCGCACCGGCGCTCCGCCAAACATACGCTGCACGTAGGACCCGTTCGCGCCGACCGTGGCCGGGCTGGGGGTGGGGGGCCTCTCGCCCCCACTTCAGAAACCGCTGGTAAAGCTAGCCCCGAGGCGGGGTTTGGTCAACGGACCTGCCCACTACGCCCGGACCACCTCCGACAGCCCCACGCCCTTCCCCTCCGGGACCGCCCGCCCCATCGCCACATGGGCGTCGTGCTCGAAAATGAACCACCAGCCGCCGGGCACGGCCTCGGCAAAGAGCGAGCGCTTGGACTCGAGGGTCCGGAGCGGCTCCAGGTCGTACCCCATGATCCACGCCAGCGGGAGGTGGTGGTGGGTGGGGATGACGTCGCCGAGGAAGATCGCGGTCTCGCCGCCGCTCCGGAGCACCACGCTCTGGTGCCAGGGGATGTGCCCCGGGGTCAGCCGGGCCGAGAGGCCGGGGAGGATCTCACCGTCCCCATCGAGCAGCCGCCAGCGCCCCGCCGCGGCCACCGGCTCGAAGTTGTGCGGCAGGTAGCTGGCCCGGGTGCGCTCGTTCGTGTGGCGGGCGAACTCGAGCTCGTTCCGCTGCACGATGTAGGTGGCGTTGGGGAAGGCCAGCGCGGGCGGGGGGCCGGCAGTCCCTTGGCCCGGCGGCTGGATCGTGGTGTTGCCACCAGCGTGGTCGAAGTGCAGGTGGGTGTTGATGACCCAGCGGACCGCGTCGGGCTGGTGTCCCGCGGCCCGCAGGGCGTCTTCCAGCCGCGTGGGCCCCGGCTCTCCCTGGTTCGCCACGCCATAGATGTCGAGGAACTTCTGCTCCTCCTTGTTCCCGAGCCCGGTGTCGACGAGCACCAGCCCGTCCGGATGCTCGACCAGCAGGCAACGCATGGTGAGGGGAATCCGGTTCCGATCATCCGGCGTGATGTTGCGGGTCCAGAGCGGCCGGGCCACCACGCCGAACATCGCCCCGCCATCGAGCCACACGGAGCCGGCATCGAGCAGGTGGCAGCGGAGGGCGCCAAGCTGGAAGGTGTGTACGAGCGGCATGCCGGAAAAACAACAGGGGTGACGGGGACGGCGGAAGGGGGAGGCGACATCCTCGAGGGGGCCACCCCCGCCGGTGCGCGATTACCGCCCGGTCCCCGGGGGGCGGCGGCCGCCCGCCGGCCGGGTCAGTCCCTCGAGGTCGGCGAGAGTCCGCGCGCCCTCTTCCCGCGCCAGGTGCAGCAGCCGTTCGAGCACCACCGCGGTCACCAGTGCGTCGCCGGCGGCGCGGTGGCGGGCCTGGTTCTCGAGCCCGAAGTGGAGGCTCAGGCTGTCGAGGCTGCGGGATTCGAGGACCGGCAGGAGCCGGCGGGCCAGCCGCACCGTGCACAGCGACGGGCCGGACAGGCCGAGGGCGCGGGCCCGGCGCACCTCGGCGGTGACGAACCCCCAGTCGAAGCGGGCATTGTGGGCCACGAACACCCGGCCGGCCAGCGCCGCGAGCACCTCGTCGGCCACCTGCTCGAACGTCGGGGCGGCGGCCACCATCCGATCGGTGATCCCGGTGAGTCCCTGGATGCGCGGCGGAATAGGCACGCCGGGGTTCACCAGCGACTCGAACACCAGCTCGCGGCGGCTGCCCTGCACCACCACCACGGCGATGTCCGTGATCCGGTCGGGGCCGCTGGCGCGCATGCCCGTGGTCTCCACGTCGACCACGGCGAAGGCGCACTCCTCCACCAGCGGCGAGCCCTGCACCTCGGCGATGAGCGCCCACCGCCCGTCCTCCAGCTGCCGCACCCGCGGGTCGGCAGAGAAGAGCGCCACCGCCAGCCGTTCCGCCACGGCGCGGGGAGCGCCCGGCAGGCCCAGCACCTCGGCGGCGATGCGCTCGGCGTCGAGGGGGCCCGCGAGCATCAGCAGCATGGCGCGCTCCACCAGCGTCCGTTCCGGGAAGCTCGCCAGTCCGATCACAGGGCGGCCCGCGCCAGCGGCAGGGTCATGCAGCGGGGGCCGCCCCCGCCCCGCACCAGTTCGTCGCCGTCGATGGTCACCACGGTGCGGTGCTTGGTGTCGAGCCAGTCATCGAAGGCCACGAAGTCCACGCTCGAGACCACCCGGAAGCCCGCCTGCTTGAGCGCCTCGATGGTGCCCTCGTTGCGCCGGTAGCTCACCACGACGCCCGGCTTCAGGGCCACGAAGTTGCAGCCGCTGGTCCACTGCTCGCGGTCCTGGGTGGCGCGCCGGCCCCCGCCGGTGAACACCGGCTCGAGCGGCATGCCCACGTCCTTGAGGGCCGTGAAGAAGTTCGGCATCTCGCGCACCCCGTCCTCGCCCTTCTTCCGGTGCAGCACCGCCAGCCGCTCCGGGCCAAGAAAGTAGGGCGGATAGACGGCGCAGAGCTCGCGGTCCAGCTGCGTGAAGAGCATGTCCAGGTGGATGGCCGTCGGCTCCTTGGGCATCACCACCACCAGCACGTCGGTGATCGCGGTCCGCGCAAAGAGCACGTCGCAGAGCTTGTCGATGGCGGCGGCGGAGGTGCGCTCGCTGAAGCCCACCACCAGCAGGTCGGGCCGCAGGAGGTGCAGGTCGCCCCCCTCCAGGGTGTAGTCGCTGCGGCGCTCCTCGGAGCCGTCGTACAGCAGCCCCTCGTTCCCCAGCGTGGGGTGGAACGCGAAGAGCGTCTTGACCAGCAGCTCCTCGGTCCAGCGCACGCCATGGCGCATGGAGCCGACCACCGCGTGGCGCCCGATCACCACGCCGATGTCGCGGGGGAAGAACAGGTTGGGCAGCGGCGGCAGCATGTACCCGATGGCGTTGAGCGCCCGTCCCACCGCGCCCCCCTCGGCCTCCACCCCCTCGATGATCAGCCGGGCCAGGGCCCGCGGCTCCAGTTCACTCAGCTGCCGGCCCAGGACCTCCGAGGGGACCACGTCGAGGGTACTGCGGACGAAGTACTCCCGTGCCTCGGGCCGCTCCAGCGCCTCGGCCAGCAGATCGGCCACCTGGTACACGGTGGCGAAGCGCTGCAGCACCGCCACGAACCGGCGATGCTCCCGCTGGGCCGGCTCCACCTGGATGATGTCGTCGTAGAGGTAGTCGCCCTTGTTACCGGGCGTGACCGCGCGCAGTTCCGCTCCCGGCGTGTGCACCAGGACCGACTGCAGCTGCCCGATCTCGGAGGTGATGTTGAGTGGGGCCATGGCCGCCGGGGAAGGTAACGGGGAGCCCGCGCAACGGGGAACCGGCGCCGAGCCGCGCGCGGGCGGCGTCCGGCCGCCTAGCGATTCGTCAGGGCGTAGCTCAGCGTCTCCAGCTCGAGCGCCAGGTTGACGGTCTTCACCACTACGTCGTCCGGCACGGCCAGCTGGACCGGGGCGAAGTTGAGCACCGCCTTCACCCCCAGCGCGACACAGCGGTCGGCCACGGCCTGGGCCGCCTCGGCGGGGGTCACGATCACCGCGATGTCCACCGGCTGCCGCCGGAACTCGGCCTCGAGCTCCCGGATGTCGCGCACGGTGAGCCCGTTCCACGCCTTCCCGACCTTCGACACGTCGGTGTCGAAGATGGCCACGATCTCGAAGCCGCGCTGCAGGAAGCCCCGGTACTGCACCAGCGCGCTGCCGATCTTCCCCGCCCCGATCATCGCCACCCGGTAGGAGCGGCCCAGGCCGAGGATCTCCCGCAGCTTCTGCACCAGTTCACCCACCGAATACCCGAGGCCGCGCTTGCCGAAGGAGCCGAAGAAGGAGAGGTCCTTCCGCACCTGGGCAGACGTCGTCCCGCCCCGGGCCGCAAGGGCCTCGGAGCTCACGGTCTCCGTCCCCTGCTCCTCGAATTCCTCGAGAAAGCGCAGGTAGAGCGAGAGCCGCCGGACGGTGGATTCGGCGATCTTGCGCATCGGCAATTGTGAAATCTTTCACAAATCTAGCCGGATGGGGGCGGCCGGCGGTAGGGCGGGCAGTCGGCGGGTGGGTGACTCGGTGGCGGCGCTAGGCTGGGCCCGCGCACGCGAACAGCCGCGCGAAGGTCGCCGGATCCAGTTCCTGGGGCCGGGTGGCGGGCGGGATCCCGGCACGCGCGAGCCACGCCGCCGCATCCTCTGCGGTGCCCCCGGTCAGCTCGCGAAGGCCCCGCCCCAGCTGCTTCCGCCGGAAGCCGAAGAGACCGACCACGAAGCGTCGGAAGGAAGCTGTCTGCTCCGGGGCGATCAACGGCACGTCGAGCGGGGTGAGCCGCAGCACGGCCGAGTCCACCTTCGGGGGTGGGTGGAACGCGCCGGCCGGTACCGTGAAGAGCCGTTCCACGCGGGCCACGGCCTGGACCCCGACGCTCAGGGCGCCGTAATCGCTCCCGCCGCTGGGGGCGGCCACGCGGTCGGCCACTTCCTTCTGCACCAGGAAGACGATGACCCGCGGGCGCGGCGGCGCCAGCGCCTGCTCCAGCAGGGGGGTGGTGATGTTGTACGGGATGTTGCCCGCGATGCGGACCGGGCCGGGGCCGGCCACGGCATGCCAGTCTACCTCGAGCGCATCTGCCTCGATGATGGCCACCCCGGGAAAGCGCTCGCGCAGCGCGGCGATGAGGTCCCGGTCCTTCTCGATGGCCACCAGGCGCGTCGCGCGGCGGGAGAGCTCGGCGGTGAGCCCGCCGGGCCCGGGGCCGATCTCGAGGACGGTGTCGCCAGCCTCGATGCCCACGGCATCGGCGATCCGGGCCAGGATGCGCGGATCATGCAGGAAGTGCTGGCCGAAGCGCTTCTTCGGGGGCGGCATCCGGGGACGGGGCAGACGGGACGCTGGAGGCGGGACGCGGGAATCGGCGTCGACCGCCCGGCCTCCGCTACATCCGCAGCACGAGCAGGGTGCGGTCGTCGGCGGGGTGCGGGGTGGCCTTGTCGGCCTCCTGGAACACGGCCTGGACGATGGTATCGGGATTGGCCGCGCGGCGGTTGGCGAGTTCCGCCAGGAGCCGCTCCTCGCTGAACCCTTCCCCGCCCCGCTGGTCCACCAGGCCGTCGGTGTACAGGCACAGCAGGTCGCTGCCGGGCACCCACGGCACCTGGTGCCGGCGGATGCTGCCGGGCTCCGCCAGCCCGAGCGGCGGGGCGGTCGTCGGCAGGCGCTCCGGGGCGCCCGAGGCCGACAGGCGGAAGGCGTGCGGGTGGCCGGCGCTGGCGTAGACCAGGCGGCGGTTGGCGGGGTCCAGCACGCCGTAGAAGACCGAGAGGTACATCTCGGTCGAGGCCAGCTCCTCGCCGATGCTCTCGAGCATCGACACCAGCACCTCGTCGGGCGTGGACCCCGCGTGGGCGTGGATGCCGGCGGCGGCCATCACCAGGGCCATGACCAGCGCGGCCGAGAAGCCGTGCGAGGAGACGTCGCCGAGCATCACGCCGACCCGGCCGTTGCCCAGGCGGGTGAAGGTGTAGAAGTCGCCCCCGACGTTGTCGACGGGGCGGCAGATGGCCGCGACCAGCGCGTCGTTCTGCAGCACCGCGGGCGAGGGCAGCAGCTTGAGCTGGAGGTCGTGGGCCAGTTCGAGCTCGCGCTGCAGCCGCTGCCGGCGCAGGTCGCGCTGCACCAGCCGGGCATTCTCGATGGCGGCGCCGATCTGGTTGGCGACCGCCGAGACGAGCTTGGCGTCCGAGGGGGTGAAGCTGTCGCCGAGGAGGCGGTCGGTCAGGTTGATCACGCCGACGCAGCGCCCCCCCGCCCCGTAGCAGATGGGGATGCTCAGGAAGGCCTGACCCTTGTAGTTCCGCGGGTCGTGGGAGCCGGGGTTCTGGGCCAGCGGGTCGGATGGGTCGAAGACGATGATGCGCTTCTCGCGGAAGACCCGGGCCGCCACCGAGTCGCGATCGTCGACCCCCACCGGTTCGAGGCCGTCGGCGGAGAAGCCCTGGGCCGCCACGTTCCGGAGCAGGGCGGCCTCCTCGTCGTGCACCATGATCGAGGCGCGCCGCGCCCCCACGACCTCGGCCACCTCGTGAACGATCGTGGGTGCCGCCTCTTCCAGCCGCACGGTATGGCCCAGGATCTCGCTGATGGCGTAGAGGAGGTCGATCTCCTTGTAGACACCGGTCAGCTCCTCGACCACGCCGCCGGTCTCGCGCTCGGCGGTGAGGAACGCGCCAACGACGCCCGCGAGCTGGGGCGCCAGCTCGCGCGCGCGGGCCTCGGGCAGGTCCGCCAGCTCGACCCAGAACTCCCGGGTATCGGGGACGGGGGCCAGCCAGACGCTTCCGGTGGGGGTGGGCACCAGGCCGGCGGAGGCGGGCATCGGGGGGGAGAACCCGGGGTCGGGACCGGGACCGAACCGGCGCAGCGCCCGGCCGTCGAACCGCCACAGGCGCACCCGGGCACCGACCAGCGCGCCGAGCGCGTCCGCGACGGCCTCGAGGCTCGTTAGTGGCGGCGCAGTGTCATGCAGATGGAATTCCCCTGCTCGTTGAACCGGACGTCGTCGACCAGGTTGCGAATCAGGAACAGGCCGCGACCGCTCGCCTGTTCCAGCTCCTCGGGCCCGAGCGGCGCCGAGACCTGCGCGGGATTGAACCCGGGGCCCTGGTCGGTGATCTCCACGCGGACCAGCTCCGCGCCGAGTTCGGCCTCGACCTGGACCGTCTTGGAGCGGTCCTCCTGGTTGCCGGAGACGATCGCGTTGGCGAGCGCCTCGGCGATGGCCACCCGGAGGTTGAAGCGCCGCTTGCGGCAGAGCCAGCTGTCGCCGCAGCAGTGCCGCACCAGGAGGTCCACGACCTCCTCGATGCACGCCACGTCGCTCGGCACGGTGAGCGAGACCTGAATCGTGGCGCCCGACGGGGCGGGCACCCGGCGACGGCGGAGGCAGAGCCGGAGCGACGCCGGCAGCGGCGCCGTCACCCGGCGAAGCTCCCGACCGCACGCTCGGCGGTGTCGCTGATGGCGAAGAGGGTATCGAGCTTGGTCAGCTCGAACAGTGACCGGAGATCCTCGTTCAGGCCCGCCAGCCGGAGCTCGCCGCCCTGCTCGCGCACCTTCTTGGAAATGGACACCAGCGCGCCCAGGCCGGAGGAGTCGATGTAGCCGGTCCGGGAGAAGTCGATGACGAAGCGGCGCTCGCCGTGGTCCAGGGCCTCCTGGATCGCGGTCTTGAGCTCCTGCCGGTTGCCGACGATCAGCTGACCCTCGACCCGGATCAGGTACACACCGCCCGGGTCCTTGCTTGCCGAGAATCCCATGACATGCCTTCGGTTAGAGCGCTGGGCCGTCCTGACCCTGCAGGGCCACCATCGCGGCCACCTCCACAATATCCTCCGGACTCGCCCCGCGCGAGAGGTCGCTCATGGGACGGGCCAGCCCCTGCAGGAGGGGCCCCAGGGCGGCCGCTCCGGCCAGCCGCTGCACCAATTTGTACCCGATATTGCCGCTGTCGAGCCCCGGGAACACCAGGATGTTGGCCGCCCCGGCCACGGCCGAGCCGGGCGCCTTCCGGGCCGCGATCTCCGGCGCCAGTTCCCGGAAGCGGGCGGCGGCCTGGCGCACGCGGGTCACGGCGGCATTCTCCGCGCTGCCGCGGGTGCTGAAGGACAGGAACGCCACCCGGGGCTGATCGCCGACCAGCCGGGGACGGTCTCGCGCGGCGGCCAGGGCGATCTGGGCCAGGACCTCCGGCTCCGGGTCGGGCACCACGGCGCAGTCGGTGAAGGTGAGCACGCGCCCGTCGGGGAGGGCCATGTAGAAGCTGGAGCTGACGGTGCGGACGCCCGGCGCGGACCCGATGGCCCAGAGGGCGGCCCGCAGCACCTCGGCGGTGCTGGCGACCGCCCCGGCCACGCAGGCGTCGGCCTCGCCCAGGGCCACCAGGGCTGCCCCGAAGCGGATCGGGTCGGCGGCGAGGTCCAGGGCGTGGACGGCGTCATGCACCCGGTCCGGCCGGCGATCGCGGAGGTGCTGGGCCACGCGCGGGTAGCGCGGGTCGCGGACCGGGTCGATCGCCCCGGGGCCGACGAGGATCGGGGTGGCGATGCCCTCGTCGGTGAGCCGTGCCGCCGCCTCGCGGACCCGGGGGTCGCCCGCCTCGGGCAGGACGATCCGGGGCCGGCGCGCCGCCGCGCGGCGCAGCAGGTCCTGGCGGAAGCTCACCGGCCGAAGCGGCGGCGGAGCGCCGCGTCCACGGCCGGATGCACCAGGGTGGAGACGTCGCCGCCGTAGCGGGCCACCTCGCGCACCAGGCTCGAGCTCAGGTAGGTGGCGTCCTCAGGCGGCACCAGGAACACGGTCTCGAGGCCGGGCAGCAGGTGGCGGTTCATCATGGCCATCTGGAACTCGTACTCGAAGTCGCTGACCGCGCGGAGCCCGCGGATGATCAGCGTGGCGCCGGCGTCGCGGGCGAAGTCCACCAGCAGCCCCTCGAAGGTCGCGAAGGTCACCCGGGGCTCGTCGCCGGCCACCGCGCGGAGCATGTCCAGCCGCTCCTCCACGCTGAACAGCGGCTGCTTGGTGGCATTGCGCGCGATCGCGACGATCACCCGGTCGGCGAGCGCGAGGCTGCGGGTGAGCAGGTCGGTGTGGCCGCGCGTGGGCGGGTCGAAGGAGCCGGGATAGACGGCGATTCGGGTCATGGCGCGTGGCAGAAGGTGATGGCCGTATCGCCGTAGCGACGGGTGTCGTCGCCCGGCACCGCCGTCTTCGCGGGATGTTCCACCGCCAGAATGCGCGCAAACGGCGTCCGGCGGAAGAGGGTGACCAGCGCCGCGGCATCGTCCCGGGTGTAGGGCGGGTCGGCGAGGGCCAGATCGTAGGCGCCCGGGGCCAGCCGCCCGGCAAAGCGCAGCGCGTCCCCCCGATGGACCGCCACCCGGGCCTCGACTCCCAGCGCCACAATGTTCTCGCGCAGCGCGGCCAGCGAAGGCGGGTTGAGCTCCACGAATTCCACCCGGCTGGCGCCGCGGGAGAGCGCCTCCAGCCCGAGCGCGCCGCTGCCGGCGTAGAGGTCGAGCACCCGGGCGCCCGGAAGCGCCTCGGCCAGGATGCTCATCCACGCCTCGCGCACCCGGTCGGCGGTCGGCCGCACCCGCGGATCCTCCGGGACCGCCAGCCGGCGGCCGCGAAAGGTCCCGCTGACGATCCTCAAATGGACGGCTCGGTGGCTCGGCGGCTCGACGGCTCGGCCGGGGTCGTTGCCTCGGTGGCCCGTCGGCCCATCGGCCCGACCGGCGGGGCGGGCTCGGCGGCGCGGGCGGGGGTCAGAGCCACGATCCGCGCCTGGAGCGAGACCGTACCCTGGTACTCGTTCTCCTCGAGCCGGAAGGCGCAGTCCACCGCCGCCGGCGGCTGTCCCGGGCCGGCCCACGGGGCGCGTTCGGCCCAGCCGAAGCCGATGGCCGAGAGCCGGCCTCCGCCACCCGCCAGCGTGCCCTTGAGGTGACTGCCCCCGACCTTCCGCACGCCCTCGAAGCGCACGCCCCGGGCCCCGAAGACGGGCATGGGGTTCCCCATGCCGCACGGTTCCAGGTAGCGGCAGAGGCGCTCCAGCTCGGTTGTGACATCGCCGAGTTCCAGCTCCAGGTCCACCCGCTGCTCGGGACCGAGGTCGTCGTCGCCGAGCCAGGCGCGGGCGACGCCGGCGAAGCGCTCGCGGAAGGCGTCGAGGCGATCGCGCCGGATGGTCAGACCGGCGGCCATGTGGTGCCCGCCGAAGCGCTCCAGCAGGTCGCCACACTGGTGCAGGGCGGCGTGCAGGTCGAACCGGGAGATGCTGCGGCCGCTCCCCTTCCCCACCTCGCCGTCCAGCGCGATCAGGAACGCCGGCCGGCCGTACCGCTCCACCACCCGCGACGCCACGATCCCCACCACGCCGGGGTGCCAGGCGTCCGAGGCCAGCACCAGGGCGGTGTCCCGCGCGGGATCGCGGTCCCGCTCCACCTGCTGAATGGCCTCCTCGAGGATGCGCTGGTCCAGCCCCTGCCGCTGGATGTTCATCGCCTCCAGCCGGCCCGCGAGCTGCTGGGCCTCGTCGGGATCATCGGTGAGCAGAAGGCGGATGCCGTCGGCGGCGTCGCCGACCCGGCCGGCGGCGTTGAGGCGCGGCGCCAGGATGAATCCCACCTGCCCCGCGCGGATCTCCTTCTCCGCGAGCCCGCTCACCCGGATCAGGGCGGCCAGCCCCGGCCAGCGGGTCTGCCGCAGGAGCCGGAGGCCGTGGCGCACCAGCACCCGGTTCTCGCCCACGAGCGGCACGATGTCGGCGATCGTCGCGAGCGCCACCAGGTCGAGAAAGTGGAGCGGGAGGTTGGCCGGAAGGCCGAGGGCTGGCACCAGCGCCTGCACCAGCTTGAACGCGATCCCGGTGCCGCACAGCTGGGTGAGTCCCGAACGGTCCCCCGCCTGCTGCGGATCGACGATTGCCTCCGCCGCCGGCAGCACATCGCCCGGGAGGTGGTGATCGGTGATGACCACCGAGAGCCCGCGGGCGCGCGCCGTCGCCACCGCGTCCACCGCGGTGATGCCGCAGTCGCAGGTGAGGATCAGGCCCGCGCCCGCGGCGACGGCGGCCTCGATCCCGGCGGTGCCCAGGTCGTAGCCGTCGCGCAGCCGGTGGGGCACGAAGGGGGTGACGCGGGCGCCAGCGGCGCGGAGCGCCCGGGTGAGCACCGCGGTGGCACACTGGCCGTCGACGTCGTAGTCGCCGTGCACCAGGATGCCGGTGCCGTCATGCACCGCGCGCCGGATGGCCTCCACCGCCCCGGCCATTCCCGCCAGGCCGAGCGGGTCAGCCAGCTGCGTGAGTTCGGGGCGCAGGAAGCGCCGGGCATCCTCGGGATCGGTGAGGCCACGCCGGACCAGCAGCGCGGCGAGCGCATGGCCCACGCCCAGGCCTTCGCCCAGGCGGGTCACCAGGGCCGGCTCCGGGGGCGCGTCCACCAGCCAGCGGAGCGGCGGGACCGGGAAAGGACTACTCAAGGGTTTCGTCGGCGTAGAGAATCACGCCGCAGCTCTCGCACGCGTCGATCAGGGTGCCGGCGCGAATCTGGCTGCGCCGGTTGAGCGGGACCTGCGTGAAGCAGGCGCCGCAGGAGGGCCCGCTGAGGGCCACCACCACGCGCACCGACTTGACCGACCGCAGGCGCTCGTAGCGGGCGCGCAGCGCCTTGTTCACCTCGCCGGCCGCGGCCTCGCGGGCGGCCAGCGCATCGGCGCGGCGTGCCTCCGCCTCGGCCCGGCGCAGGTCGAGTTCCCCCCGCGCCACCTTCTGTGCCTCGCGCATCTCGGCCAGCCGGCTTCCCGCCTCCGCCCCCGTCGCCTCGAGCCCGGCGATGACCTCGGCCTGGCGGAGCCACTCCCCTTCTTCCTTGGCGAGGATGGAGCGGGCCAGGTCGAGCTCGGCCATCACGGCCTGGCTCTCCTTCTGGTTGCGGATCTGGTCGAGGCGCGCCTTGCCCCGCTCCTCGAGCTTCCGGTAGTTCTCCAGCTTCCCTTCCATCTCGACCCGCCGCCGGGTGGCGTCGGCCACCGACCGGGCGTTCTGGGCCACCGCCTGCTCACCAGCCACCAGCTGCTGGTCGAGCGCCTCGACCTCGGCCAGGATGGCGTCGAGGGCCTGATCGGCCTCGAGCAGGGTACGGTCCTTCGCCTGCAGTTCGAGCAGCTTCAACAGATCTGGGTGCATCGGGCGGCCTCTGGGTTGGACGATTGGCGATCAGGCGATCGGGCGTTTCTGTCTCGGGTTAGCCTGGCGGGGCCGGACGTCGGCTCCCCCGCCGGGTGAACTGGAATCCCTGGGTCCGGAACTCTTCCGGGTACCGCTGCTGCAGCTCCCGGGTCTGCCGGTCCTTCTCGGCCATCAGTGCCGGGCGCTCGGCCTCGGGGGCGACGCGGATGCGCTCGTTGAGCGCGCGCCAGGCACGGAAGGCGGGTCGCGCCTCGAGCCGCCGCGCGGCGCCGGCGAAGAGGTTCGCCTGTCCAGCCTGGTCGAGCGGCACGTCGGTGCCGGCCACCCGGTCCCAGAGCTGACGCAGCGGGTCAGCGAGCCCCTCGGGAGGAAGTGCCACCCCCGGATCACCCAGCCCGAGCAGCACGTCGAACAGCATGCGGCTCGCGGTCGACTCGAACCACTCCGGGTGCAGCTCCTCATGGGCGCGATGGCGCCACTCCTCGCTCTGGATCATCAGCCGGAGCAGCTGCACCTCGGTGCGGGCGCCGGAGCGCTGGCCGGCTGGCTCCGCGGGGCGGCGCGGCGGCGGCTCGATGGCCCGGTGGCCGGGCGGCACGGGCGCCGGCTCGGGCCGCGCGGCGATCTCCTGTTCCAGCACCTTCTTGTCCACCCCGGACCGCTCGGACACGAGCGACAGGTAGAGCTCCCGCTGGATCGGGTCCCGGGTGGCGCGGATGGTCGGCAGCAGGCGGTCGAGCGCCTCGCGGCGGTGCTCGATCCCGGTGAACCACCCGCGGCGGTCGAGGATCTGGATCTTCCGTTCCATCACGTCGATCGCGTCGCGCAGGACGGGCGCCAGCGCCTCGGCGCCGCCCCGCTGCACCAGGGTGTCGGGATCCTCGCCCTCGGGCATCGTGGCCACGCGCACCCGCACCTCGTGGCGCAGCAGCTCATCGGCGGCGCGGAAGGTGGCCTTGAGGCCGGCCAGGTCACTGTCGAGCAGCAATACCGCCGTGGGCGCGAAGCGCTTGAGCAGCGCCGCCTGCTCCGCGGTGAGCGCCGTGCCGAGGGGGGCCACCACGTGCTCGATGCCGGCCATGACCAGCCGGAGCACGTCGAAGTAGCCCTCGACCAGGATGACGGCGCCTTCCTTGCGGATGTGGTTCTTGGCGGCGTGCAGGTTGTAGAGGGTGCCGCCCTTGTGGAACACCGGGGATTCGGGGCTGTTGAGGTACTTGGGCTCCCCGGGGCCGAGCAGCCGCCCGCCGAATCCCACCACCCGGCCGCGCAAGTCATGGATCGGGAACAGCAGCCGGCCACGGAAGCGCGGGATGATCGTGCCGTCCTCGCGCCGGGCCAGCAGGCCCGCCTCGAGCAGCAGCCCGGGCTCGAGGCCGAGCTGGGTCATCGCCTGCTGGAAGGCGGTACCGCGCGGCGCGTAGCCCAGTCCGTAGGGACCGGCGGCTTCGAGGTCGATGCCCCGGCCGGCCAGGTACTTCCGCGCGTCGGCCGCTTCCGGCAGCTCGGCGAGCTGCCGGGCGAACCAGTCGTGCGCCACCGCCACCGCCTGAAAGAGCGGCTCCCGGGGATCGGGCCCCTGGCGGGCGCCGGACTCGGGGATCACGACCCCCACCTTCTTCGCCACCTCCCGCACCGCGGTGGGGTAGTCCATCCCGTAGTGTTTCATGTACCACGAGAACACGTCGCCCGCCGCCTTGCAGACGAAGCAGTAGAAGCTCCCCTTCTTGGGAATCACCGCGAAGTTGCGGTGCTGGCCGCCGTGGAAGGGGCAGGCGCCGCGCCAGTCGGCGCCGGTGCGCTTGAGATCCACCTTCTCGCCGATGATCGCGACCAGGTCCGCCGCGTCGCGCACCTGCTCGATCACCTCGTCGGGAATCATGCTCACGCGTCGAACTCCACCACCGTCACGCCGGTCCCGCCCTGGTTGGCGGGGGCGAACGCATGGCTGCGCACCCGGCGGTCCCGGCGGAGCACCTGCTGCACCCGGTCGCGCACCACGCCGGTGCCCTTGCCGTGGATGATCCGCAGGTAGGGCTGCTCGGCGAGGACCGCGGCGTCCAGCGCCGCGAGCACGGTCTGCTCGGCCTCCTCGCCGGTGAGGCCGCGGAGATCCAGCTCGAAGTTCGTGGCGTCGGCCGGCTCGCGGCTCGGCTCGTCGGCGACCCGGCGGTTGGACGGCTCGGCCGCCAGGGCCGTGAGGGAATCGCCCTCCAGCACCAGCTTGAGCGAGCCGATCCCGACCACCGCCTTGCCATCCCCGCGCCACTCGATGACCCGGCCGACGGTGCCGCTCTGCAGGCGGACGCGCGTCCCCACCTCGAGCCGCCGGGCCGCCGCGCCGCCGAGCCGCCGTTCCAGGTCGTCCATCGCCCGCAGCGCGCCGGCGGCCTCGGAAGCCGCCAGCTCCACGGCCCGCCGCGCCTCCCGGGCGCTCTCCTCGCGCGCCTCGCCCGCCGTGGCGATCGCGGCCTCCACCTTCTCCCGCGCCTCGAGCAGGAAGGCCCGCGCCTGTTCCCGCGCCGACCGCTCGGCCTCGCGCTCCCGCTTGCGGAGCGCGGTGTCGCGGATCTCCTGGGACTCCGCCTGCGCGGCCAGCGCGGCGGACCGGCCCTCCGCCAGCTCGAGGCGGACCCGCAGGTCCTCCTCGCGGCGCGCCAGCTCGCGGTCCCGCGCCTCGACCTGCGCCAGCAGCGCGTCGAGGGTGCGCTCCGCCTCCGGCACCTGCGCCTCCGCCTCCGCCAGCACGTCGGCGCGCACTCCGAGCCGGCGCGCGATCGCGAGGCCGTAGGAGCGGCCGGGCACGCCCTTGGCCAGCAGGTAGGTGGGCCGCAGCGTGGCGGCGTCGAACTGCAGCGAGGCGTTCACCACCCCCGGCGTGGTGGTGGCGATGCGCTTGAGGGCGCCGAGGTGGGTGGTGGCCAGCGTCAGCGCGCCCCGGCGAGTGAGCGACACCAGGGCCGCGGCCGCGAGGGCCGCGCCCTCGGCGGGGTCGGTGCCGCTGCCCACCTCGTCGAGCAGGACCAGCGACCGCTCGTCCGCGTCGTCCAGGATCTCCCGCAGCAGCGTGAGGTGGGCGCTGAAGGTGGAGAGGCTGGCGGCGATGGACTGCCGGTCGCCGATGTCGGAGAAGATCCGTTCGCACACCGGCAGGGTGCTGCCGGGCCCCACGGGCGGGATGATGCCGCTCTGGGCCAGGGCCACGTGCAGCCCCACCGCCTTGAGGAGCACCGACTTGCCGCCGGTGTTCGGACCGGAGAGGAGGATGGTCCGCTCGCCGTCCTCGAGCGCCAGGTCGAACGGCACCACCACCGCCGGCTCCACCGCCGGGTGCGTGTCCGCCTCAGCGGCGAGCAGCAGGGGATGCCGGCCCCGCACGATCCGCAGCGCAGCCGGCGCGCCCACCACCGTCGGCGCGTGCCCGTCCACCTCGACCGCCCAGCGGGCCCGCGCCACCAGGTCGTCCACCGCCACGCACATCTGATGCAGCGCGCGCAGCTCGGCCACGTGCGGGCGGAGCCCCTCGCTCAGGTCGCGCAGCACCTTGAGCTCCTCGCGCGTGGCGCGCGCCTCGGCCTCCCGCAGCGCGTTCCCGAGCCCGATCACCGCGGCCGGCTCGAGGTAGAGCGTGGCCCCGCTGGCCGACTCGCCGTGGATGATGCCGTCCGGCCGGGTGCGGAGGTCGCGCGGCACGGGGATGACGTAGCGTCCGTCGCGCAGGGTGACGCCCCCCTCGCCGCCGACGGCCCGCAGGATCACCTCGAGCTTCTGCACCAGCCGTTCCCGCGCGGTGCGGATGTCGCTCCGGGCCTCTGCCAGGGCGGGGCTCGCGGTGTCGCGCACGCTGCCATCGTCGTCGAGCGCCTGCTCGAGCCGCTTCTCCAGCGGCTTGACGGGCATCGGCGCCTCGAGCGGCGCCACCTGCGGCGCGTCGGCGGCCACGCGGCGCAGCTCGCCGATCACGAGGCGCGCGGCGGTCAGGGTGCGTCGCAGCGCGAGCAGCTCCTGGCCATCGAGTACGCTGCCGGGGATCCGGAGCCGGCTCAGGATTCCCGCGGCCTCCGGCACCGACTCGGCGACGACGCCCCGGCCGCCGCGGGCCAGCCCGGCCAGCTGGTCCACGCGGGTGAGTTCCTCACGCACCAGTCCGGCATCGGTCATGGGGCGGCGCGCCCGGACGCTCGCCGCGCCGAGGGGGCCGGCGGCCCGGGCGGCGACGTGGGCCAGGACTGCGGGAAACTCGAGGTCGGCGAGGGGCGCCTGCCACGCGTCGGCGGCGGACGGGACGGGGGACTGCCCCGGAAAGGCGGACGGGGTGCCAGCGTCCGAAGACACCAGCACCCCGTCCGGGGTATTCGTCTCGATCTGGTCGGCCATCAGGCCCGCGGTACTCCGCGCGGCGTGCGACCGGACTTCAGTAGCGCCATGCCGGATCAGACCCGAGGGGTTCGCGGATAGGAGCGGCGGCTCTTGCGCTGCGCCGCGTTCTGCTTCCGCTTCCGCTTCTCGCTCGGCTTCTCATAGTGGCGGTGCTTGCGCAGGTCGGAAAGGATCCCGGCCTTCTCGCACTTCTTCTTGAACCGCTTGAGGGCCCGCTCGAAGCTCTCGTCATCGTGGATGATGACTTCGGACATTACTGGACTCACCCCTCTCCGGTCGCCATTGAAGGCGTATGGTATTGAGAACGGCGAACTTAGGGGGTCGGAGCGCCAAAGGCAAGGGCGCCCCCCCGGGGCCCGCCCTACTCCAGGGTGAACCACTGCACCTCGACCCGGCGGTTCTGGTCGGCATCGGGCCCGGCGGGCTCGTCCCACCCACGCCCCACGATCTCCAGCCGCTTGGGACTCACGTTGTACCTGGCGATCAGGAGCTTCTGGATCTCGCCGGCCCGGTCGCGGGAGAGCTCCACCGCCTTGAGGGCCATCCGCCGCACCAGGTCTTCGCCGCCCCGCTTGCGGAACTCGTCGACCATGGAGTTGTCCACGTGCCCCCGGAGGAGCACCGTGGAGCCCGGGCTCACCGTGAGCAGCTGCTTGATGGCCTCGAGGTTCCGCAGGTTCTCGGCCTGGGACTGGTCCAGGCTGGCCGAGTTGGGCTGGAACAGGAAGCGGATGTCCTTGGAGAGCAGCGGGTCGTTCTCGATGCTCCCGCCGGGGCCGCCGGCGATGGGCGCGATGGCGATGGTCTCGCCCTTGAACGTCCCGGCCTTGTCGAGGGCCGCCAGCGCGGTCCCGTCGGCGAAGCGCGAGGGATCGGCGGGGTCCTTCACCAGCTCGCTGCCGTAGGCGAAGACCGCCGACTGGTAGATCCCGCCGAAGCTGCCGGCGGCGTCGATCGCGCCCGAGAAGAACGCGAGGTTCTCGGGCAGGTTGGACAGGTGGACCTTTTGCAGCTCGGCCCGGGTCTGGTCGGGCGACCACTTGAACGCCTGCCCCACCACGGCCAGCTGGCTTTCGGGGGTCTGGCGCACCAGCCGGTTGCCTTCGAGGATCCCGCGCACCAGGCCCTCGACCATCTGCGGGTGCTGCTGGGCGAACCCCTCGTTCACCACGAGCACGTCGGCGATGATCAGCAGGTTCTTGTTGCTGGTGAGCAGCCGGGCCGCGCTGCCGCCCTGGGACAGCACCTCGGAGGTCTTCGGCTCCCAGGTCACGGCCCCGGCCAGCCGGTTCGTCCCGCCCTTGAGGTCGGCCAGGAAGAGGTCGCCGGCGGCGAAGCCGTCGTCGGTGTAGACGAGGTTGAGCGTCTCGGGATTGGGCGTCCCGTCGAGGCTGCCCAGCATGGTGATGCCGAGCCCGGCCTCCTGGGCCAGGTAGCGGATGAAGAAGTCGGTCTCGGTGAACTGGGCCGCGGCCACGACCTTGCCCTTGAGGGCATTGATCCGGCGGATGTCGTTCCGCACCACGATGCCATCGGCGCCGCGGGAGAAGCCCAGCTGCACCGGCACCTTCACCTTGAACTGCCGCCCGTAGACGGCCAGCACGTCGGTGGTGGTCACGGAGGCGGCGAGCCGCCCGCTGTTGAGGGCCGACCAGCTCTCCTCCTCGCTGATGGCCAGCTTGACCCGGCAGCCGCAGTACTTGGACAGGAGGGAGGCGGGATTGGGCGCCAGGCCGCCGTTGGCGGCGATCAGCCCGGCATAGCCGGCGTACTCGCTGATCTCGATCACCACCATGCTGTCAGCCGGGAGCTGGTAGGGCGCGGCCGGGGCGAGCACGGGCACGCTGGTCTGGACCTCGCTCACCTCACTGGCGGGCTCCTCGGTCGACACGCCAGGGATCGACGGCAGGGTGACCGGCTTCCCGCGCAGCATCTGGGCGCCGAACCAGACCAGCCCGCCGATCAGCGCGAGCGACAGCAGCTTGCCCAGGAAGGTGACCCGCGGCTTCTCGTCAGCCATTGGAGGGCCCCATCTCCTTCTGCGCGGCCGGGCCCTGCGGCGTCGGCCCGGCCTGGATGCCCTGGCTGGCGAGGAACTCGGCCAGCGCCGCCTGCTCGAGCGCCTTGCTCTCGCCTTCCTTCTCGCGGACCTTGTCCATGTCCACCAGGTCCTTGGCGACGCGCGCCTTGCCGGCCGCCTGTTCGTAGCGCTTCTGCAGCGCCTCGTCGACCGTCTTCATGGTGTCGCCCAGGTCGCCCACCTTGAAGCTGGCGTTGCTGAGGGCGCCGGCCGCCTCGGCCTGCGCCTCCTTGATCTTGACCTGGTCGAGCTGCTTCTCGAGGCGCTTGACCTTGTCCTCGAATTCCTTCTGGACCACCTTGGCCTGCCGCAGGTTGGCGGTGTAGGCCTCCTCGGTCTCGGTGAGCTCGGCGGCGTCGGTGGCGAGGTCGGCCTTGAGCTCCTGCAGCTCGCGGGCCAGCGTCCCCGCCAGCTCCATGTTGCCCGCCTGGTGGTTGGCCAGGATGCGGCGTTGCAGGTCGGCGGCCTTCTGCGTCTTGGCCTTGACCTGCCCCTTCAGGCGCTCGGCCACCCCGGCCATCCGGGCCAGGGCCATGTTGTAGCTGGCCATCTTCTCCCGGAATTCCTGCCGGGCGGCGTCCATCAGGGCCTCGGGATTGGACTCCTCGAGCCCGGAGATGAACAGGCCGAGAAACCCCTTGAACAGCCGGCCGACGCGGGCGAACAGCCCCATGGTGCCTCCAGAGCGAGCGGCGCGCATGCGCCGGATGAGGGGAATCGGTATCAAGATGAAGTCCGGTCTGCCGATGTCAAACGACCCGCCTACATGAACCGGCGCAACTCCTCGATGCGCCGTTCCAGCTCTTCCGGCGCCAGGTCCCGGAAGCGGGCCGGGAGGAACCGGGTGTCGGTGCACTCCTTCACGGCCACCAGATCCATGTACTCGAGCTTCCGCGTGTTGGCGTTGGGCCGGACGTCGCGGAAGGTGGCGAGCAGGATGTCCTTGAGCGGCGGCCGCGGCTCGGGCGCCAGCTCCCAGGTGCGCAGCCCGCGCACGAACACGCCCTCGATCTCGTTGCCGCCGAGAGTGAGGTCGTCGGGCAGGTCGGGGAGGTCGGCCTCGGTGAGCGGCACCTTGATCTTGCGGGCCACGGCCAGCAGCAGGGCCCGGCGTTCGGCCTCGGTCTCGGGCGGAAAGAGCGGGATGTGCACGTCGAGGCGGCCCTGCCGCTTGAGGTCCACCTCGAGAAGGTCGGGGCGGCTGGTGGCGAAGACCCAGATGATCCGGCCCCGGTTGCGGGTGTCGGACATCTCCTTGGCCAGCATCCCGTAGACCCGGCCGGAGAGCCCGCTGTCGCCGTCACCGCCCTCGCGCTTGCCGGCCGCCTGGTCGGCCTCGTCCACGAAGACCACCACCTGCCCCAGCGCCCGGAGCACGGCGAAGATCTTCTCGAGGTTGGACTCCGTGGCCCCGACCCAGCGGTCGCGGAAGTTCTTGAACACCACGCACGGAATGCCCAGCTCACCGGCCCAGCAGGTGACGATGAAGGTCTTCCCGGTACCGATGCGGCCGGCGATCAGGTAGCCCATGGGGAGCGCGTGCAGCTTGCCGCGCCGGAGCAGCTCGGTGTCTTCCCGCAGCCAGGCCCGGACCGCCTCCAGGCCCGCCACGTGGTCCAGGGTGAAGCCGGACTCAATGAACTCGAGCAGCCCGGCGCACTCCCGCTCGATCGAGTCCTTCTTCATGCGGGTGAGCCAGGCGCTGGTGATCCGCTCCCCGTTGCGCAGCGCCAGGGCCAGGACCCGCCGCGCTCCGACCCGCGAGAGCCCGGTGAGCCGCCGGGCCAGCTGGTCCATCGGCACGTCGGAGTTCGCCGCCAGCTCGGGCATGGGCCCGGCCACCAGGGCCTGCAGGTACTCCGCCATCTCCGGCTCACCGGGGAGCGGCACCCGCAGCGCCACGGCGTGCGGGTTCTCGGCCACGAGCTCGTTGAGGTCGTGCAGCTGTTCGGCCAGCAGGACCGTCACGATGTTGGCGTGCAGGACCGACGGGTCGTTGGCCCAGCCGAGGACCTTCACCACGTTGGCGCTGAAGGGACCGCCCAGGCTCACCGGGTCACCGCGGGGCACCACGAACTCGGCGAAGTCGATCACCACCGCGATCTTCCGGGACTGCGCCGCCTTGTCCTGGATCGCCTGCAGGTTGAGCGTGCGCAGCAGGTAGCGGTCGATGAGCTCCAGGGCCGCGCCCGGCTCGCGCAGGTAGCTCTGCGCCTGGGCGGCGTCGCCCAGGGCGCCGCGCAGCCACTCGCCCCAGTCCTCCCCGCCCTTCACCGCGCGGATGCCGCGGCTCCGGTCGTAGCGCAGGATGACGTCGTACCCGGCAAACATCACCTGGTCCAGGAACGCCGGGAGAGACAGCATCTTCCCGTCCTGGGGCACCGCGTCGAAGATGTTGCCGTGCAGGAGGAACTGGGCGCAGGCGCCGGAGCGGAAGAGGTCGCGCATCTCGACGGCCCAGGCGGGCAGCGTGGAACTCATCGGCCTTCCCGGATGGCGATCCGCGCGGCGGCGGGGGGCGGCTCGTCGAGCAGGTCGTCGAGCGAGCCGTAGAGCTTCTGCTGGTCGGAGATCCACTGCGAGGCGCCGCCGAGGCTCCCGGTGATCTCGTCCAGGCGGGCGGAGAGCCCATCGGCGTCGGTGGAGAGCGCCGCCTGCTCGCGCAGCAGCTCGACCTGCTCCTGGATGCGGAGGACCTCGGCCTCGAGGAAGTCGAGCTTCTCCCGGCCCTCCCGCCGCTGGGCCACCCGCTGCTCGAGGATCTCGGCCTGGCTGGTGAGGCTCTTCCGCAGGTCCTCCCCCATGGCCGGGTCGGCGAGGCGCGCCCGCACCTCGGCCAGCCGGGACTCGATCTCCTGGGTCTCGCCCAGCGTGGGTTCCTTGAGCACCCGGCTCATCGCCCGCCGCGCCAGCAGCAGCCGCAGATACACCCAGATGAGCTTGCTCAGGTTCTCGCTCTGGACCTTGGCCGCCGAGCCCGAGGGATCCTGCTGCGCGAACTGGTCGAGGATGGTGCGGCAGCGGGAGACGAACGCTACATAGCGGGCCTGGTCGGTGTCGGTGAGGCGCCGGACCATGGCCTCCATCCGCGCCTTCCACTCGGCCTCGCTGCCGTCGGTGGCGCGGCGGTCGATCACCTGCTGGAACCGGCCGTTGCTGGCGAGCCCGAGGAGGTAGGCCAGCTCGAGCCCGGCACCCACCAGCCAGAAGCCGGGATTGGTGAGCCCGAGCACGCCGAACGCCGCGAGGCCGATCCAGTTCGGGGCCACGAACATCCCGAACGGCTTGGCGCTGAAGGCGGCCCGCAGGTATCCGAAGAAGGAACGCTTCATGCCCCTACCCCGGGGGCCAGCCGAGACGGCGGCCACCGAGCAGGTGGAGGTGCAGGTGAAACACGGACTGGCCACCGTCGGGCCCGGTGTTGGTCACCAGGCGGTAGCCGCCCTGGTCCAGGCCGAGGTCGGTCGCCACCTGCGCCGCGAAGGCCATCAGCCGGCCCAGGACGAGCTCGCCCTCCGCGCCCCGCGCATCCCGGACGGCGCCGTAGTGCCGGGTGGGGATGACGAGCACGTGGGTCGGCGCCTGCGGGGTCAGGTCGTGGAACGCCACCGCGTCGGCGCTCTTGCGGACGATCTTCGCCGGGATCTCGCCTGCCGCGATCTTGCAGAAGATGCAGTCAGCTGCCATGGCTCTCTCGCTGTCGGGCGACCCACGCCGCGGTGAGGGCGGCGATGGCCGCGGTGTCGAAGCGCAGAATGTTGGGGCCGAGCCGGACCGGGGAGAAGCCCCCGGCCACGAGCTGCGCCCGCTCCGCGTCGGTGACCCCGCCCTCGGGCCCGACCGCCACCGCCAGGGCGTCTGCGCCGCCCGCGGGCGGCACGGCGCCGTCCGCGTCGGCCAGCCAGCGGGCGCCGGGCAGGGGCCGCGCCAGAAAGTGCGCGAGATCCTCGGGCGGCGCCACCTCCGGCGCCCAGGCCGCGCC
>JBGAPX010000161.1:0-5512 GCA_044221045.1 Gemmatimonadales bacterium
CGCGCACCACGGCGCGCAGCGTCTCGCGGGAGAGCCCGCTCCCCCAGACCGCCTGCCCGCTCGTCAGCGCCGCCTGCACCACCGCCTCGTGCAGCGGCCACTTCCAGTTCCGGCGATCGAAGCCGTACTGGTCGAGCCAGGCGTCGTCCGGCGTCCCGGCGGCCGGCGGCGGGATCGGCCCCGTGGTGCGGGCGAACTGCTCGAACACCACCGCCGGGTGGCGGCCCGCCGCGGTGAGCAGGGCGCCCCGCACCTGGTGGTGGGCGATGTTGTCGTGGATCTCGCCCAGCAGCACGAAGTCGGCGGCGCGGGCGCGGCGGATCAGCTCCGCGGAGGCGATGGGCGCGCCGGTCGCGGCGTCGAGCACCACGGTGGAGTCGGGCAGGGCGAGCGCGGCGGCGGGCGCCACCGGCGTGGCCGCCGGCGTGGAGCCACCGCAGGCGGCGAGCAGGAGGGCCGGGGCCCACAGCAGGGTGTGTCGCATGGCCGAAGGTTACGGCCCCGACTGTCCCGGCGCAAAACCCGGTCGCCACCCCGACTCGTCGGCGGCGGAAAAGGGCGGTAGGTTCCCTCCCCTATGACCTGGCTCTCCTCGATCCTCGTGGCACTCCTCACGGCGGCGCTCGGCCTGTTCCTGAGCGGGCTGGTGGCCTCGCTGGCCGTGGACTGGTACCAGATCTCCTCCTTCGAGGGCGGCGCTGGGTACTTCGTGGTCGGGCTGGCGCTGCTCGGGGGGATCATCAGCCTCGGGCTCGGGCTCGTCGCCGCCCGGTACGTGGCCGCCCACCCCGATCCGGGTGTCCTGAAGGCGCTCGGTCTCTCGCTCGGCACCGTGGTCGGCATCCTGGGCATCATCGCCGCGGTGGCGCGGCTCCTGGCCGATGTCGCGCCCGAACTCGCGGGCGAGGGGCTCTTCTTCCAGGTCGAGGTCCGCTGGCCCGCCAGTGACACGACCGATCCCCGCACCCTGCCCGGCGTCGGCAGCGTCACCCTCGGCAGCATGACGATGTCGCACGTGCGGCGGAAGGCAGAGGACGGGCCGCTCTTCGTGGCCGACGCACGCCTGGTGGATGGGCGCTGGGTGGTGCCCGGGGTCGTCCGCATCTTCACCAACCGTGGACGGCGGCTCCTCAGCGCGCAGATCGGCGACAAGGACCTGGGCGGCGTGCTGATCCCGCAGCGCGGCCAGCCGTCCCCACGTGACACCGCGTGGACCGAGTGGTATCCGCACGCGCGCCCCGGCGCACCGCCCCTCCCCGACACCCTCTTCACGTACCGTTACCGGGTAACCCGCCGGAGCGAGCCGGTCCGGACGGACAGCGTCGGCCCGTTCGAGGTGGCCACGGTCTCCAGCGACTTCTACCAGACCGGCGACAGCCCCGGGTTCTCGGCCTACTCGCGGTTCCAGGTGCGACTGCGCGGCGCACCGGTGCCCGTGGGGGGCGAGGTCTCGGGGCTGGCCGTGGTGCCGGGGGACCCGCCCGCGCTGCTCGCGAACGTGGAAGACTCCGAGGACGCCCAGGGCATCTGGCTGATCACCGCCGGCGCGGATGGCCCCCGCGTGGAGCGGGTCAGCACCGGGCAGCTCCCCACCGATCCGATGCTCATCACGGCCGACCGGGTCAAATTCCGCGCGTCGCGCGACCGGAGCGACCCGCGCGGGTGGATCGACCGCCGGAGCTTCGCCGAACCCGGGCTCTACAAGTTCTGGGACGCCATCTTCGACAGCCGCACCCGGCAGGCGACGCCGCTGACGCTGCCCGAGGAGCCCTTCCCGCTGCCCTCGCCCGGATTCATCTCCCTCTCCCCGGACGAGCGCAGCGTGGTGTGGCTGGCGCACGCCGACGGCGAGGCGCACCCGGTGCTCGGCGTGACGGACTATGTCGCGAAGGAGAGCTACACGCTGCCGATCGACCGGAGGCGGATGCGCTACGGGACCGACGATTCCCTCGATCCGGCCTGGGTGGCGCATCACTTTGAGTGGGTGCGCGGCGCCGGCGGGACCGACCGGCTGGTGGAGCGTAAGGGCTTCACCCCGCTTCCCTACCGCGTGGAGCGGAGCCCCGGCAAGCCGGGTGAATGGCAGGGAGTCTCCCTCCGCCCGGGGGGAGAGGCGCTGCGGCAGGCGATCGTGGAGGCGATGGTCACTGAGCTCGGCGCCGAGCGGCTGCCCGACGAGCTGGACGGCTTCAAGAAGATGCTGCGGCTCGAGGGCATGGAGCTCGACGCGACCGTCATCGAGCAGGGTTCCTACGTGTCCATCTCCACCTATCACGGCGACCCGGCCGCCATGGCCCGCGTCGCCGACCGGCTCGACGCGCTGCTCGCCACCGGGCGGTTCGACGCGTTCTTCGCGCCCTGAGCGGTGCCGGGCGCCTAGTCCGGGATCGGCTCCAGCGACAGCACCTGGATGGCGGAGCCGGCATCGGTCATGGTGCGGCTGCTTCCGCTGACCAGTCTCGGGTAGCCGAGCGCGCTGTCGAACTCCGCGAGGACGGTCCACCCGGTGTCGGCCAGCTGCCGACGCGCCTCCCCGAACAGCTGGGGTACCGTGAGCCCCGCCGTGAGGGGCCGCGGGAGGTCGCCCACCACCGTCGCCTCCTCGAGCACCGATACCACCTGGCCGCGGACCGTGACTCGGATGACCGGCTTGGGCGGGCAGAAGCACGACACCCGGTAGCGCAGCACGTAGCCGGCGGGGCCGTGGGCCCGCCAGCGCGCCTCCGCCTCGGCCAGGCGGCGGCCAAGCGCGGTGTCCGGCGCAGCTTCCACCTCGGGGAGGCTGGAGACGGGCCGGGCGTGGTGGGCCTGCGTGCGCGCCGCCGCGTAGGCCAGCACCGCGAGCGCGACGACCAGCACCGGCCCGAGGGGCGAGGGCCGGGGCCCGGGATCAGCCTGATGAAAGTGCATGCCGCTCCACCACGCCGGTAAGGGTGTCGGTGCCCATGGTCACGTAGAGGTGCCGCTCGGTCACGGACAGGGCGAAGCGGGTCCGCCGGTCGAGCCGCGCGGCCAGCGCCGCGAGCAGGTCACGGTCCACGCTGTACACCTCGAGCTCCGCCGCGCGGTGGATCCGCTCGCCGGCGAGCTGGCGCAGCAGGAGCGCGGGGTCCTTGTGGGTGTACACCGCCACCCGCGGCGCCGCCATGCTGGCCTTGTGGAGCCGCGCCGCGTCGGGCCACCCCACCTCGACCCAGAGCCGGAGCGCCCCCGTGAGGTCGCGCACCGTGAGGGCCGGCTCGCCCGGCTCGGAGAGGCCCTTCCCGAAGCTGATCCCCTCCGCGTACTCCAGGCAATAGGCCAGCACCCGGGTGAGGAGGTACTCCTCGGTCTCCGAGGGGTGGCACGCCACCTTGAGCGCCAGCGTCTCGTAGACGCCGCGGTCCACGTCGGCGAGTTCGATGTCGAAGTTGTACAGCGTGGCGCCGAGGGCCATCGCGCGTCCGGTGGCGGGGGTCAGCCGAGCAGCGGGAGCAGGTCCTGCTCGATCTGCTCCGGGGTGTCGGTCGGGGCGTAGCGCCGCAGCACCTTCCCGTCGGGGCCCACCAGGAACTTGGTGAAGTTCCACTTGATGGCGGTGGATCCGAGCAGGCCGCGACGGGCCCGCTTGAGCAGGGCGTAGAGCGGGTGGGCGCCGGGCCCGTTGACCTCGATCTTGCTGAACAGCGGGAAGGTCACATCATAGGTCCGGGCGCAGAAGCGCTGGATCTCCTCGGCGTCCCCCGGCTCCTGGTGGCCGAACTGGTCGCACGGGAAGCCGAGAATCGCGAGTCCCCGCCGCTGGTGCTTCCGGTGGAGCGCCTCCAGCCCGGCGTACTGCGGCGTGAACCCGCACTGGCTCGCCACGTTCACGATGAGCAGCACCTTGCCACGGTACGGGGCGAGCGTGGCCGGCGTGCCGTCGAGGCGGTGGACGGGGATGTCGTACAGGGAGCGCATGGGTCCGGGCGGGTGGCGGGAAGCGACGATGTTCCGGCGACAATCTACCGACCTTCGGTGGGCGCGGGCCAGCGCGGGCACGAATCCCGGCACGCGACCGGCCGTAGGGAGCAGGACTTCCTTTTCCCCCTCACAGCTCCGGTGCCCCATGCGAAGCCTCCTCGTGATGGCCCTGCTGCTGCCGCTCACCGCCCTCCGTGCCCAGGCCGCCGGGAAGTGGCCCCCCGATTCGCTGGTCAACACCAAGGTGTTCCCCCGCACCACGCCCGTGATGGACGTCGTGGGCGCAATGCGGAACGTCACCGCGGCCCTCGGCGTGCGCTGCAGCTACTGCCACGTGGGCACGGAGGGCGAGCCGCTGGAGCGCTACGATTTCCCGTCCGACGAGAAGCGACCCAAGCTGGTCGCCCGGCAGATGATGCGGATGGTGGAGGAGATCAACCACCGGCTCGACACGATCCCGAGCCGCCCCGCGCCGGCGGTGGAGGTCACCTGCCGCACCTGTCACCGCGGCGTCAGCCGACCGGTGCCGCTGTCCACGATCATCATCGACGCGACGCTGGCCGCGGGCGCCGATTCCGGGTTACGGGCCTACCAGGCCCTGCGCGAGCGCTACTACGGGCGGGACGCCTACGACTTCGGGGAGAGCGCGCTGAGCATCGCGGCGTTCCGGGTGAGCCGGCAGGGCCGGACGGACGACGGGCTGCGGCTGCTGGACGCGAACGAACAGCGGTTCCCCGGTTCGTCGGGCCTGGCGGTCTTTCGCGGGAACATCCTGCTGATGCGGGGTGACACCACCGGCGCGGCGGCGGCGTTCCGCGAGGCGATCCGGCGCGATGCCGGCAATGGTGAGGCTCGCGGCCGCCTGCGGGACATCGGGCAGGCGCCCTGAGGGCCGGTCAGCGGCCGAGGCTGCCCGACGGCCGCGCGGACGCCAGGGCGGGGATGCTCATCGGCGCCACGCTGGTGCGGTCTCCCGTCACGGCACGGCGGTGGTAGTCCACCTGGCCCAGGTGAAAGGCAAGGTGACTCGCCAGGTGCAGCAGGAAGTCGCCGGTCATGAGCTGCTGCCCCAGGAGCGCCTGCGGGTAGGTCTCCGACAGGCGCTCCGGCGCCAGTCCGGCGAGCGCGGTGAGCACTTCCTGCTCGGTGGCTGCCAGCTCGCCGACCAGCGCGGCGCGGCTCGACGGGGGGGCATGGAACTCGGCCTCGCGGTCGCGGAGGTAGCCGGTATCGCCAAGCTGGGCGCCGACGAAGTGCCGGAGGTTGCCGCAGACGTGGCGCACCAGCATCCCGCCCGTGTTCGGGAGGCCATCGACCGACCGCCACGGGTGGTCGTCTGTAGGGTAGGCCTCGACCTCGCGGCGGAGGGTGCGGAGCTCGCGGCGGATCAGCGCAGTGAGGGACTGGGCCAGCATCGGAGGGTCTCGCGACTGAGGGAAGTCGTGGGCGTTGCACCAGAAAAATAGGCGGGTCGCGGCGGCCAGGCAGCACCGCCTCGCGGCCGCTCAGGCCGCCGGAGCGGCGCCGTCCACCACCCGGTTCCGCCCCTCGCGCTTGGCCAGGAGGAGCC
>JBGAPX010000162.1:0-5475 GCA_044221045.1 Gemmatimonadales bacterium
GCCGGCACTGCTGACCACCGGCCCCGAGCGGCGCGAGGCGCTGGCGCTGACCGGCCTCGACTACGCGGTGTTCCTGCGGTTCGACCGGGCGCTGGCCAACCTCACGCCGGAGCGGTTCGTCCGCGAGGTGCTGATCGCGCGGTGCGGGATGAAGGAGCTGGTGATCGGGCACGACCACGCCTTCGGCCGGGGCCGCAGCGGCGGCGTCGAGACCCTGCGCCGGCTCGGCGCCTCCGACGGGTTCGTCGTGGACGTGGTCAGCGTGGTGGCCCAGGGCGGCCACGCGATCTCCAGCACCGCGATCCGCCGGGCGGTCGCGGGCGGCGACCTGGCGACGGCGGCCCGGCTGCTCGGGCGGCCCTACACGCTCAGCGGGCGGGTGGTGCGGGGCGAGGGTCGGGGCCGGACGCTCGGGATCCCGACGATCAACCTCGGGGAGTATCCGGAGCGGAAGCTGCTGCCCCCCGACGGGGTGTACGCCGCGCGGGTGGAATGGGCCGGCGGGATGGCCGGCGGGATGCTCAACCAGGGTCCGAAGCCCACCTTCGGCGAGCTGCGCCGGTCTGTCGAGGTGCACCTCTTCGGGGTGGACGCGGACCTGTACGGGAAGTGGGTGCGGGTGGAATGGCTGGAACGGCTGCGCGACGTCGAGCGATTCGGCTCGGTGGCGGAGCTCAGGACCCAACTCGAACGGGACCGGCATCGGGCACTGGACGCGCTCACCCGGCACGGTCCCCAGACGGACAAGAGCCGCGCGTCACACGCATAGACAGGCATGATCGTCACCAATCTCAGGACCCGGGTCGGCCTCATCGCCGCCATGATCGTCGCGTCGGCCGTCGCGCTGGTACCGCGCGAGGTCACCCAGCGCGAGCGCGGGCCGGACGGCATCATCCGGGACACCGTCGTCAAGCGGGTGCCGCTCAAGCGCGGCCTCGACCTCCAGGGCGGCATGCACCTGGGCCTCGAGCTCGACCAGTCCAAGCGGGTCTCCGCGGACCCGGTCCGCGACCTCGACCTGGCGCTCACCGTGCTGCGCAAGCGGATCGACGAGTTCGGGGTGACCGAGCCGCTGATCCAGAAGCAGGGTGACGACCGGATCGTGGTGGAGCTGGCCGGCATCACCGAGCCGGCCCGCGCCAAGGCCATCGTGCAGAAGAGCGCCTTCCTCGAGTTCCGGATGACCGACCGGTCCCAGGCGCTCGACAAGGCGCTGCCGGCCATGGACCGGGCGCTGCAGCGCCTCGGGGTCCAGGCGGTGGCGGGAGCGGCGGCGCCCGCGACGGCGGTGACCCAGCTGCTCCAGGGCGACAGCGCACGGCCGGAGGCGGCCACCGACACCACGCCGGTGACCGGCGGCGCCCTCTCCACCCTGGTCCTCGCGGGCAGCTCGGCCGGCTACGAGCTCACCCCCGGCGAGTACCTGGTCGAGGAAGGCGCCGTGGCCCGGGCCGACAGCCTGCTCAATCTGCCCGACGTGCGCGCCCTCTTCCCGCGGCGCTTCGAGTTCCGCTGGGCGGCACAGCCGGTGAGCGTGGGGGCCAAGAGCTTCCGCTCGCTGTACGTCCTGGAGGACCGGCCGATCGTGACCGGGACCAACCTGGTGGACGCCAAGGAAGACATCGACCCGCTCACCAGCGGCCCGATCGTCACCTTCGAGCTGGACCGCAAGGGCGCCCGCGATTTCGGCGAGGGCACCGGCAAGAACGTCGGCAACTACATGGCCATCATCCTCGATGACCGGGTGCAGGGCCGCCCGCCGGTGATCCAGGAGCGGATCGAGCGCCGCGGACAGATCACCCTGGCCGGGAAGTCCTTCCAGGACGCCCGCGACCTGGCGCTGACGCTCCGGGCTGGCGCGCTCCCGGTGCCGCTCAAGATCGTGGAGGAGTTCCAGGTGGGCGCGAGCCTGGGCGAGGACTCGATCAACCACGGCATCCTGGCGGGGCTGGTGGGCACCGCCCTGGTGATCCTGATCATGGTCGGCGTGTACCGCCTGAGCGGGACGCTGGCGGTCGCCGCGCTGGGCCTCTACATCCTGTTTTCGCTCGGGGCCCTGGCGATGATCGGGGCCACGCTGACGCTCCCGGGGCTGGCCGGCCTGATCCTCTCGATCGGCATCGCGGTGGACGCCAACGTGCTGATCTTCGAGCGGATCCGGGAGGAGCTGGCGCTGGGGAAGACGGTGCGGCTCTCCATCGAGGAGGGCTTCAAGCACGCCATGAACGCCATCGTCGACTCCAACGTCACCACGGTGATGACGGCGCTGTTTCTCTTCCAGTTCGGCACCGGCCCGGTGAAGGGGTTCGCGGTGACGCTGACCATCGGCATCATCTGCTCCATGAGCACCGCGGTGTTCGTGACCCGCACCTTCTACATGATCTGGCTTGATCGCAAGCCGGCCATGGCTACCCTGAGCATCTGATGATCCGCTTCTTTGCCGACGCCAACTACGACTTCATCGGCTACCGGAAGATCGCCTACGGCGTGACCGGCGCCCTGTTCGCGCTGACGCTCGTGGCGCTGATCGGATTCGGCTTCAACTACAGCATCGAGTTCACCGGCGGCACGCTGGTGCAGGTCAAGGCCGAGCCGGGGGCCAACGTCGGCGCCATCCGCGGCGCCCTGGACGCCAGCGGCATCAGCGGCGCCGAGATCCAGACCACGGGGACTCCGGGCGAATTCCTGATCCGGGCCCGGACCGCGAAGGCCGGCAGCGACGCCGACAACACCCAGGAGACCGCGGGCGCCGTCGGCGCGGCGCTCGACCAGGTCCTCGGGAGCGGGAAGTACACCCTCGCCAAGACCTACGCGGTGGGCCCCAAGGTCGGTGGGGAACTGCGGACCAAGGCGCTGCTGGCCATCATGTACAGCTTCCTGGCGGTGCTGGCCTACCTCGCGTACCGCTTCGAGTGGCGCTTCGGGCTGGCGGCCATCGTCGCCACCGCCCATGACATCATCCTGACCATCGGGTTCATCTCGCTGCTGCGGCTGGAGGTGAGCCTGGTGGTGGTGGGCGCCGTGCTGTCGATGGTGGGGTACTCGCTCAACGACACGATCATCATCTTCGACCGGGTCCGCGAGAACCTGCACAAGTACAAGCGAGACCATTTCGCCGATATCCTCAATCGCTCGGTGAACGAGACCCTGCCGCGGAGCATCCTGACCCACGGCACGACCCTGGCCACCCTGACCGCCCTGTCGGTCTTCGGCGGCGAGGTGATCCGGCCGTTCGCGCTGGTGATGTTCTTCGGCGTCTTCACCGGCACGTTCTCTTCGATTTACATCGCGGCGCCGGTCCTGATGGCCATCGAGCACAAGTGGCCGGGCGCCGATGCCCGGGGCGTCAAGCAGGCGGCCCGCGCGGCCGGGGAGCCCCGGCAGCCGGTCGGCGCCTAGGGTTCCATGCTGGTCGACACCCACTGCCACCTCGGCGCGGAGGCCTTCGCCGCCGACGTGGCGGGGGTGCTGGAGCGGGCACGGGAGGCGGGCGTCGGCCACGCGGTGGTGATCGGGGAATCCCCGGCCGCCGCGGCCCGCGCCCTGGCGCTGGTCGAGGCCTTTCCCGGCCTCTCCGCCACCGCCGGGCTGCACCCGCACGAGGCCTCGGGCTGGACGCCCGACACCGAGGCCTGGCTCCGGGCGGCCCTCGCCGACCCGCGGGTCGTGGCCGCCGGGGAGATGGGGCTCGATTACCACTACGAGCACTCGCCCCGGGCGGTCCAGCAGGCGGTCTTCGAGGCACAACTCGGGCTGGCCGTGGCCGCGGGGCGGCCGGCGGTAATCCACGCCCGGGACGCGGACGAGGACATCGCCGCCATCCTGCGGAACCACCCCCAGGCCCGCGTGATCCTGCATTCGTTCTCGAGCGGTCCCGCCCTCTTGCGGATCGCCCTCGAGGACGGGCACTATGTGTCGTTCAGCGGGATGGTCACGTTCAAGAACTGGGGGCGTGACGACCTGCTGGCGGCCGTCCCGGCCGACCGGCTGCTGCTGGAGACCGACGCCCCCTACCTGGCCCCGGTGCCGCACCGGGGCCGGCGCAACGAGCCGGCGTTCGTCCGGGACACCGCTGCGCGGGTCGCGGTGGTCCGCGGGCTGCCGCTGCCGCAGCTGATCGCCGAGACCGGCGCCAACGCCGCCCGGGTGTTCGGGCCCCGCGTGAGCGCCTGACCGCGGCGGGGTTCACGTCCGGTTCATCGACCGAGGCCTACGTTCCTCCGGATGACCCTTGGCCCAGAGCCGGGGCGTCCGCGCACCGCGACTCCCACACTTCTCCCAGGGGAAGCCCGCTCGCCATGTCCACCGTCCCGACCGATATCGAGATCGCCCAGGCCGCCAAGCTCCGTCCCATCGCCGACGTCGCCGCCGAGATCGGCCTGGGCCCCGACGAGATCCTCCCCTACGGCCGCTACAAGGCCAAGATCACCCCCGAGGCGATCGCCCGGCGCACGCCCAAGGGCCGCCTGGTCCTGGTCTCGGGCATCAACCCCACCCCGGCCGGCGAGGGCAAGTCCACGGTGACCGTGGGCCTGGCCCAGGCGCTCCGCAAGCTTGGCAAGAAGGTGGTGGTGGCGATCCGGGAGCCGTCGCTCGGGCCCGTCTTCGGCGTGAAGGGCGGGGCGGCGGGCGGCGGGTACGCGCAGGTGGTCCCCATGGACGAGATCAACCTGCACTTCACCGGGGACTTCCACGCCATCACGTCGGCGCATAACCTGCTGTCCGCCATGCTGGACAACCACATCCACCACGGCAATGCGCTGGGGTTCGACACCCGCCGGATCAGCTGGCCCCGCACCATCGACATGAACGACCGGGCCCTGCGCTCGATCATCACCGGCCTCGGCGGGCTCAACGGGGGCCCGAGCCGCGAGGAGCGGTTCGTGATCGTGCCGGGCAGCGAAATCATGGCCATCCTCTGCCTGGCCAGCGACCTCTCCGACCTCGAGCAGCGGCTGGCCCGGATCATCGTGGGGCTGACCCGCGACAAGAAGCCGATCCGCGCCGGCGACCTCAAGGCCAGCGGCGCCATGACGCTCCTGCTCAAGGACGCCATGCTGCCCAACCTGGTGCAGACCCTCGAGGGCGGGCCGGCGCTGGTGCACGGGGGCCCCTTCGGCAACATCGCCCACGGCTGCAATTCCATCGTGGCGACGAAGCTCGGGCTTTCGCTGGGCGACATCGTCCTGACCGAGGCGGGCTTCGGCGCCGACCTCGGGGCGGAGAAGTTCTTCGACATCAAGTGCCGCTTCGGCGGGCTCAAGCCGGAGGCCGCGGTGGTGGTGGCCACGGTGCGCGCGCTCAAGATGCATGGCGGCGTCAAGAAGGACGCCCTGGGTACCCCGGACGTGGCGGCGCTGCAGCGGGGGCTGGTCAACCTCGAGGCGCACGTCAAGAACGTGCAGAAGTTCGGGGTGCCGGTCATCGTGGCGCTCAACCGCTTCCTCTCCGACTCGGTCGAGGAGCAGGAGACGG
>JBGAPX010000163.1:0-5458 GCA_044221045.1 Gemmatimonadales bacterium
CGCTGAACTGGCCCCGGGAGACGTCATAGGTGTTGGTGACCACCCGGGTGCTGCGTACGGCGTCCTGGGGGATGCTCGACGCGCCGAAGGTCAGGCCGTCCAGCGTGATGCTGTTGGCGCTGGTCCGCTGGCCGGCCACGGAGAAGGCGGCGGACGTCGAATCGGTGCCGGAGATGCTGACGACGCCGGCCGCCAGCGCCGCGATGGCGTTGAGGTCGCCGGCGTCGAGCGGCAGCCGCGCCAGCCGGTCCGGGGTCTGCACCGTCTCGGTGGAGCCCGGGGTGGGCCGGGGATCGTTGAAGATCTGCCGCCGGCCCGAGACCACGAGCTCCTCCAGCGCCACCGCCTGCGGCACCAGCCGGAAGTCCGCCACGAGGCGGTCATCATCGCCCACCCGCTCCACCTGTCGCCGGGCGGGCGCATGCCCGATCTGCTTGACGAAGAGCTGGTACCGGCCGCCGCCATCGGGGAAGAGGATCCGGTACCGGCCCCGGCCATCGGTGCTCGCGCTCCGGGTATGTCCGGTCTCGAGCGACACTGCCTCGATCGTGGCCCCCGCCAGCGGGGTGCCGGCGGTGTCGGTCACGATGCCCGTGAGGATGTCGGTGGTGACTCCGACCTGCGCGGCCGCCGGGGCCGGCCGGCCAGCCAGCAGGAACAGGAGGCAGAAAAGGGGGATCCCGAGCCGCCGCATGCCGAAACCTCGTGTGGGGTGGATTAGCTTCCTGCAGTTACGCACCGTCGGGTGCCTTCGTTGGCCCGTACCGACGTGCTCGACCCCCCTCCTGCCACGGATCCCATGGTCGCTTCCCGTCCGCTTGGTGTCCTGCTGGGCCTCCTGTCGGCCGTCCCGGCCGCTGCCCAGTCGCTTCCCATCTACCACTCGGCAAACCCGGTCGCGGAGGCCCGCAGCGGGCTCTACTTCCAGCCGCTGGTGGCGCCGGCCGCCGGCTGGGGGTTCCAGGTCGGGGTGGACTACGCCAGCATGCTCGAGTTCGGGCTGCGGACCTCGGTGGCGGACACCTCGTACCTGCTCGATGCCGAGGTGCTGCGGGTCAACCTGAGCGCCACCCATGATCTCGGCGCTCGGGGCTTCCTGGTGGCGGAGCTGCCGGTCGGCGGGGCCTATCCCGGCGTCCTCGATGGATTCCTGGACTGGTATCATGGCGTCTTCGGCATCAACTACCCCGAACGGGACGCCCGGCGCCACAACGACTTCGGCTACCGCTACGAGTTTCCCGACGGCCGGACGGTAAAGTTCCGGGCCCGGGGGGCGGCCCTGGGCGATGTCCGGATCGGACTTGGCCTGCGGCACAGCCCACGCGCCCAGAGTGTGCTGTCCCTGACCCTGCCCACCAGCACCGCCGGTCCCGGCTTCCGGCGCGGCCGACCCTCCCTGAGCCTGCTCAATACCTTCCGCCTGCCGCTGGCGCCCCGACTGGTGTACGAGGGGTCGATCAACCTTGGCTACACCCCGCGGGACGGTCAGCTGCACGCGATCCAGGAGCGGCTGTTCTTCCTGGGCACGAGCGGGGCGCGGTGGCGGACGATCGGGAGCCTGTGGAGCTTCGCGAACCTCTACCTGCACAGCCCCTACTACGACGGGGCGGTGGCCCGGCAGCTGGACCGCTGGGACCTGACGATCGACTTCGGCTGGATGATCCGGGGGAAGAGCGGGCGGGAATTCCGCTTCGGGATGAGCGAGGATCTCTGGCCCAGCGGGCCCGCCATCGACGCGAACTTCCGGGTGGGGTATGCCTGGTAGGCGGTAGGGCGGTAAGGCGGTAGAACGGTAGGCCGACTCAGGCCGGTGGCGGCTCCATCGGCGTGACGAAGAGGAACTGCTCCATCTGCTTGAAGAGGAACTCCTTGGCCTGGGCGTCGCGGACGTTCAGGGCGTAGTGGTTGATCAACTGCTGCTGCAGCTTGAGCCAGTCACCCCAGCAGGGGTTGCAGATCTGCTGGAAGACCCGGAGCCCCAGGTCGTTCTGGAATGGGCGGAACGGCATCTGGTCGCGGGCCTGGCCGCAGCGACCGCAGCTGATGGTTGGCATGGTGCTGCAAGTATAACCCGCCGGGGTAGCCCCGCCGCTCAGTCCCCGCGGCGCAGCGCCTTGACCCCGCTCGCGGTGCCCAGCCCGGCGCCGATCCCGAACAGGGTCGTGGTGGCGGTGGTGACCAGCGGCAGCGCGGCCACCGGCCAGGCGATGAGCGCGGCCCCGAGCCCGGCGAGCCAGGGAGCCGCGGGAGAGCGCACCGCATCCACGAAGCGCAGCCGCCGGCGCACGAAGTCGCGCGCGACGAGGAAGCCGAACAGCGTGGCGGCCGCGCTGACCGCGAAGTAGATGAATCCCATAGGAACCGACCTTCCATCCTGAGGAGCCGAACTGACCCGCGTGTTGCAGTACGCAACAGGTCTACGCTGGGATTCAGGGCCGAGGTGTGTCGCGTCGCCGATCATCGCCCGGCGGCATTCCCGGCGGCCCGCCGGGGATGCCCATCCGGCGCCAACGCTGTTCCCAGACTGCGCGCTGTGCCGGGGTCAGGATGGAAGCCACCTCCGCCGCGGAGCGCGCGGCCACGGCCTCCACCTGCGGCTCGATGGCCGCCCGCACGCTGTCCAATGCCGCGATGTGACGCGGGAGCATCTCGCGCAGCTGACGGGCCTGGTCACCGGTGAGGTCGAGCTCGCGCTGGAGCCGGTCCACGATCATGGCCGCCATGCGTTCGCGCATGTCGGCGGAGGGGACCGGACCCCCGTGTTCCCCGCCGGGGCCCCGGCGGAACGGGGGCCGGTGCAGGTAGCGGTCGGTCGCCATGCCCACGGCGATTCCACTCAGGAAGAGCGCGGCCAGCACCGCCGCGCCGATCAGCTTCTGTCGCATCCTACTGTTCTCCTTCCACAATGAGCCACCCGGCCGACTCGGCCACCGTGGATTCGAGCAGCGAGCCCGAGCCACTGGTGCCGGCAAGCACGCCCGCGAAGGCGGTCTCGGCGGCGGTGCTCGTGGTCGCGGGAAGCTTTCCCGACCCGAGCAGGAACACCGCCGCGAGGCCCGCGGCGATGGCCAGCGGCGCCACCACGCGGCCGATGTCGACGATGGCGTCCTGCCAGGTGCGCGGGGGCGCCGGAGCAGGCTCCCGCGCGATGCGGGCGGCGATGGCGCGGGCCAGGCGCTCCTGGTCCGCGGCGCCCAGGGCCGGCGTGGGATCGACGGCCGCGAGCTGCGCCCGAAGTCGCTCCTCCCGGGGGTCAGTTCTCGTCATGGCTTTCCTCCAGTGGCCCGCGCCACGGCGCGAGCGCCTTCCGCAGGGTCTGCCGGGCCTGATGCAGGTACCAGCGCACCGTTCCCGAGGGGACGCCCAGGCTCTCCCCGATCTCCTCGGCGGTGAAGCCGTCCACGTCGTGCCACTGCACCGCGAGGCGCTGCTTCTCGGGCAGCGCCGCCAGGGTGCGGCGGAACTGTTCCCGCACCTCGCCCCGCACCGCCTCGCCCAGCGGCGAGACCCCGCTTGCGCTGGCGGACTCGGGCAGCGATTCGGCCTGTCTCCGGCCTTCGCGCCGCAGGTGACTGACCGCCGCATTGGTGATGATGCGGTAGAGCCACGGACCGAACGGGCGCCCGACCTCGAAGCGGTCGATCGATCGGTAGGCGGCCATGAACCCGTCCTGCACCAGGTCCTCGGCGTCCTGCCGGTTACCCGAGACCCGGTACGCCACGGTATAGGCCCGCGAGAGGTAGCGCCGCACCAGGCGGTCGAAGGCCTCCCGGTCGCCCTGCTGGGCGAGCCGGATCAGGCCGGCATCTTCCTCGGCGCCCGTCGCGACAGGGGTCATCGGGTCCTGCGTCTTGTGGGCAGCGCTCATCGCCTCGGCCGGCACGGGTGCGTGTCCTGGAACATCCCTGATACGCCGGCCGCGATTGAAGTGTTGGGGCGGGAGGCCGCCAACGGGCCGGCGGGAACCGGCGTAGATCCTCCGCACCCACACTGGAGGATTCCATGTTCGGCATTCCGTCCCCGGCGCGCCTCGCGCCCACCCTGTTCTTCACCTGCGGCCTGCTGGCCGCCCCTGGCCCTCGCGGCCCAGGGCGCGCCGAGGCCCGGCGGCCCCCCCGCCACCGGTGAGTGGCCTCCGCGGGGCCCTGATCCGGTGGTGGTCGACGGCCCGCCCGCCCCGGGGGAATTCCGGGACCTGACCGGCATCACCGAGGAGCAGGCCACGAAGTACGGCGTGCTCTATGACGACCTGATGGCGGCCACGCGGGCCACCCGTGACAGCCTGCAGCAGTTCCGGGAGGAGATGCGTGGCCGGCGCGATCGCCCCGAGCGCGACTCCGTGCGTCCCCGGGGTGGCGGGCCCCGCGCCCTGGTCACGGACCTGGAGCAGAAGCAGCGGGCCTTCGACGAGCGCCTGAAGGGGCTGCTCTCCGGGGCGCAGTACGCGAAGTACCAGGCGTGGCGTTCGGAACGGCGTCACGAGATGCGTGATCACCGGCGCGGTGAGGGTCCGCCGCACGACGGCCGCGGGATCTAGCCGGCCGGCGTCACCAGCGGCAGGCGACGCTGCCCCAGGAGAACCCGGCGCCGAAGGCGGTCATCACCAGCAGGTCCCCTTCCTTGAGGCGACCGGCGCGGACGCACTCGTCGAGCAGGATGGGGATGGTGGCGGCGGTGGTGTTCCCGTAGCGCTGGATGTTGTTGTACACCTGGTCATCGCGGAGCTTGAGGTCGCGCTGGACCAGCTCCGAGATGCGCAGGTTGGCCTGGTGGGGGAGGAGCAGGTTCAGGTCGGCGGGGCCGGCCCCCACCGCGGCCAGCACGGTGCGCACCGATTCCGGCATGCGGGTCACGGCGTGCCGGAAGACCTCCTTCCCGTCCATCGAGAGGAAGTGCCGGCCCTGGTCGATGTGCTCATGGGTGATCCGGGGGTGATACATGCAGCCCGGCACGTCGACCCACAGGAGTTCGGCATGATCGCCGTCGCTGTGCAGGTCGAAGGCGAGCAATCCCTGCCCTTCCCGTTCCGCCGGACCCAGCACCACCGCGCCGGCGCCATCGGCGAAGATCACCGCCGTATTGCGGCCCTGTGTGCTCACGTCCATGGCGGTAGATTGGATCTCCGCGCCGACCACCAGGATGCGGCGGAAGTGCCCGACCCGGATCCACGCATCGGCCACCGACAGGCTGTAGATGAAGCCGCTGCAGGCCTGGTGGATGTCCATCGCGGGAATGGGCTGCACCCCGAGGAGCCGCTGCAGGAAGACGCCGTTGCCCGGGGCGTAGTGGTCGGGGGTGGAGGTGGCGTAGACGATCGCGTCGAGGTCCGTCGGCGCGAGGCCGGCCATCTCGAGCGCCCGCCGGCTGGCCTGCAGCGCCAGGTCGGCGCCGCTCTGGCCCTCCGCCACCCAGCGCCGTTCCTGGATGCCGGTACGGGTGCGGATCCACTCATCGGTGG
>JBGAPX010000018.1:0-39048 GCA_044221045.1 Gemmatimonadales bacterium
CGCCGCGGTCCACAGCAGGTCGAACGCCGCGGTGAGCAGCAGCCGCGCCCGCCACGCGGGGTGGCGGCCGGCATCCCGCCAGCCGGCCTCGAACCAGGCGAGGAGCTCCGGCTCCGCCTCCCGCCGGAAGCGGGCGGGGAGGAGGCGGAGGGCGTGGCGGTAGCAGCGGGTGACGGGAGACGGCGTGACTATATCCACAAATGGATATACTCTGCGCCGCCGGCCGGTGTTTCAGTAAGGAAGGGGCCGCGAGCCAGCCCCGTCTTGCGGAGCCCGGGACCGCGGCGTAGAATACCGAAGAAACGCCGAAGTCAGCCGGTCATCACGGGGCTAGATGTGGTCGTCGATGGTGGCGTCGAGCTCGGCGCGGAGCCGGTCCCCGTTCCCCGTTTCCCTTTTCCCGTTTCCCTTTTCCCGCTTCCCGTTCCCGACCCGCGCACCCGGCGACCCCCCATGCCCACCTACTGCGACATCGCCCCCGGCCACGAGTGGCATGGCCCGTATCACGACGGTGAGTACGGCTTCCCGCTCACCACCGACGCGGAGTTGTTCGAGCGGCTGGTCCTGGAGATCAACCAGGCGGGGCTCTCCTGGCTCACCATCCTCAAGAAGCGGGCGGCGTTCCGGGCGGCGTACCGGGGCTTCGACCCGGTGGTGGTGTCGCGCTTCGGCGCGCGCGACGTGCAGCGGCTGCTGGCCGACGCCGGCGTCATCCGCAACCGGCTCAAGGTCGAGGCGGCGGTGGACAACGCGCGCACCCTGCTCCGGCTGCGGGAGAGTCACGGCGGCTTTCACGGCTGGCTCGCGGCGCACCACCCGCTGCCGAAGGAGGAGTGGGTGAAGCTCTTCAAGCGGACCTTCCGCTTCACCGGCGGCGAGATCGTGGGCGAGTTCCTGATGAGCACCGGCTGGCTGCCGGGGGCGCACCAGGAGTCGTGCCCGGTGTACCGGAAGGTGCTGCGGGCGCGGCCGATGTGGGCGGGAACAGACGGGAAGCGGGAAAAGGGAAGCGGGAAACGGTAGCCGCTGTCCGCTGGCCGCTTCCCGTTTCCCGTTTCCCGTTTCCCGTGGTTTCGATGTTCACCCACCTCCACGTCCACTCCTGGTTTTCCTTCGGCGCCGGGGTCTCGAGTCCCGAGGTCCTGGCGCGGCAGGCGGCGGCGCGCGGCTTCACGGCGCTGGCCTGCACCGACACCAACGGCGTCTACGGCGCGGTGGAGTTCCAGCAGGCCGCGCTGGCGCACGGGCTGCGGCCCATCCACGGCGCGCACCTGGTGCACGGGGGCCAGGAGGCCGTCGCCCTGGCCACCGACGCGCGGGGGTGGGCGGCGTTGTGCCGGGCCATCACGCAGATCCACTGGGCCGATGAACACCGGGAAGGGGGAAACGGGAAACGGGAAACGGGGGCGCCCGGCAATCGGGTCGCGGAGCCCGCACCGCGAGGCAGGTCCGCTTCCCGCTTCCCGCTTCCCGCTTCCCGTGACCTGTCGGCGCTCCTCGCCACCGACCGCGCCGGCCTCCTCCTCCTCTCCCAGGACGTCGCCTTCCTGGAGGACCTGGTCCGCCGCTCCGGTCCGGTGGACGTCTACGGCGAGCTGCGGCCCGGGAAGCACCGGCATCAGGTGCTCTCGGCGGCGCAGCGGCTCGGCGTCTCGTGCGTGGTCACCGGCGGGGTGATGTTCGCCAACGCGGAGGACTGGGCCCGGCACCGGCTGCGGGTGGCGATCGCCCGGAATGCGAGGCTGGAGGAGGACGAGAGCGGTACGGCGGTACGGCGGTATGGCGGTACCAGTGGCGAAGGCACGCTACCGCCCTACCGCCCTACCGCCTTACCGTCCGACTGGCTCCGCCCCGCCGACGACCTGGCGCGGCACTTTCCCGACCGGCCCGACGCGATGCTGCGGGCGGCGGAGCTGGCCGAGCGGTGCGACTACCGGATCCCGGTGGGGGAGCGGGTGGTGGCGCCGCGGTACGCGGACACCACCGACGCGCTGGCGCGGCTGCGGGCGCTGGCGTGGCAGGGCGCGGAGCGGCGCTACGGCATGGTGGCGCCGATCACCCGCGACCGGCTGGAGCACGAGCTCACGATCATCGCGCAGAAGGGGTTCGCCGACTACTTCCTGGTGGTGCACGACATCGTGCAGCACGGCCCCACCCACTGCGGCCGCGGCTCGGTGGCCAACTCCATCGTGAGCTACTGCCTCGGCATCACCCACGTGGACCCGCTGGGGGCCGGGCTGCTCTTCGAGCGCTTCCTCAACCCGGAGCGGAAGGACCCGCCCGACATCGACCTCGACTTCCCCTGGGACGAGCGCGACCAGATCCTGGCCTGGGTGTTCCGGCGCTATCCCCGGCCCCGCGCCGCGATGGTGGCCAACCACAACTGCTTCCGGCTGCGCGGCGCGCTGCGCGAGGTGGCCAAGGTGTACGGCCGCCCGCCGGGCGAGATCCGCGAGGTCACCCGCCGCTTCCCCTGGTTCAGCGACGACGAGTCCATCGGCGAGCTGCTCGCCAGCCATCCCAACTTCCAGGGCCTCAACCTCCCGGCGGTGTGGCAGGAGCTGGCGCGGGCGGCGGAGCCGCTGGTGGGGACGCCGCGGCACCTCTCGCTGCACCCCGGCGGGGTGGTGATCGTGCCGGAGGCGCTCACCGACTACGTGCCGCTCGAGCCCGCGGCCAAGCAGCTCGACGGCCACCCCGACCTGCCGGTGCCGGTGATCCAGTTCGAGAAGGACGGCGCGGAGGACGCGGGGCTGGTGAAGATCGACCTGCTCGGCAACCGCTCGCTGGCGGTGATCCGCGACGCCATCGCGGAGGTGCGGGTCCACACCGGGCAGCGGATCGACTACACCGCCGACGATCCCGACGACGACGCGGCCACCCGCGCCCTCTTCCGCACCGGCCGGACCATGGGGGTCTTCTACACCGAGAGCCCCGCCTCGCGGCTCCTGTGCGCCAAGTCGCGGGCGGAGAGCTTCGAGCTGCTGGTGCTCAACACCAGCATCATCCGCCCCGCCTCCAACCGCTTCATCCGGGTGTACCTCGAGCGGCTGCACGGCGCGCCCTACCAGCCGCTCGATCCCTCGCTGCAGGACACCCTGGCCGAGACCTTCGGGGTGATGGTGTACCAGGAGGACGTGGTGAACGTCTGCGCCGCGTTCGCGGGGCTGCCGCTCGCCACCGGCGACGGGGTGCGCAAGGCGCTCTCCAAGAAGCGGCCGGTGAAGGCGCTGGCGGCGTACGCGGCGGAGTTCTTCGCCGGCGCCGCGCGGCTGGGCCGCGACCCGGAGACCGCCACCAAGGTGTGGGAGATGGTGCTCTCCTTCGCCGGCTACAGCTTCTGCAAGGGACACTCCTGCTCCTACATCAAGGTGGCGCAGCACTCCTGCTACCTGCGGGCCCACCATCCCGCCGAGTTCATGGCGGCGGTGCTCGCCAACGGCGGGGGGTTCTACCGCCCGTTCGCCTACGTGGCGGAGGCCATGCGCATGGGCCTCACCGTCCGGCCGCCTGACGTGAACGCCAGCCGCTTCCGCACCACCGGGTGCGGGCGCGAGGTGCGGATCGGGTTCCAGTTCATCAAGGGGCTGTCGGCTGAGGCGGTGGAGCGGATCGAGACGGCGAAAGGGGAAACGGGAAACGGGACGCGGGAAGCGGGGCCGATGGGCCGTTCGGCGGAGGCACCACCGCACCGGGGCGGCGGCGGGGTGGTCTCGGTGCTGCCGGAGCCGGCCGGCCCATCGGCCAGCCCCGACGCGCCGGCCCCCTTCACCTCCCTCGACGACCTCCGCACCCGCACCGGCATCACGCCCGACGACCTCCGGCTGCTGGTGCAGGTGGGCGCCTGCGACTCGATCGCCGGGGGGATGACCCGGCCGATGCTGCTGTGGGCGATCGACAGTGAACAGCGGGAAGCGGGAAATGGGAAGCGGGAAGTGGAGCGGGCGCTGTCCGCTTCCCGTTTCCCGCTTCCCGTGGCCGGGCCCGCCATACCCACCCTGAAGGAGTACACCCCCGACCGCCGCCGGCAGGCGGAGTACGCCCTCCTCAGCTTCACCACCGACAGCCACCCGATGGCGCTCTACCGCGACCTGCTCGCCCGGCTCCGGATCACACCCAGCACCGCGCTGGCGGAGCATGTGGGGCACAGCGTGCTCTGCGCCGGGCTGCTCACCACCGCCAAGCCGGTCTCCACCGTCAAGGACGAGCCGATGGAGTTCGCCACCTTCGACGACGGCGCCGGGCTGATCGAGGCCGTGCTCTTCCCCGACATCTACCGGAAGCGCGGCCACGTCCTGTTCGACCAGGGGCCGTTCGTCTTCCGCGGCAAGGTGGAGCAGGAGTTCGGCGCCGTGACGCTCACCATCACCAGCCTCGACCGCCTGGAGCGGCTGGCGCGGCGGTAGGCGGCCACCGCCCTTGCCGCCGCCTCCGCCGGCCCCAGATTTCCCAGCCACCCCGTCCCAGGCCTCCGCCATGCCCCGCGCCGCCGTCACGCTGCCGCTGCTCGCCACGCTCCTCGCCGCCGGGCTCCCGGCCCAGGCCGCGCCCAGGGAACTCGACGCGAGCATCGCCCGCATCCTGCAGCAGTTCCACCAGCCGGGCGCCGCCATCGCGGTGATCCGGGACGGCAAGGTGGTGTTCCAGCAGGGCTGGGGCGTCCGCGCCGTGGGCCGCCCCGAAAAGGTGGACGAGCACACCCGCTTCCAGGTGGCGAGCAACAGCAAGGCGATGACCGCCGCGGCGCTGGCCCTGCTCATCCAGGACGGCAAGCTCTCCTGGGACGACCGGGTGATCGACCACCTCCCCTGGTTCCGCCTCGGCGGCGACGCCTACATCACCCGCGAGTTCCGGGTCCGCGACCTCCTCTGCCACCGGAGCGGGCTCTCCCTCGGCCAGGGCGACCTGCTGATCTTCGGTTCCGATTACTCGAGCGCCGAGATCGCGCGCCGGCTCCGCTTCCTCACGCCGCCCGGCACCTTCCGGGCGGGCTACGCCTACGACAACGTGCTCTACATCGTGGCCGGCGAGCTGGTGCGGGAGGTGAGCGGCATGCCGTGGGAGGACTTCGTCGCCACCCGCCTGATGGCGCCGCTCGGCATGCGGGAGTCGGCCCCCGCCCTCTCCCGCGTCCGCCTCGACGAGAACGTGGCCGCCGCGCACGACCGGCGGAACGGCGAGCCGGTGGTGATCGTGCACGATTCGGTGGTGAACGCCCTCGCCGCCGGCGGCGTGGTGGCCAGCGTGGCCGACTGGACCCGGTGGATGCAGGTGCAGCTCGACAGCGGCCGGGTGGACGCGACCACCCGCCTCTGGCAGAGCAGCGACACCCGCACCATGTGGGAACCGCACGTGAGCCTGCCGATCGGCGAGGCGCCGCCCGGCCTCGCGGCGCTCAAGCCCAACTTCGCCGGCTACGGCCTCGGCTGGTTCCTGCGCGACTACCGCGGCGTCAAGCTGGTGTGGCACGACGGCGGGCTGCAGGGGATGCTCTCCCGCACCATCCTCGTCCCCGAGAAGCGGCTGGGGATCGTGATCTTCACCAACGGCATGACCGGGAGCTACCAGGCCCTCGGCTGGACGGTCCTCGACTGGGCCCTCGGCGCGCCCAGGACCGACTGGGCCGGCTTCATCCACGCCCGCGACCAGGGGGGCCAGGACGCCGACCGCGCCTTCGAGGACTCGGCCGCCGCCGCCCGCCACCGCGAGGTCGGCCCCGCGCTGCCGCTGGCGCGCTACGCCGGCACCTACCACGACGAGTGGTACGGCGACGTGACCCTCGCCGTCGAGGGCGACCACCTGGTGCTCCGCTGGAGCCACTCCCCCCCGTACACCGCCGACCTGGAGCACTGGCAGTTTGACACCTTCCGCGCCCGCATGCGGGAGAAGACCATCGCCGACGCCTTCGTCACCTTCGCGCTGGCGCCCGACGGCTCCATCGAGCGCATGACCATGGCCCCGGTGCTCCCGTCGACCGACTTCAGCTTCGACTACCAGGACCTGCTGTTCCGGCCCGCCCCCTGACCCCGCGAGGCATGACATGAAGAAGATCCTCTCCTGGCTCGCCGGCGGCCTCGTCCTGCTGGTCCTGGCGCTGGTCGCCGCCGGCCTGGCGCTGCCGCGCGAGCACCAGGCGCGGAGCTGCATCACCCTCGACGCCCCGGCCGAGAGCCTCTACGCGGTGATGCGGGACATCGGGAACACCCCGTCGTGGTGGCCGGAGATGGAGACCGCGGTCCGGGCCGACACCGGCGGTGTGGAGCGCTGGACCGAGACCGCCGGCGGGTTCACCATGACCGTGCGGGTCGAGGACACCGAGCCCGGGACCGAGTTCGTCACGGTCATCGAGCCGCCGCCCGATGCCGTCTTCGGCGGCCGGTGGAGCCACCGGGTGGGGGAACGCACCGCCGCGGGGCACAGCGTCTGCCTGACGGAGAATGGCTGGGTCTCCAATCCCCTGTTCCGGGCCATGGGCGCGCTGCGGGGCACCCACGCCACCCTCGACAGCTACCTCACCGCCCTCGCGCGCCGCTTCGGCGTCGAGTACCTCCCGGAACACCTCGACTGAGCCCCGGGGTGAGGCCCGTCACCAGCCGCGCGGCGCGGCCGGGCGTATGCTAGTCTTCAGGCAACGCTGGCCCAACTCGCGGCATCCCATGGTGGTCCTCATCACGATGCGTCGAATGTTCCCATCCGCCCTCACGGGCCTGCTGGCCATCGCCGTGGCCTGCAGCAGCACCGATCCGCGGCCCGGCCCGGACCCGAACGCGCCGGTCGTCACCATCACGAGCCCCGCCGACAACGCGAGCGTGCCCGAGAGCACGGCCGTGCTGTTCGCCGGCGGCGCCGTGGACGACGACGGCGTGGTCCTCCCCGACACCGCGCTCCACTGGACCAGCGACATCGATGGCGCCCTCGGCGCCGGCGACAGCGTGGTGCTCAGCACCCTCACCGCCGGCCACCACACCATCACCCTCACCGCCAGCGACACCGGGGGCCTCACCGGCCACGCGTCGGTGACCCTCAACGTGGTGGGCACCGCGCCGGTCCTGGGACTCGACACCATCGCCAGCGGGTTCAGCAGCCCCGTCTTCCTCACCGCGCCCCCCGGCGACACCACCCGCCTGTTCGTGGTGGAACAGGGCGGCGCCATCCGGATCATCAAGAACGGCAGCCTCCTCGGCACGCCATTCCTCGACCTGCACGACTCGCTCAGCACCGGCGGCGAGCAGGGCCTGCTGGGGCTCGCCTTCGATCCCGACTACGACCAGAACGGCCGCTTCTTCGTGAGCTACACCCGCCAGAACGGCGACAGCCGCCTGGCCCGCTACACCGTGTCCGGTGATCCCGACGTGGCCGATCCGGCCTCCGGCGTCACCATCCTCGGCGTGCCGCAGCCCTTCTCCAACCACAACGGCGGCGGCATCGCCTTCGGGCTCGACAACTTCCTCTACTTTGGCCTGGGCGACGGCGGCAGCGGCGGCGACCCGGACGGCCATGGCCAGCGCCGCGACGAGCTGCTGGGCTCGATGCTCCGCCTGGACGTGAGCGGCGCCACCTACACCATCCCCGGCACCAACCCGTACCACGGGAGCACGGCGTTCCGGCAGGAGCTGTGGAACTACGGCCTGCGCAACCCGTGGCGCTGGAGCTTCGACCGCCTCACGGGCGACCTCTACATCGCGGACGTGGGCCAGGGCGACTTCGAGGAGGTCAACGTGCAGCCGGCGGCCAGCCCCGGCGGCGAGAACTACGGCTGGAGCACCATGGAGGGGACCCACTGCTACCCCGACGCCGCCCCGTGCAACCAGGCGGGGCTGACGCTGCCGGTGCTCGACTACGGGCACGGCCAGGGGTGCTCGGTCACCGGCGGCTACGTCTACCGCGGCACGGCCATCCCCTCGCTGCAGGGCACCTACTTCTACGCCGACTACTGCAGCGGGTGGGTGCGGAGCTTCCGGTGGTCCGGCGGGCAGGCCACGGCGCGGCTCGACCGCCCCGAGCTCGAGCCCGGGGGGAACATCACCAGCTTCGGCGAGGACGCGCGGGGGGAGCTGTACATCCTCACCCAGGGCGGCGGCGTGCACCGGATCGTGGCCCGCTGACGGGCCGGCGGCGCGGGGGTTAGGTTTTCGTCACCCTCTCCCGCGCCCATGTCCGACGCCCCTGACCGCGCCGACCTCGAAGCCCTCGCCGCCCGCCTCCCCGCCGAGGCGCTGTTCGGCACCTCGTCGTGGAACTACCCCGGGTGGAAGGGGCTGGTCTACGAGCGGGAGTACCCGAAGACCGGCGCCGCGGCCCGGATGCTCGAGGAGTACGCCCGCTACCCGCTGTTCCGCACCGTCGGCATCGACTCCACCTTCTATAATCCCGCCAGCGCCAAGGTCCTCGAGAGCTATGCCCGGGCGCTGCCGCCCGGCTTCCGCTGCGTGAGCAAGGTGTGGGACCGCATCACGGTCCACACCCTCCCCAAGGCCCGGTACAAGACCCAGGGGGGCGAGGCCAATCCCGACTTCCTGAACGCCGAGCTGTTCACGGCCGAGGTGCTGGCGCCGTGCCTGGAGCACTTCGGCGACCACCTGGGGCCGTTCGTCTTCGAGTTCCAGACCATCGCCCGCTCGGCGAAGATCGGCGGGCAGGCGTTCGCCGACCTGCTCGACGGCTTCTTCTCCCGGCTGCCGCGGGAGGTGCCCTACGCGGTGGAGCTGCGCAACCAGGAGTACCTGGTGCCGCCCTACTTCGCGGTGCTCCGGGAGCACAACGTGGCCCACGTCTTCAACAGCTGGACCCGGATGCCGGCCATCGGCGAGCAGCTCGACCTGCCCGGGAGCATGAGCGCGCCATTCACGGTGGCGCGGGTGCTGCTGCGGCCCGGACGCACCTACAACGACGCGGTGGACGCCTTCGCGCCGTACAATGAGGTCCGGGACCAGAACCCCGAGCTCCGCGCCGACGTGGCGCGCCTCATCCGCATGGCCACCGAACTCCGGATCCCCGCGTATGTGCTGGTGAACAACCGCGCGGAGGGCAGCGCGCCGAAGACCATCGCCGCCATCGCCGCCCTGCTCGTGAAGTAGGGCGCTGCTCCCAACTCCTATCCCCTTTCCCCTTCCCCGTTCCCTCTTCCCTCTTCCCTCTTCCCTTTTCCCGCTTCCCGCTTCCCGCTTCCCGGCCGGAAAAACCAGAACCCCTCCCCCACGCATCGTGGAGAAGGGGCTCGGGACACCGCGGCCAGGGGGCGTGGCTCGACGGCGGCGGCGTCAGGCGGAGGCGCGGCGTGCCGGCGTCCGGCGGCGGACCACCGCGCGGCGCTTGCGGGGCCCTTCCTCGACCGGACTCTGCGCCAGCGCGTGACCCGAGGCGGCGAGTCCGATGGCGCGGCTGGCCGCGTGGCTGCCGTGCACCGACGCCTCGACCCAGCGCCCGAAGGGCGCCTGTTCACCGGTGAGGAAGGGGCGCGCGGCCCGGGTGTCGAGCACGGCCTGCCGCTCGGCCTCGGGCAGCTTGAGCACGATGGTGTCGTCGAACAGGAAGGCGAACATGCGGCCGTGGGTGAAGAACGCCTCCGCCCCGAACATCCGCTTGGTCGTCACCTCGGGCATGGCACGAATCGCCGCCTGCACGACTTCGTACGCATCGCTTCGCGTGCGTGCCACTGGTCCGCTCCCGGTCCGTGAGGCTGGAAAAAGGGTGGCAAACGTACCACCCGCGGGCCGGGTCCGCCAGAACGATCAGTCCCGAAGAGTGACCGTAAGACCCCAGGCCCGTTCCCCATGGGGGGGCAGGATCGGGGCCAGCGCCGCGCCCGGCGCTCCCGGGGCGATGGCGGTGGTGAGCGCCAGGCAGGGTTCCACCGCGAGGTTCCAGTAGGGCTCGCCTGTCGGGGCCCAGCCGCCACAGTTGAGCCACAGGCCGATGGCCGGGATCTCCGCCGCATCCCAATGCATGGCAAGCGTTTCCCCGCGGGTCGGGTCGCGGAGCTCCACGCCGGCGTCGGCGGGCGGTGTGACAAGGAGCATGGCGGCCCAGCCGCCGGCCTCCGGCACGGTGAACGTCTCCCCGCCGCCTGGCGGCCAGGGGATGTCGTCCCCGACCCGCCAGTCGTCGCGGCCGTGCACCGATGCCACCCGGGCCCGCGACACTCCGGGGATCGTGAGGCGCGTGCCCGGCTGGATCCCGAACAGCGGATGCGCTGACCAGAAGTAGGGGACCGGCGCGGACTCCAGGCCGCGCAGCAGGTAGCGGAAGCTCACGCTCGCCACGCCGTCGGCGCCCACGCTCACCTCGCGGGAGAACTCGGCGGCCACGCTCCGCGTGGTGGTACTGCTGCGCCAGCTCGTGGCCTCGGCCGAGGCGAGCAGGTCGTGGCGCCAGTGGGCGCCCCAGAGGTCGCCGTGGTCGGGGAGGACGCGGCCATCGGCGGTGCGGCCCGGCTGGATGGTGGGGAAGCACTCGTCCCAGCCGCCGCTGTCGTACCCGTCCACGTAGGCGGTCGGCCCCTCGGGCGGCGGATCGGGGGGCAGGCGGAAGGCGAGGCGCGGGTTCCGCCACAGCCATTCGCGCCCCGCGCGGCGGCGCAGGTTGGTGATCCGCGCCCCGGCGCCGGGGATGGCGATGAGCTCGACGGTGTCGTTGTACAGCCCGATGGCGGGAAGGCCGGCGACGGTCAGCTGGCGATAGGGCATGGGCGGGGTCCGCGCCCCGGGGCGGGGCTCAGGCGGGGAGGTCCGGCTCCACGCCGGCCACGGCGCAGAGGCGCAGCACCGTCTCGCCGATCTTGTTGTTGGGCGTCGAGGCGCCGGCGGTGATCCCGATGCGCCGCGCCCCCGCGAGCCAGCCCGGCGCCACCTGCTCCTCGGCGGCCTTGATCCGCGGCTGGTGCCGCAGCCCGCCGGTGGCGACGTCGATGGAGGTCGCGTCCTCGATGTGGTAGGTGCGCACCCCCCGCTCGCGGCACAGCGCGGCGAGGTGGGTGGTGTTGCTCGAGTTGTAGCCGCCCACCACCAGCATCAGGTCGAGCGGCTCCTGCAGCAGCTTGAGCACCGCGTCCTGCCGCTCCTGGGTGGCCGAGCAGATCGTGTCGAAGGTGCGGAAGTGGTCGCCCAGGCTGGCCTCGCCATAGCGGCGGCTCATGCTGGCCCGCACCTCGTTGGCGATCGCGAGCGACTCGCCCGAGAGCATGGTCGTCTGGTTGGCGAGCCCCACCCGGACCAGGTCGCGGGCGAAATCGAACCCCGGCGACATCGCGTGGGGGAAGCGCTCCGCGAGCGCCGCCTCGCTCCCCCGCCCCTCGATGTAGTCGCAGACCAGCCGGGCCTCGTCCATGTCGAAGACCACCAGGTAGCGGCCGCCGGGGTACTTGGTCACCTGGCTCGCGGTGGCGCGGGTCTCCTCGTGGAAGTACTTGCCGTGGATCAGCGCGGTGTAGCCGTCGCGGGCATAGGCCTCCACCCGCTTCCACACGTTGAGCACCGAGCCGCAGGTGGTGTCCACCAGCACCGCGCCGATCTCCCGCAGCCGCGCGAAGTCCTGCACCGTCACCCCGAACGCGGGGAGGATCACCACGTCGGCCGGCCCCACCGGGCTGAAGTCGAACCCGCCGTCGGCCGCGCGCGCCAGGATGGTGATCCCCATGGCGATGAGCTTGGCGTTCACGTGCGGGTTGTGGATGATCTCGCCCACCAGGAAGAGGCGGCGGTCGGGGAACTTGGTGCGGGTCTCGTACGCGTACTCGACCGCCCGGTCCACCCCGTAGCAGAAGCCGAACTCGCGCGCCAGCCGGAACTCGATCGGGCCGGCGCCCAGCCGGTAGTCGCCCGCCCGGAAGGCGTCGACCACCGCGCTCGAGTAGTCGGCCGTGAGCTGGCCCTCGATCGCGGCCTTGAGCCCGAAGCCCTTCCGGAAGTAGGAGGCGGTCATGGGAGGGAAGCTACTGCGCTGCCCCGGGTCGCGGCACCGCGACGCGCCGCCGGCTGCTGTCGGCCGGCAGGAGCTGGTCCCGGGGGCGGGGCTCCTCCGGCCGCCGGCGCGGGGGCGTCGCGGTGTCGGTCACCGGCGCGGTGGACGGGATGGAGTCCACCGGGCAGGGGCCGGCGAGCAGGCCCTTGGCCTCGCCGCTCACCCGCAGGGTTTCCGGCCGGTCGAGCGACACCATGCGGAGCCCGAAGCGGGCGTCGAACCCGTCGCCCGCGGCGGTGAGGTCCACTGCGCCGGAATCGCTCTGGAAGGCCTCGAGTCGCTGCTCGGTGAACCAGCGCAGCGCCCCCGCCGCCCCGGGACGGGGAATGAGGGTATCGATCCCGGGATCGAACACCGGGTAGGTGCCGGGACCAATGGCGTCGTCGGGGTAGAGCACCAGGCCCAGGCCCTGGTCCTCGCGGATGGCGGTCACCTCGAGGCGCGCCGCGACGGCGCACCAGGCGGCCCGCGCCTCCGCGGCGAGGGTGCCCTTGGCGAGGGTCGTGTCGGTGGCGGTCCAGCGGGCCTCGAGACGGGCGCCCGGGGTCGACTCGGACTGGCAGGCCGTGCCGGTGATCAGGAGCGCGAGGAGTGCCGCGGGCGGGGTGGCCGGACGCATGGCCGGGAACCTAGGGGGGACGGGTCGGCCGGCGGAAGGGGAGCGACACCGCCCCGCATGAACGGCCCTGGCGCCCGCCGGACGGCAGGCCCGGCGGGCGCCAGGGAGACCGCGGCAGCAGCTAGAACCGGTAGCCGAAGCCCGCGCCGATCACGAGCGGATTGATCTTGAGTTCGTACGCCTTGGTGCTGCCGGACTTCACGTCCGTCTTGATGTAGACGTACTTGGCGTCAAGGTTGAACGAGCCGCGCCCGCCCAGCGGGATGTCGATGCCGGCCTGGCCGGCGTACCCGATGCTGGTGGTGAGGTCGAGGTCCTGCAGGCCGCCGGACTGGCCGTAGAAGTAGGTCATGTTCACGCCGGCGCCGATGTACGGCGAGGGGCCGCTGGCCATGGGGCGGAACTGGAGCAGCAGGGTCGGGGGCAGGACGTTGGCGCTGCCGAGGCTGGTGCTGCCGGCCTTCACCTCGTGCCCGGAGGTGGCGAGGATGAGCTCGAGGGACAGGTGCGGGGTGAGCATCCGCCCGATGTCCACTTCCATCGTGGCGTTGCTGTTGACGTCGAGTCCCTTCGGCTTGCTCGAGGCGCTCGGGGCAATCACGACCCCGCGGGCCCGGATGAGCCAGGGGTGACTCTCCTGCGCCTGCACGCCGGCGGCACCGACCAGCGCGAGTCCCAGCGTAAGACCGACACGCACACCACGCATATCCGCTCCAGGGAAAAAGGTTGAGCGGAAACTGCCGTGCGCGGTTGAAGCGACAATGAAGACGGGGTCAAAAGACCGTTAGGTCCCTTTAGAATGCCCCCGGCGCCGGCCGGAATTCCCCGCGGCGCGCCGCCGCGGCGGCGCGGTCCCCGGCGGCGGCACCAGCCGGTACTTGCCGGCGCGGACCGCGTCCGCCATGGCGCCGACCGTGCGCCGGTCCAGCAGCCCGAGCAGCCCGGCCTTGAGCGGCGACCAGGCGTGATGGACCGGGCAGGCCGTCGCGTCTGCGCACACCTTGAGGCCGAGCAGGCAGCCCTGGAACACCGCGGGCCCCTCGACCAGTTCCACCACCTCGCGGATCGAGACATCGAGGGCCGCCCGCTGCAGCGCGTAGCCGCCCCCGCGGCCCTTGTGCGACTGCACCAGGCCACGCTGCACCAGGCTCTTGAGGACCTTGGTCAGGTACGGCGCGGGCACGCCGAGGTGACGGGCCACGTCGCGGTTGAGCACCGGCCGGCCCGTCGGCTGCACGGCCAGGTGCACCAGCGCCTGCAGCGCGTACTCGCTGGTACGGGACAGGAACATCCGTCGAAGCTACCCCGGGACGGGGCCCCGGGTAAGGCTGCGCTAGAAGAGGCTCCGCACCACCAGGTCGAAGCGCAGCCCGTCGCCCCCGCGGCTGATGGGGTGGCTCAGGTCGAGGCGCAGCAGGTCGCCGAGCAGCGCGAGCCCCACCCCGCCGCCCGCCAGCACCCGCGACCCGAACAGGTCGGCCGCCCGCGCCGACTGGCCGGCATCCACGAACGCCACCGGCCGGACGATGCAATGTCGCAGCGGGACATCGAGCTGCGCCGCCCACAACGCCTGCCCGCCCCGGGTGCCGTAGTTGAACCCGCGCACCGTCTGCTGCCCGCCGAGCCGGAACGCCTGCTGCGGCAGGGGCTGGTCGGTCGCGAGCCCGCCGCGGAGCGTCAGGACCGCGGCCGCGCGACCGCGCCACAGCGGCCAGCGCAGGTGGCCGTACAGCCGCGCGGTGCCGCGGTCGGTGTTGCCGAGCACGTCGGCGGTGAGGCTCCAGCGCGGCCCCAGCGCCCCGCCCTCCAGCCGGACCTCGGCGCCGCCGTAGGTCCCTTCCGTGATGGGCGGGTTGCGGGTGAAGCGGCCGCTGCCGCCCAGCGCGTCGTTGAGCCACGACCGGGCCTCGCGACGCACGCTGCGCTGGTCCTCGACCCGCAGGGTGGTGGTGAGCTCGAGCCCGGTGCCGAGCGAGCCCTCGCGCCGCAGCGACCCGCCGTGCACCAGGTGATAGTCGGCGTCGTCGTGGCCGGCGAAGAGCGCGTTGAGGCTGTTGCCGAACGCGTTCCCCCGCCCGAACGGGTCGTTGCTCGCGACGTCCCGCAGCCCGCGGAGGGTCCACCGCGCCCCGGGCGCCTCACGCACCAGGGTGAGCCCGGCCATCACCCGCTGGTCGGCGAACCCGAAGCGGCCGTCCACCCGGAGCGTGGTGAAGCGGTCGGCGGGCAGCTGCCACATGTAGCCGAAGCCGGGGGCGGCGCCCTCCACCCGGTTGTACCGCACCATCTCCGGGATCCGCTCCCAGAGGAACCCGTGCCGCGGCCGCCCGGTGAGGTCGGGCGGCAGGTCCACCGTCAGGCGCTCCAGGTCGGACTGGACGTCACGCACCAGCCGGTCGGTCACCGGGTCATCGGCCAGGGTGAGCGAATCCCCCCAGGCGCCGTAGGCCCGGAGGGACTCGGCCGGCGCCCGGTGGATCTCGAACCGCCCGTTCTCCCACCGCCCCGCCTCGGTGTGCGCCAGCGAGTCCTCGGGGACCTCCTCACCGTTCCGCCGCCGCCGGCCGTCCTCGCGCAGCGAGTCGCGCCGCATCCGCTCCCGTTCCTTCCACGCGAATGAGTCACTCCCCTCCGGGGGGAGCGGCACGGTGAACGCGATCGGGACCCCGCGGTTGAGGGTGTAGTCGTCAAAGGTGGTGCGCGCCTCGAACGGCACCACGACGCTGCCCAGCCACGGCAGCTCGACGCGCCCCGAGACCACCTGGCGATAGGGCATCCAGAACCGCTCGCCCTGCAGCGCGTATTCGAGGTCGGCGTCGAGGGTGAGGATCCGGCTCACGATGCGGTTGATCCGCCGGGCGTCCTTCACCCCTTCCTCGTCGGGATCGTACCACAGCTCCGTGCCCACGAACCGGAACGCGAAGCGCACCAGGTCGGCTTCCGCGGCATCGAACCAGAGCCGGCCCGCCACCAGCGCCGGTCCCTTCCGCCGCGGCAGCACCTGCACCGAGATGAGCTTCACCCGCCGGCCCTCCGGCGTCGTGACCTGCACGCTGTCGGTGATCGCGTAGTGGTACCACGCGGGCCCGTCGGCGGCGAGCGGGTGCAGCGCGGCGCGGGGCGGGATGTCGTTGCCGAAGACGCGGATGGAGTCGCTCAGCCCGCGGGGGAAGAACCACGGCTGGTCGAAGCTGCTGTTGAGCTTGAGGTTGCTGCTGCTGGCCACGGCGCGACGGCCCAGGATCTCCACCCGCAGGTCATTGGGCCGGGCCCATTCCACCCGGCCCTCCTGCTCCTCCACGGCGGCGTTGGGCACCGCCGCCCAGCGGCGCCGCCCGATGCCGAACGAGAGCCGGTAGCGAAACCTGGCCGCGTAGTCCGCGACCCCGGCGTCCTCCGCCGCGTGCCGCGCGATCGCGCGACCCACGAGGGCTTCGGTGGCGGCGTTGGCGTAGGGGGTCGTGTCGGCCGGCGCGTGGGCCAACAGCAGCAGGAGCGGCAGCATGCGTGGTACCGGGGTGTGGGAGGGTAAAGGGCTAGGACGCGGGGTCGCTGGCGCGAATGCAGGCCGGGATGCATGCGGGGCGGGAGGGGCCCGCCCCGGTCACCGCCCCACCCGTGCCCCGCCAGTCGTCAGGCGACCGGCTCGCTGCCTGTCGCGGTCCGGGCCCAGCGGCTGCGGCCGTCCCGGTGCAGCCCGTAGGCCTTGAGCCGGCGCCACAGCGTGGTGCGGCTGATACCCAGGTGCTTGGCGGTCTCGGCCAGCTTCCAGCCATGCTGGTCCAGGGTGCGGACGATGGCGTCACGCTCGCGGTCGGCCAGGGTGCTCGGGCCGTCGACCCCGGGGACGAACATCGCCTCACCGAGTTCCAGGCCGCCCACCCGGAGGGGCCGCAGCCGCCCCCCCATCGCGGCGAGCCGTGGCAGCAGGTTCTGCGCGTCTTCGGCCGGGTCGAGCAGGTCGGCCAGGCCGTCGCGGGCCTGGGCGTTGGCGTACAACACCTTGCCCTGGGGGTCGAACACAACCACGCCCTCGCTGAACCCGTCCAGCAGGGCCTTGGCGAGGGGCGAGAAGATGGAAGGCGCAGGCGTATGGTTATCCGGCATGGTCGAGTCTACGGTGGCGTTCGAATAGGGGTTTCAGTCTGCTGCTATCCGGGGGACGACTGGCGGGGGGCCCGCATGGACACACCCCCGGCCCTACTCCGGGATCCCGGCGCCGACCCCGGGCCCAGCCCCTTCGAGGCGCTCCGCGTGGATGACCAGGCCCAGTCCGGCGAAGATGGTGATCCCCGCCACCAGGGTCCGGCCCGAGAGCACCTCGGCCGGCAGCACCAGCGGGGCGACCAGGGCCGCCAGCAGCGGCTGCAGGTAGATGAACGAGGCAACCGTCTGGGGTGATACGCGCCGCAGGGCCCAGAGGTTGAGCAGGTAGGCCAGGATGGTCGGAAAGAGGACGATGAACGCGACCAGGACCCAGGCCCGCGGCGTCACCGCCGCCAGCGTGTCGCCCCGGAGCGACGGCGCCGCGATGGGCAGGGTGCCCACCATCGCGAAGAGCATGATGTAGGTGGACGCCGTCAGGGCGTCGAGCTGCCGCAGCAGCGGCTTGGAGACCAGGAAGTAGCCGGCGTAGCACAGCATGGCGAGCAGGATCAGCAGGTTCCCGAGCGCCACGCCGGGCGCGAACGAGAGCCGGTCGGGGCCCACGAGGTAGATGGCGCCGAGGGCCGCCACGCCGATCCCCCACAGCTTGCCCGCCGAGGGCCGCTCCTGCTTCAGCAGCAGCGCGCCCAGCACGGTGAACACCGGCGCCGTGGTGGTCAGGATCGTCGCGTTGACGGCGGTGGTGTGGCTCAGCCCGAAGACGAAGAGCGACTGGTTGCCGGTGACCCCGAGGAGGCCGCAGAGCGCCACGTGGAGCAGGGTGCGGCGGTCGCGGATCCAGGGGCCGCCGCGGGCCAGGTTGAGCAAACCGAGCGCGAGCGCGGCGCCTACCACGCGGCAGCCCACCAGGAGCCCCGCCGGGACGGTGGCCAGCACCAGGCGGCCCACGATGGCGTTGCTCGCGAAGAGCACCTGCACCACGATGAGCGCGAGGTACGGCGCCCGGCTGCCGGGGGGCGTCGTCACCGGCGGCGGTGCCGCGGCGGCTTGAAGCGGGCCCGCTTCTCCTGCTGGTCGGCCTGGCGCAGCTGGGCCCGGAGCTGGTCCAGGGTCTCCGCCTGCAGGGCCGGGCGGTTGCCCCGCACCACCGCGAAGACGAGCGGCCGGTCCACCGCCGGGAGGTCACCCGGCTGCAGGCGGCGGGCCTGACCCTCGCGCAGTTCCAGCCGGACGACCGGCCCCGCGGCAGTCACCTCATAGCGGAGCGGCACCTGGTCGCCGAACACCCGCGCGCGCCCGGGCAGCGCCAGCAGGCGCGCCCGGGTGCCCTCGTCCACCAGTGCGCCGACCTCGAGCTCGACCGGCGTGTCGAGGAAGCTCCGCCACCCGGTGACGGCCCCGAGACACTCCCGCACCCGGGCCCGCACGGCGTCGGGCGCGGCCGCCGCGAGGGTTCCCCCGGAACGGCGCCACAGCTCGCCCAGCTCCTGGGCCGCGCGCCGCAACCGTCCCTGACCCGGATGGACCGTCTCCCCGGCGAGGAGCATCCCCGCGAGTGCGTCCGCCAGGGACTCGCGGAACTCGGGAGGCACCGGGTCGTCCAGCGGTTCCACCAGCGCGTCGAGCTCGAAGCCGAAGTACTCCAGGCGCTGCCGCACCACGAGCCCCTGGTGCTTGCGCGGCCCGCCGATCTCGATCTCCGCCCGGCTCCGCCGCGCAAAGCGCCGGATCAGGTCATAGCTGAGCGTGGTGCCCTCGATGGCGGCGCGCGGCACCCCGAAGCGGTCGGCGAAGAACCGCAGGGTGCCCGCCACGGCCCCCCAGCTCCCCGCCACCGAGTTGCGGGACACCCGGGCTTCCTGCCCATCGGCGGTGTGCTCGTCGAGCACCAGGTCGAACGGCATGATGCGGGCGACCAGCTCGAGCCACAGGTCGCGCAGCTCCCGGCCGGCATAGGGCAGCTTCTCCGGCAGCGGCAGCTCGAGCGCGCGGTAGACCGACGCCGCGCCGAGGGCGATATCCTCGATCGCCTTGACCAGCACGCCGCGCGCCTCGGCCCACTCCGCGAGCCCCGCCTCGTCGAACAGGTGGCGCGGCAGGCCATGCACCTCGCCCAGGTAGGCGTGCCGGTTGACCGCCTCCGCGAAGAGGTTGTAGGCGGTGAGGTGGTCGCTGCCGTTCACCCGGGCCCCCTCGAGGTCGCGCTCCTCGCGGGTCATCCGGTGCAGCGAGTCGATGTTGCTGCAGACGGCCACCACGGGCACGAGCGGCCCGCTCGCGTGCACCAGCAGCTCGCCCCAGTGACGCTCCACCGGCATGGCCTCGACCTCGCGACCGTAGCGGGTCAGCCGGCCCTGCTCGATCAGCCCGCGGTCGGTGAGCAGCGCCACCGCCTTGCGGTACGCCACGCGGTCGATCGGCACCGGGAGGTCGAGGTCGCTCGCGTCCACGCCCAGCGCCGCGCAGGTGACCGCCACCCGCTCGGCGTCGCCGGCGAGCTGGAACTCGGGGGGGGTGGGCCGGAGCTGCTCGAAGACCAGTTCCCGGTCCGACAGGATGAACACCTCGCCGTCGGGCACCCGTCCGTGGACCCGGCCCGCCATCTGCAGGATTTCGTTGGCGCCGAGGTACAGCCGGTGCAGCACGTTGCGGCCGCGGTCCACCACGTTGGCGTAGCGGGCGTCGTAGATGACCACCGTATCGAGGCCGCGGATGTTGAGCGCCGACTGGCCGGCGGCGGTCATGGCCAGCAGGAAGGGCCGGAGCGCCTCCCCCTCGAGGAAGGGGCGGATGACGCGGATCGGCTCCCCACCGTGGTAGAACGCGGCGTGCAGCCTGGGCCAGCGCTCGCCCAGGCCGCGCGCCAGCTGCTCCACCTCGGCCCGCGTGGGCACGAAGACGGCCACCCCGCGCTTCTCGCGGATCAGGTGCCGCACGAACTTGTCGTCGAGGAATTCCTCGGCGCGCTGGGGCAGCACCTTGACCCGCGCCTTGAGCGCGGGTTCGAAGGCCGTGGTCTCGAGCACCTCGGCCGACTCGAGGTACCTGGCGTAGAACGACGGGTCTACGGTCGCCGAGAGCCAGATGAAGCGGCAGCCGGCCCGCTTGCCGAGCGCCAGGCAGAGTTCCAGTTCCGCCGAGGTCTGGTGGATCTCGTCGACGATGAGGGTGTCGCGCCGGGTGATGAGGTTGTCCTCGAACCAGCGCCGCGCGATCCCGGTGGTGACGATCACCACGTTCCAGCCCGGCGTCTCGGGCGTGGCCTCCCGTTCACGATTCACCACCCCCACCCGCAGCGGCTCCTGCAGGATCGACTCGGCGATGGGCCGGATGCCGAGCGTCTTGCCGGTGCCGGTGCCCGCCACGATGCCGAATCCCCGGCCCGACGCCGCCAGCGACCGCAGTTCGGCGCCATGCTGGCGCTCGAGCAGGGTCTCCACGCCGGTCAGCCCGAGCGCCAGTTCGATCGTCTCGCAGGCGGCGCGCGTGGGGGCGATGACGAGGATCCGCCCGCGGGGGTGGGCGGCGTGTCGCCAGGCGTCCAGATCGGGGGGAAGCAGGTGATCGCGTGAGGGGGGCACGCCCGTAATGTAAGGGCGCGCCGAGGCGCGGGGGCCGCGCGGCGGGGGCTAGTTGCGGAGGAAGCCGATCGTCACCCGGCGCCGGGCGCGGGCCGGGGTGTCGGCCGCCAGCGAGTCCACCCGGATCGTGGCCAGGGCGGTCTCCGTGGGGCGCCGGTCCAGGGCGACCCCCTCCCGAACGGCCGCGAGTGCCAGCCGGCTCGGGGCAGGATCCAGGACCCGGGCGGTGACGGGCAGGCGGGCGGTCTCCTGCGCCGCGAGACGCAAGGGTGCGAGGGCCAACAGGGCGGCGGCAAGCGCGAGTGCGGCCCGTCTGGCGCCGGCGATTCGGCACGGCGGGCAGCCGGGGGCGGCCCCGGGGTGACGGGGGTCACCGGCGGAACTCAGTCCGGGCAAGTGAAGCCGTTGGGACGTGGGCACTTGCGCCCTTGGTTTGCGTCCGGGAAAGGTGGCCAGAACGCTACTCAAGGTGTACAAGAGATATACACCTTGAAGTACCCATTCTGTAATGACTTACCGCGTGCTGAGACCGAGGTCTTCACACGCGGCACACAGGTTGCCCTTCCCCTGGCTCCGGGAGCAGCCACTCCCAGGAACCTGCAGTCCGACTCGACCACACCGTTACCTACAGAGGGGGAAGGGCAATGCGCATGTTCACCCGAGTATCGGCCGCCCTGGCCGCGATCTTGAGCCTGAGCGCCGCCGGCGCCAGCGCCCAGAGCGCCAACATCAACGCGACGGCCACGGTCTACCAGGCGCTGACCGTCACGGGCGCCCGCGCCCTCGACTTCGGGAGCGTCTTCCCGGGCGTCGCGAAGTCGATCGTGGTCAGCGACGCGACCAGCGGCCGCTTCGACCTGTCGGGCCAGGCGTCGGCCAACGTCAACGTCAGCTTCACGCTGCCGACGAACCTCACCAACGGCGCCAACAACCTGCCGATCGGCACCTGGACCGGCTGCACCAACGCCACCAACACCACCGCGGGCTGCACCAGCTTCACGCCCTCGGCCTCGGCCACCGCGACCGCGCTCAGCGGCGCCGGCGCGCTGTTCGTGTGGGTGGGCGGCACCGTCTCCCCGGCGGCGAACCAGGCGGCGGGCTCGTATACGGGCACCGTCACCCTGACCGCTGCGTACTTCTAAGCTCTCGACGAGGGCGCTCCGGGCAACTCACGGGTGACCGGGACACGGCTATCTTGCTCGTGTCCTCCACCCGTGGGGCCTGCCCCCGGACTCCCTGCATGCGCCGATGTGTCTTTCCGCTCCTCCTTGCGCTGATCGCGGCCTCGCCGCTCCGGGCGCAATCCCAGGTCACCGGCATCCGGAACCTGGCCTTCGGGCCGGTCATCCGCGGCGTGCCGGCCAGCGTGGCGCCCGGGGACCCGGTGCGCAGCGGCCGGTTCTACGTCCGGCACCAGCTCAACCGGCAGGTCCGGCTCCAGTTCAACCTGCCCACGCGGCTCACGCGGGTGGGTGGCGGCGGCAATCTGCCGATCAGCTTCGGGACCACGGACGGCATCGCCCAGGGCACAGCCCCGAGCAGCGTGCCGGTGGTTTTCAACCCGAACGCGGCGCAGACCTTCACCCTGGTCACCAGCGCCGACTTCAATGTGAACCTCGGCGGGCGGGTCACGCCGGCCGCGGGGCAGGCCACCGGGAACTACACCGGCACCGTCACCCTGACCGTCACCTTCTTCTGATGGTGGTCCGCGGCCTCGGCCTGGTGCTGCTGGCCCTGCTGGCCCGCGCGGCGGACGCCGCCGCCCAGGGGGTGCTGGTGGCCCCGCACGCGGTCTACCTGGACCACCGGACCCGCAGCGCGGCGATCACCCTGTACAACCCGGGCGCCGAGCCGGCGGAGGTGTCGATCTCCTCCGTCTACGGGTACCCGGTGACCGACTCGCTCGGCCACTTCACGCTGTTCCTCCCCGATTCGGTGGAGCCGGGCATGCCGGCCGCCACCGGCTGGGTCGAGGCTTTTCCCCGCCGCATGACCATCGCGCCGCTCGAGCGGCAGACGGTGCGGCTACTCGCGCGCCCCCCGCAGGGGCTCGCCGACGGGGAATACTGGTCCCGCGTGGTCATCTCCGCCCAGGGCGGCACGGTCCCGGTGAGCGGCGCCGCCGACTCCAGCGGGATCACCATCGGGCTCAACCTCGAGATCCGGACCATCATCCCGCTGATCTACCGCAAGGGTCCGCTCACCACGGCCCTCGCGGTGCAGTCGCTCACCGCCGCCCCCGCGGGCGACTCGCTGCAGGTGCGGGCTCACCTCTCGCGCCAGGGCAGCGGGGCGTGGATCGGGACCGTCCGGGGCGCGCTGCGGGCGCCCGACGGCAAGATGGCCGCGCGCTTTGACCTGCCGCTCGCGATCTACTATGACGCCGACCCGGTGCTGAGCCTGCCCGTGGCCGGCCTGCCTGCCGGCCCCTATCAGCTGCTGCTCGAGTTCCTGACTGAGCGGTCCGACCTGATGCCCGAGCAGATCCTCCGCGCCCCCGTGGTGCGCGACTCGCTCGCGATCCGGCTCCCCTGATGCGCCCGCGCCGCCTGCTCCCGTCGCTGCTGCTCCTCCTGCTGCTGCTGGCGGCGGCGGCCGGCGACACCCGGGGCGGGCCGCCGCCGCGCGACGAGCCGCGCACCGCCTCCATCACGACGCCGCGGTCCGGACCCTCGCTCGCGATCCGCCCGGTGCGGCGAGCCACGGAGGGTCGCCGCGCCCGGGGGCTCCAGCCCGCGGTGTTCGCGGCGGACACCGATGGGCTGGTCCCGTCCAGCCCCGCCCCCGCGGTCCGGATCACGGCGGAGACCGACCTGACCCTGGTCCGCCCGATCGCGCTGCCCCGCGATACGGTGGACACCGTGCCGCCCGTCCGCCGCAGCGCCGGCCGGCCGCTCTCGGCCGCGATCGACGCGCACCTCGCCCCGTCGACCCCGCGCACTTCGCGCCGCGGCGATCCCGACCCGATCATCCTGGAACTGCTGCTGGGCCGGATCGCCAGCCGCACGGTGGAAGGGTACCGGATGGGGCAGCACGCCCTGATTCCGCTCTCCGCCTTCCTGGAGATGGCCGAACTGCGCGGGACCCGTCGGCCCGATGGCAGCCTCGAGGCGAGGATCCAGCCGGGTAATGTGCCGCTCGTCCTCGATCCGGCAAGCCGGACCCTGCAGGTGGGGAAGGCGCGCCGGGTGCTCGCGGCGGACGAACTGGTCGTGGGCGAGCAGGACCTGTTCGTGAGCACCGAGGTCCTGGCCAGCGCCTTCGGCCTGGAGTGGGAGGTGAGCTGGCCCGACCTGCAGGTGGTCGTGGTGGAGCCGAGCGCGCTGCCGGTGGCTCGCCGGTTGCGCCGCGAGGCGATGATGCGCGCCCGCCTGTCGCACGCCAGTGAAGCGGCCTACACCGGGCTCCGCCTGGGGGTGCCGCGCGCCGGGGTGGACGGCCTGGTGCTGGACTATTCGGTGCTGACGCCGACCAACAGCCTCGAGGGCACCTCCTACGCGACCAACCTCGGCCTCGACCTGCTGGGCGGGTCCCTTGCCCTCGGGCTGCAGAGCCAGGGCCGCGCGACCGAGGGTCCGCGGGTGGACGCCTCCTGGACGGGTGTCTGGCGCGAGAATCCATGGCTCTCCCAGCTCCGCCTCGGGGATGGATTTGCCACCGGCCCGCGCGGCCGCAACCTGCGAGGGTTCTCGATCGGCAACAGCCCCTACGTGCGTCCGGCCACCCTGGGCAGCCTGCCCTTCTCGGGGATGCTGGGGCAGGGCTGGACCGTCGAGGCCTACCGCGGCGGTCGGCTCATCGGGTTCGACTCGGTCAATGCCCTGGGCCAGTTCTCCTTCGACGTGCCGATCCAGTACGGTGAGAACCCTGTCGACTTCGTGGCCTACGGTCCCTTCGGCGAGGTGCGCGAGTTCAACCAGACCTACCGGGCGCTGACCGACGGCCTGCCGGCGGGCCGGCTGGAGTACGGGCTCTCCGCGGGCCAGTGCCGCACCCGGCTCTGCGCCGCCACCGGCAACCTGGACCTGCGCTATGGCCTCACCACCCGGTGGACCCTCCGGGCCGGCGTCGACCGGTTCTGGCGCGACAGCGCCGGCGGGCTCACCCACGGATACGTCGGCGCGCTGGGCGCGCTGACCAACGCCATCCAGGTGGAGGGCGAGGCGGTGCAGGCCGCCGTGGTGCGAGGCGCGGTGCGCTTCGAGCCGTCAGTGAACCTGCAGGTGGGTATCGAGGCCAACCGGTTCGCCCAGGGTGTGCGGGCCCCCATCCTCACCCCGGCGGGGCGCCGCAACCAGGTGACCCTCAACGCGTTCTTCCGCCCGTGGGGCGCCCTGGGCAGCACGTACTTCGACGCCAGCCTCGACCGGATCCACGCCGATGGTGGAGACCTGACCAGCGCCCGGGTGGGTGGCTCGGTCCAGGTAGGCGGGGTCCGCGTCGTGCCGGCGGTCCGGCTGCAGCAGCAGCAAGGCGTCGGGCCAGTCCAGCGCCAGACGTTCTTCGGCGTGAACGCGTTCATCCTGCCCCAGCCCAGCCTGGGCCCGGCGCTCGGCGGCGTGACGGCGCGCGCGTCCATCGAATACGAGAAGGGCCTCGGGACCGCTGCGGCGTCCGCCTACCTGAGCCGCAACCTGCTGCGCGGCCTCCGGGCCGAGGTTGGCACCAGCTGGTATCGCGGGCTTCGGGGCCCCGAGTTCTCGGTGCTGGTGGCCGCGGAGCTCCCCTCGGTCCGCGCCTACACCACCATGACCGCGGGAGGCGGGCAGGAGGCGCGGGGCATCCAGTACGTCACCGGCTCCGCCATCTACAACCCGGCCCGTGGCGGCGTGGACTTCTCGGGCAGCCCGGGCCTGGCCCGCGGGGGTGTGACGGGCCGGGTGTTCCTGGACCTCAACGGCAACGGTCGGTTCGACCGGGGGGAGGAGCCGCTGGAGGGTGTTCGCGTCGTCGTCGGGCCCGTGTTTGCGATGTCCGATGCCGACGGCACCTACCGGGTCTGGGACCTGCTGCCGTACGAACCGACCGCCGTGACAGTGGACTCGCTCAGCCTCGGCTCCCCCCTGTGGGTGCCCGCCTTCGCGGTGGCGAGCATCGAGCCGTCCCCGAACCGGTACCGGACGCTCGATGTCCCGGTACTGCCGGGCGGGGTGATCGAAGGACGGGTGACGACGGCGAGCGGACTGCCGGCCGCGGGCGCGACGCTGGTCCTGGCGCACGCGCAGAGCGGGGAGCAGCGCCTGGTCCGCACCTTCAACGACGGGAGCTACTACCTGCTCGGCGTCCGGCCGGGGGAGTGGCAGTTGTCGGTGGACGCGAAGTGCCTGGAGATCTACCGCGCCACCGCCCCGGTGCTGCGGTTCACCCTGGCCGGCAGCCGCGAAGGGACCACCCTGAGCGGGCTCGACATCCAGCTGCGATAAAAAACACCCCCGCCGGTTGGCGGGGGTGTCGGCCAGGGCGGGGAGCCCTGACCTGCTGGGTGAGCCGAGGGTACAGCAAGAGAGGCCGTGAGGAAGGATCGGCCCACCCCATCCGCAGGAAGTGCCCCGGACTAGCGGCGCTCCCGGTCATCGTCATCGTATCGTTCCCTGATGCGCCGGGAGTCGCCCCGGTCGCGCACCCGCCGGCGATAGTCGTTCCGGAGGTCCGCACGCACCTCGTCGCGGTAATACCGTCCGTCGTATTCGTAGACCTCCACCTCCCGCAGGCCGGCGCAGCGCTCGTCGTATCGGTCGTAGTACCGGTCGTGATCGCCGTCATACCAGACCCTGACGGGGCGGTAGCCGCGCTGGTGGTACCACTGCCGGCCGTAGTGCCGGCGGTAGACCACGACCGTCCGCGGCGCGGGATAGGGGCGGTAGCCGGTGCGAATCTCGATGTGCGCGCGGGGCCGGACGTATCCCGGGCTGCCGATCACGACATGCCCGCTGACGGGACCCTGCTGAATACCGATATCGGCGACGATGTGTTGGGCCTGGGCCGCGCCCGGCGTGGTGAGGAGGGCGGCGGCGAGAGCGAACGAACGGGGACGCAGCATGTGGCGCTCCAGCAGTGAGGATGACCGTGCCAGAAGCCAGTGTTGTGCCACGGGCTGAGTCGCTTGTGCTGCAACGAGTTACCAGAACGACGCGGAAGCCGGGTGTCCGGCGGCGCGGACGGTCGGGGGGGCGAGTGTCCGGCGGCGCGGACAGTTTCAAGGGGGAGGCCCGACCTCGCATAAACATGCGCGCCACGCCGCCACGCCACCTTGACAGTGCTCCGACCCGCCGGCATTTTGTGGCCTCCTCGCGGGTCGCAGGTCCGGACCGCGCGGACCACCCCGGGACTTGGCGGCGTCCGGTTCTCCCTCAGGCCCATGGATCCCCCTATGTCGATGTGGCGCGAGATCCTCACTTTCTTTTCTTCCCCGCAAGCGGAGGCAGGTATGGCAGCGGATTTCTTCCTTGGCGAGTCGCTGGTTGGTGAGGGCAACGAGATCGCCCACATCGACCTGGTCATCGGCAGCAAGAGCGGCCATGCCGGCGCCGCGTTCGTGAACGCGCTCGCCAACAACAAGGACGGGTTCACCACCCTCCTCGCCGTCGTGACCCCGAACCTCCCCTGCAAGCCCGACACCATCATGTTCAACAAGGTGACGATCAAGGGCGCGAAGCAGGCGGTGCAGATGTTCGGCCCGGCGCAGGCGGCCGTGGCGCGCGCGGTCGTGGACAGCGTGGCCTCGGGCGTCATCCCGAAGGACAAGGCGAATGACTGGTGCATCCTGGTCGGGGTGTTCATCCACTGGCAGGCCGCCGACGACAAGAAGATCTACCAGTTCAATTACGAGGCCACCAAGCAGTCGATCGAGCGGGCGCTGAAGGGCCTGCCGACCGTCGACTCGGTCCTCGCCGGCGCCAAGACCGCGCGGCATCCGTTCTCGGGCGTCGACAACGCCTGAGCCGGGTTCCCCGGCTGGTCCAGAGAGGGGCGGGGATCCCCCCCGCCCCTCTTGCTGTTCTCACGGGTGGCGCGCCCTGGCGGCCGCCGCCGCACCGGGGACCCTCGGGTCCCATCTCGCCCCGATCCGGATGACCGTGTCATGCGCAACCTCCTGCTCCAGCTCGACAGTTCCCGACTCCCCAGCGTGTTCGACCAGGTCGTCGCCTATGACGGCGGTGCCGACGAGATCATGAGCTACGGGGGCGTCACCCCCGAGGACGTCCGCGACCTGATCCACGGCTGCATGTTCACCCGCGGGGCCCGAGACCTGCGGCACACCGCGGTCTGGATCGGCGGCAACAACATGTCGCAGGGCGAGCAGCTGCTCGCCATGGCGGTGGACGCGATGTTCGCGCCGCTCACGGTGTCGGTGATGCTCGACTCGAACGGCTCGAACACCACGGCCGTGGCCGCGGTGGTGAAGATCGAGCAGGCGGTGGGCGACCTGAAGGGCAAGAAGGTGGTGGTGCTGGCCGGCACGGGCCCCGTGGGCCAGCGCGCGGCGGGCCTGCTGGCCCGGGACGGGGCCCACGTGACGATCACCTCGCGGAAGCCCGAGCAGGGCGAGAAGGCACGCCAGTTCATCAGCGCGCGGTTCAACGTGCAGGTGGAGTCGACGACGCTGTCGGACCCGGGCCAGCTCGCCAAGGTCCTCGACGGCGCGGAGGTGCTGCTCAACTCCGGTCCCGCCGGCGTGCAGATGGTGGCCAAGTCGGCCTGGAGCGCGATCAAGACCCTCAAGGTGGCGGTGGACCTGAACGCGGTGCCGCCGCTCGGCCTCGAGGGCGTGGGCGTGGACGACGCCGGCGAGCGGCGCGAGGGCGTGGTGGCGTACGGCGCCTTCGGCGTCGGCAACTTCAAGACCAAGCTGCACAAGCGCTGCATCGCCCGGCTGTTCGAGCGCAACGACCTGGTGCTCGACGCCGAGAGCATCGCGGACATCGCCCGGGGGATGCACCAGACCGGCGGCTGATGCCGCCCCGGGCACCGGAGGGCACCGCGCCATGACCCGCGTCCTCGGCATCGATCCCGGCACCGTCTCGCTCGACCTCGTGGGCCTCGAGGATGGTCGCGTCTGGCTGGACCGGACGCTGCCCACCGCCGAGGCCCTCGCCGCACCCGACCGGCTCGTGGCCCTGCTCACCAGCGGAGGGCCGCTCGACCTCATCGCCGGCCCCTCGGGGTACGGCCTTCCGCTCATCCCCGCGGCCAGCGCCACTGATGAGGACTTCCGGCTCGCCTTCCTCGCCGACGAGGCAACGGCCGGCGGCATCGGCGGACTGCGGCGGCTGGCGCGGGCCATCACCGCGGCCGGACTCCCGATGGTCTTCACCCCTGGCGCCATCCACCTCCCCACCATCCCGCCGCACCGCAAGCTCAACCGGGTGGACCTCGGCACCGCGGACAAGGTGGCCGTGGCGGCGCTCGGGGTCTGGGACCAGGCGCGCCGCAGCGGCAGCGCGGCGACGACGTCGTTCATCCTGCTCGAGCTGGGCGGCGCCTTCACCGCGGCCCTCGCCGTCGCGGCGGGTGCCATCGTGGACGGGGTCGGGGGGACGGCCGGTCCCGTGGGGTGGCAGTCGGGCGGCGGGTGGGATGGCGAGGTGGCGTACCTGGCGGGGCGGGTGACCAAGGCGATGCTGTTCCAGGGCGGAACCGGCGACGCCCCCGAATTCCTGCCCGCATACATCGAGGGGGCGGACAAGGCCGCGCGGGCACTGCTGGTAGCGGTACCTGCGCCCCGTGAGATCCTTCTCTCCGGGCGGCACGCAGCGTCACCCGAGATCCGGGACGCCCTGGTGGCGCGCCTGTCCGCGGTGGCGCCGGTACGGATGCTCGAGGGGTTCGCCGCCGTGGCCAAGCAGGGGGCACAGGGCGCGGCGCTGCTGGCAGACGGGCTGGCCGGGGGACGCTACCGGGACATCGTGGCGACGCTCGACCTGCGGGGGGCGCGGGGAACTGCGCTCGACTACCTGCGCGTGATCGCGCCGGCCGACGCCCGCCGGCGGCTGGGACTGCCCTAGGACTCGTCCAGGGCCAGCACCGCTACCGCCACCGCGGGCGCGCAGTCCGCGAGGCGACCCGGCTCCGCCGACGCCTCGGGGAAGAGGCTGGCGAAGTCGAGCGCTGGGCGCCCGGACAGCCGGGCGAGTTCCGGGACGAGGAACCGACCCACCCCGGCGCCGACCAGCGGCGCGTCGGCCGGCAGTCGTCCCTGGGCCAGCTGGCGGGCACACGCTGCGGCCAGCCGGCCCACCTGCAGGCGACGGAACTCCCCCGCGATCCCCAGCCACTCGCGCGTCGAGAACGCCTCGAGGTCGCAGCCGATCATGCGGCCGATGCGCCGCGCGCTCTGGGCGACGTCCTTGGCGCCGCCATCGGCCGCCGGATGCAGGTCGGCCTGGCCGGGGAGCTCGCCGGTGACGCGGTAGACGTCGGCGGTGGTCGCGAAGTACTCCGCCATGAGCGGCACCCGATCGGCGCCCACCGTCACGGCGTCGCCGAGGGCCATGAGCGGCGTGCGCACCACGCCGGTGTAGACCAGTTCGCCGCTCACCAGCCGGTGGTAGTCCCCGGCACCGGCCGTGCGGACCGCCCCGCCGGCCACTGGCACCAGGTCGGTAGTGGTGCTGCCGATGTCCACGAGGAGGGCGGCGGGGAGCCGGCGCGCGACGACCGCGGCGGTGGCCAGCCAGTTGGCGGAGGCGATCGCCTCCGCGTGCACCGGAACCTCCTCCAGGCCGACGAACCGCAGGTCGTCAGCGAAGAAGCGGAGGCCGGCGGCGGGCAGGAGGCCATGCATGGCGCCGGCCAGGGTCACCACGCCTTCCCTGCGCCCGGGGAAGAGGTCGGTCATCTCGCCGGTCATCGTGACGGCATGCCGGGCCGCCTCGCCGACGACCGCTCGGGTGGCGGCCATCGCCGCCTCGAGGTGGTGGAGCCCCTGCCACAGGGGACAGGCCACCTGGGCCACGGCGTGCACCACGCCGTCACGGTCGACGCGCGCCGCCTTGAGGTGGGCGCCCCCCAGGTCCCAGCCGATGACCGCGTCAGGGCGCATGCACCGCCTCCAGGTCGAGGGTCACGACGCGGTCGACGGTGACCCGAGGCGCGGGGAGGCCGAGCACCCGCGCGGCCAAGTTGATCCCGACGGCCTCACGCAGGGCACAGCACGAGGTGGTGAGGCGCGGGTTTACCTCCACCACCACTGGTCCCTCCGCGGTGGCGAGCAGGTCCACGCCCACGTAGCCGGCCAGGCCGGGGATGACCCGCACCACCTGTGCGCCGAGCCGATGGAAGGTCCCCTCGCGATCGGGAAACGCGTTGACCTCGAGGGCCTGCAGGCGGACCGCCCCACGGTCCACCACCACCCGCTGGCGGTTCACCGACAGCAGCTCCACGCCGCCGGGCAGGGCGAGGAGTGACAGGCTGAGCGGCTCGCCCGCCAGCCACGGCTGTGCCACCCACCGCCCGGGCGATCCCAGCAGGGCGTCCCGAGCGGCGCGGACATCCGGCACCTGGTGGGTATCGGCGGCGCCGGCGCCGTCGTCCGGCTTGAGGGCCCAGGGCCCCGGCCAGTCCGGAAGGTCCGCGCCGGCGTGGAAGGTCGGGATCACCGGGATTTGCGCGGCGGCGAGGGCAGCCGACGTGCGCCGCTTGCTGGCCGCGATGGCGATCGCCGCCGGGGTCGAGCCCACCAGGAGGCGACCCGCGTCGCCGGTGGCGACCGCGAGCCCCTCCAGCACGCCACCAGTCTCCGGCGCGGTGGGCCAGGCGGCGTCGACCGCGGCCAGGCCCCGGCGATACAACGCGAGCGGCGGTTCACCCGGCCGGGGCTCGAGGGCACGCACCCCCTCGAGCGGGGGCAACCGAGGGTCGCGGCTGGTGAGCACCTCGACCGGCAGGTCCGCGAGGTCGCGCAGGAGGGCGCGCACCATGAGGACGGCCTCGTGCACGAGGGCGGCCGGCGGGACCTCGTCGAGCATCCCGCCGCCGGTCACATGTTCGTACACGAACAGCCTCACGAGGCCCCCGGGAGGGTGCGGTCGACCGCGATCGCGGCACGCAGGGCCGCCGCGCGCTCCCGCACGGCGAGGGCGGCCTCCCCCGGCGCAGCGCCCTCTGCGAATACGGTACAGACGGGCTCGCCGGCCTGAAACACGGTGCCGGGCATCGGGAGGTCACGGCAGCAGGATGGAAACGCGAAGGCAGGCGACGGAGACCATGCCCCGGGTGCCGTCACGACCGTGGATGCCCGGGCAGCCCCCGACGGCGGCAGGGCGCCGGGCAGCCGCCCTGCGCAGGCCTCGAGGTGGCGATCGAAGAGACCTCCGTCCCAGTCGGGATCGTACAGCTCCAGGGTGGCCGTGGGCCGTGGGTTGAGCTCCAGCACCGCGATGCGTTCCTCCGCCAGCAGGAAGTCCAGCCCGTTCAGCCCGACCAGCCCGGTGGCGGCGACGAGGCCATCGAGCCACTGGTCCAGCGAGGCCTGGAGCCCCGGCGAGAGGGTCAGGCCACCGACTGCTCCGCCATAGAGGAACGGCAGGCCCGGCTGCGGGGCGACCCATTGCTCGCTGCAGCCGATGCGGCATGCGCGGCGGCCGTCGGCCAGGAACAGGGTGGACAGCGTCCGGCCGGCTTCCCGCCGCTGGAAGTAGGCGCCGCGCCGCGCCGGCTGCGCGGTGGCGGGCTGGATGTGCGTGCCGCCCGCACCCCCGACCCGCTTCCTCAGCCAGCCGTCGGGCCCCGGCGGCGGGGCGCGGCGCACCTCAGGGTACGGGGCGCCCAGGCGATCGAGCAGCGGGAAGAAGCGGTCGGGATCCTTCACCGCGGCGACGACCTCGGGCCGGTTGCCCGCGAGCCGACGGCCTTCCGCAAGGCGTCCGAGCAGCGCGGTGCGGCCCTCGAAGCCCGACCCGGCGACCAGGCCCGCGCTGGCGTGCGGCGGGGCCAGCTCGCGGGCGGCGCGGAGCAGCGCGCGCCGGTTGAAGCGCGGGGCGCCCGGGGCGGCCACCGCCCGCGCGACCAGCGCCGCCGCCCTCGTATCGCGATCGGCAAAGCAGTCGAGGACCACCACGCGGTGGCCCCCGCGTGCCGCCGACGCGGCCAGCATCCGGCCACTGACGGCGGCCACCAACCAGGGCGACGCGCGCGCGGGGCTCGAGGTCACGCCGCAATCCCGGCGTTTGAGTCGCGATACCAGGTGTCCGAGGAGTTTAGCCGCCATGTTCCTGCTGACCATGTCCGGTTCTCCCATGCCTGCACCCGATCGACCCACAGTCACCTGCCCGTTCTGCGGCCTGGTGTGCGACGACCTGCGGGTCGGCGCCGCGGCCAACGGGCTGGCGGTACTGGCCAACGGGTGCGCAGTGGCCGCGCGCGGCTTCGGGCATGCCGCGCCGGCCATGGAGCCACGCATCGCGGGCGCACCGGCCACGCTGGCGCAGGCGGCCGCGGCGGCGGCGCGGGTGCTCGCGGGCGCGCGGCGGCCGTTGTTCGGCGGCCTCGGCACCGACGTGCAGGGTGCGCGGGCCGCCTGCCGCCTGGCGGACCGGACCGGCGGCGTCCTCGACCACATGAACGGCGCCGGCGCCACCCGCAACCTGCTGGTCCTCCAGGACGGCGGGTGGATCACCACCACGCTCTCCGAGGTCCGCAACCGCTGCGACCTCCTCCTCCTCGTCGGCGGCGACGTCAGCAGCCGGTTTCCCCGCTTCTTCGAGCGCACGATCGCAGCCCCGGAGGCGCTGTTCGGCGGCGACCGCCACTGCGCCACGGTCTTCCTCGGCCGCGGCCCGCAGGCCGGGGTCACGCTGCCGGGGCCGGTCGAGGTGATCGGCTGCGACGTGGCGGCGCTGGACCAGGCCTTCGGGCTGATGCGCGCGCTGCTGGCGGGCCGCCCGGTGCAGGCGGCCGGCGCGGCGGGGGCGCCGATCGCGGTGTGGCAGGGGCTGATGGAGCGGATGCGCGCCGCCAAGTACGGCGTGGTGGCCTGGGCGGCGCCCGACCTGGACTTCCCTCACGCCGAGCTGACCCTCCAGGCGTTGTGCGAACTGGTGAAGGACCTCAACCGCGACACCCGGTGGTCGGGGCTGCCGCTCGGCGGCAGCGACGGTGACATCACCGTGGACGCGGTGTCGCTGTGGCAGACCGGGTTCGGGTTGCGGGCCGCCTTCGGGGTGGGCGGCCCGGGGCAGGACCTGCACCAGCACGCGACGGCGCGGCTGCTCGCCTCCGGGGAGGCCGACGCCCTCGTCTGGGTGTCGAGCTTCGATCCGGCGCGGACGCCGCCCGCGACCACGGCCCCGACGGTGGTGCTCGGACACGCGGCGATGACCCTGCCTGTGGCACCCGCGGTGTTCATCCCGGTGGGGACGCCGGGGGTGGACCACGCCGGTCACCTCTTCCGCACCGACCGGGTCGTGGCGCTCCCGCTGGCGGCACAGCGCGCGAGCACGCTCCCGAGCGTGGCGGAGGCACTGGACGCCATCGGGGCCGCGCTCGAGGGGAGCCGCTGATGCTGATCCGACTGGCGGGGGGCCGGGTGTACGACCCGGCGCACGGCATCAACGGCGAGATCCGCGACGTCTGGGTGCGTGACGGGCGCATCGTGGCCGCGCCGGGCCCCGACGCGACGGTCGACCAGACCTACGACCTCACCGGCCGGGTGGTGATGGCGGGTGCGATCGACATGCACACCCACATCGGCGGCGGGAAGCTCAACATCGCCCGCGCGATGCTGCCGGAGGATCACCGGCGCGACCCGCGGCCACGCACGGCCCTGACCCGGGCCAGCTGCGGCCATGCCGCGCCCGGCACGCTGGCCACCGGCTACCGCTACGCCGAGATGGGCTACACGGCCTGCTTCGAGCCGGCGATCCTGCCGGTGAACGCGCGGCAGGCGCACCTCGAGATGGGCGACACGCCGCTGGTGGACAAGGGCGGCTACGTGATGCTCGGCAGCGACGACTTCCTGCTCCGGCTGATGGCCTCGGGGGCGGAACAGCGGCTGATCAACGATTACGTGGGGTGGACGCTCAACGCCACGCGGTGCATGGGCATCAAGGTGGTGAACCCGGGGGGCATCTCGGCGTTCAAGTTCAACCAGCGGCGGTTCGAGCTGGACGAGGCGCATCCCTTCTACGGCGTCACCCCGCGCGACATCCTGCGGGTGCTCTCGCGGGCGGTGCACGAGCTGGGGGTGCCCCACCCGCTGCACGTGCACTCGAGCAACCTCGGGCTGCCCGGCAATTACCCCACGACCCTCGGCACCATCGACGCGGCCGAGGGGCTGCCGATCCACCTGACGCACATCCAGTTCCACAGCTACGGGACCGAGGGCGACCGGAAGTTCTCCTCCGCCGCGGCACAGATCGCGGAGAAGGTGAACACCACCCCCAACGCCAGCTGCGACGTGGGGCAGATCCTCTTCGGGCAGACGGTGACGGCCTCGGGCGACAACATGACCCAGCACCGCAACTCGGGGCTGGCCCACCCGAAGAAGTTCGTGGTGATGGACATCGAGTGCGACGCCGGCTGCGGGGTGCTGCCGTTCAAGTACCGCGACCAGAACTTCGTGAACGCGCTGCAGTGGGCCATCGGCCTGGAGATCTTCCTGCTGGTGCAGGATCCCTGGCGGGTGTTCCTCACCACCGACCATCCCAACGGCGCGCCCTTCACGACCTATCCGCACCTGATCCGGCTGCTGATGGACCGGACCTTCCGGAACGAGCGGCTGGGCCTCATCAACCCCGACGCGAAGGCGCTCTCCACGCTCGGGAGCATCGACCGCGAGTACTCGCTGTACGAGATCGCGATCCTCACCCGGGCCGCGCCGGCCCGGCTGCTCGGCATCCCGGACATCGGCCACCTGGGCGCGGGCGCGACCGCGGACATCACCGTGTACCGCGACGACGCGGACCGGGAGCGGATGTTCACCGCGCCCGAGTACGTCTTCAAGGATGGCCGGCTGGTGGTGCGCGACGGCCGGGTGGTGCAGGTGACCTGGGGTCGGTACCACACCGTGGCCCCGGCCTACGACCGCGGCATCGAGCGGCGGCTGGAGGAGCACTTCGCCCGCTACCAGACGATGCGGGCGGACAGCCTGCGGATCTCCGACGACGAGATGGCGGCCTTCGGGCACGGGGCCGAGCTGCGGACCCACCCCTGCCGCGGGGGGCTGCCGTGATCGTCAACGGCGTGGCGATCGACGACGAGTTCGCCGAGGCCTTCGGGATGAAGGCCACGCGGGTGATCATCACCGCCCAGAACCTGGCCTGGGCCTACCACGCGGCCAACGCCGCCACCGGGTTCGCGACCTCGGTGATCGCCTGCGGCTGCGAGGCAGGCGTGGAGCGCGAGCTCACCCCGGCGGAGACCCCGGACGGGCGCCCCGGCGTGGCGATCCTGCTCTTCGCGATGTCGGGAAAGGAGCTGGCCAAGCAGGTGGAGCGGCGCATCGGGCAGTGCGTGCTCACCAGTCCGACCAGCGCCGCGTTCGCGGGCATCGGGGGCGGCGAGCCGGTGGCCCTGGGCAAGAACCTGCGGTTCTTCGGCGACGGCTTCCAGGCCTCCAAGCAGATCGCGGGGAAGCGCTACTGGCGGGTACCGGTGATGGATGGCGAGTTCCTGGTGGAGGAGACGACCGGCGTGGTGCCGGCGGTGGGCGGCGGGAACTTCCTGGTGCTGGCCGAGTCGCAGCCGCAGGCGCTGGCGGCATGTGAGGCGGCGATCATGGCGATGCGGAAGGTGCCGAACGTGATCATGCCCTTCCCGGGCGGGGTGGTGCGTTCCGGCTCGAAGGTGGGCTCGCGCTACAAGGCGCTGGGCGCCTCGACCAACGACGCCTTCTGCCCCACCATCCGGGGCATCACGCGGAGCCAGCTCTCGCCCGAGATCGGCTCGGTGATGGAAATCGTGATCGACGGCCTGACCGCGGACGACATCGCGGCCTCGATGAAGGCCGGCATCGGCGCGGTGACCGCGCTGGGCCGGGCGCAGGGCATCCACCGGATCAGCGCCGGGAACTACGGCGGCAAGCTCGGCAAGTACCACTTCAAGTTGCGCGAGATCCTGGCCTCATGAGCACCCTCCGCCTGACCCTCCGGGGCGCGCCGGCGCAGCGGGTGGACTGCGCCCCGCTGACCGCGGTGCCCCCAGGGGAACGGTCCGTGGCCGACCTCGCCGCGCTGCCGCTGCTGGCGGGCAACCGGACGGTGCGGGTGGACGAGCTGTTCACGCTGGAGGGCACGCCGGGGGAGACCCTGGTGGTCGCCGGGGACGGGGCGCGGCTGGACCGGCTGGGCGCCGGCCTCGGGGGCGGCATGCTCCGGATCGAGGGCGCGGCCGGGGACTACCTGGGCCAGGGGATGACCGGGGGCCGGATCGAGGTCGCCGGTCGGGTCGGCGCCTTCGCGGCGAATGGCATGAAGGGCGGCGAGATCCGGATCGGCGGCGATGCCGGCGACTTCCTCGGCGCGGCCATTCCGGGAGATCACCAGGGGATGTCGGGCGGGCTGGTGCTGGTGGGCGGGAACGCGGGCGCGCGCGCCGGGGACCGGATGCGCCGGGGCGCGATGCTCATCGCCGGGGACGCGGGCGACTACCTGGCGAGCCGGATGGTGGCCGGGACCATCGCGGTGGCGGGTGCGGTGGGACGCGGGGCCGGCACCGGCATGCGGCGGGGCACGCTGCTCCTGTCGGCGCTGCCGGCGGGGCTGCCGCCCACCTTCAATGACTGCGGCGTGTTCCCCCTCACCGTGCTCACCATGCTGGCGCGCGCGTGGCGCGGGCTGCCGGGACCCTTCGGCGCGCTCCCGGACGACCGCCTGCGGGTGCGCCGCCTGATGGGCGACCTGGCCAACGACGGCCGGGGCGAGATCCTGATCCGGTCCTAGCCGGCGCCCGGCCCTGCTGGGCAAGTCCCCCCCTCCGAATTATCTTGACGCCCCGGTCACTCGCGGCCGGACCTCCCCTGGCGACCCGATGGATGCATCGATGACCAGCCTCCAGATGAACGAGCGCGCCCGCGACCTCGCGGACGTGATGGCCGAGGATCCGGCGGGCCTGCGGATCAGTTCCACCACGCTGGCAAGCGGCGCCCGGGTGATCGACGCGGGCGTGGCGGTGGATGGCGGCCTGAATGCGGGCCTGCTGCTCGGCGAGATCTGCATGGGCGGCCTCGGGGACGTCGAGTACACGCAGGTGTCGCTCGGCGGCGCCAGCTGGCCCGCGGTGCAGGTGCGCACCGACCACCCCGCGGTGGCGTGCATGGCCTCGCAGTACGCCGGGTGGGCCATCCAGGTCGACAAGTACTTCGCCATGGGCTCGGGGCCGCTGCGGGCGCACGCGCGGGTGGAGCGGGAGCTGTTCGAGAAGCTGCACTACGCGGAACAGGCCACCTGCGGGGTGCTGGTGCTCGAGGGCCGGAGCCTCCCCACCGACGCGGTGGCGGAGTACGTGGCGCGGAAGGCCACCCTCTCGCCGGCGCAGCTCACGTTCATCATTGCCCCGACGGCAAGCCTGGCGGGCGGGACGCAGATCTCGGCCCGGATCCTCGAGACCGGGCTGCACAAGATGGAGACCCTCGGCTTCGACGTCCGCAAGGTGGTGAGCGGCATCGGCACGGCGCCGATCGCGACGGTCGCCAAGAACGACCTCCGGGGCATCGGGCGGACCAACGACTGCATCCTCTACGGCGGCCAGGCCCACTACACCGTGAAGGCCGACGACACCGAGCTCGCCGACCTCGCCGCGAAGCTCCCCGCCACCGCGTCGAAGGACTACGGCACGCCGTTCTACGAGATCTTCGAGCGGTACGACAAGGACTTCTACAAGATCGACCCGCTGCTGTTCAGCCCGGCGGAGGTGTGGCTCACCAGCGTCACCTCGGGCCGGACCCATCACGCGGGGCGGGTGAACGTCGACGTGCTGCAGCGGTCGCTCCATCCCGAGTGACGCCGCGGCGCCCCTGAGGCCGTCCCACACTCTTCCACGTCCAGCAAGGATCCGCTGATGCGCCGCCCCTCCCTCCTCGCCGTCCTGGCCCTCGCGGCCCTGACCGCCTGCAGCAAGCCCGCCGACAAGCCGGCGGCCGACACGACGGCCGCCCAGCCGGCGCCGCCGCCGTCGCCGATGGCGTTCGTCACCGTCATCTACAACGCGCCGAAGAGCGCCGCGGCCTTCGAGAAGTACTACTGGGAGACCCACGTGCCGCTGGTGGGCCAGAAGCAGGCGGAGGTGGGCTTCACGGCCGCGGAGCTGACCAAGTTCGACGCCACGCTCGACGGCAAGGCGCCGACCTACTACCGGCAGGCGGTGCTCTGGTTCCCCAGCATGGCCGACCTCGAGAAGGGCATCGCGACGCCCGGCTTCAAGGCGATCGGCGACGACCTGGCCAACTTCGCCACCGGGGGCCTGACCGCGCTGGTGGGGGAGCAGACCAACGACGCCTCCCCGCTGGCCAGCGGCGACACGACGGCGTTCGTGACGGTGCTGTACAACGCCCCCAAGGATGCCGCCGCCTTCGAGGCGTACTATGCGGCGACGCACGTCCCGCTGGTGGGCGCGGGCGCGGCGGAGATCGGGTTCAGCCGGGCGGAGCTGAGCAAGTTTGCCCGCAACCTCGACGGCAGCGCGGCGGCGTTCTACCGCCAGGCCAAGCTGTACTTCCCGAACGCCGCGGCGCTCAAGACCGGCACCGGCACGGCCGCCTTCAAGGCGGTCGGGGACGACCTGCCCAAGTTCGCCGACGGCGGCCTGACCGCGCTGGTCGGGCACCTGACCAGCAAGCCGTAGCCGCCG
>JBGAPX010000019.1:0-38570 GCA_044221045.1 Gemmatimonadales bacterium
GGAGGTGCTCGGGATCGACCGTGACCCCCGCGCCATCGCGTCGGCGCGCGCCCGCCTCGGGCAGGAGGGGATGCGCTACCTGCAGGCGCCGTATGCCTCCGACGCCGCGCTCGGGGCCATCCGGGTGTTCACCCCGGACTTCATCCTGCTCGACCTTGGCGTGTCCTCGCCGCAGCTGGACGATGAGGCGCGCGGGTTCACCTTCCGCCCCGGCGCGCCGCTCGACATGCGCATGGGGGAGGGGGAGGGGGAGGGCACCGCGGCCGACCTGCTCAACAGCGCCTCGGCGGATGACCTGCGGCGCATCTTCCGCGACTATGGCGACGAGCGGCAGGCCGGGCGGCTGGCGCGGGAGGTGGTCCGGCGGCGCGCCACCGCGCCGTTCCTCACCAGCGACCACCTGGTGAACGCGATCCGGTCCGTCCTCGGTCCCCGGAGCGGGCCGCCGGACTTCGCCCGCCTGTTCCAGGCGGTCCGCATCGCCGTCAACGACGAACTCGAGGGACTGGCCCGCGCCCTGCCCGCCATGCGCGATGCGCTGGCCCCGGGTGGGCGAATCGCCGTGATCAGTTATCATTCGGGCGAGGACCGGATCGTCAAGCACTGCTTCCAGGAGTGGGCCCGCGCGTGCGTGTGCCCGGCGGAACAACCCCTGTGCACCTGCCGGGGACGGCCGCTGGGTCGGCTGGAGCCGCGGAAGCCCGTCTACCCCTCCGACGCCGAAGCGGAACACAACCCGAGGGCCCGAAGTGCCACCCTCCGCAGCTTCCGGACAATCGAGGTTTAGGGGCCGCCACTGGATCATGCTGTGGCTGCTCGTGTTCCTCGGCGTGGCGGTCGCCGTGAACGCGCGCCAGGCGGCCGGTGTGGAACTCGCCGGGGAGTACGCGCGCCTGCGCGAACAGCGGACCGCCCTCGAGGCCGAGCGGGCCGCGCTGCAGCGGGAAATCCGCCTGGCCACCAGCCGGCGGGTGCTCGGCGACCGGGCCGCCGCCGAGCTCGGGCTGCACCAGCCGGTGAACGGCGAGTTCACGGTGCTCCAGCTCGGCTCCCCTCCTCGCTAAGCCATGGCCAAGCCCACGGCGCGGATCGGGCTCCTCCAGGCCGGGCTCCTCCTCGGGGCCCTCGGTGTGGTGCTGCGCGCCGGCCAGCTGCAGCTCGTGGAGGGCGCCGACTGGCGGGCCAAGGCCGACCTGACACGGAAGGAGCGGGTGGTTCTGCCGGCCAGCCGCGGCGGCATCTACGACCGCAACGGCGACGCCCTGGCGGTCACCCAGGAGTACTTCGAGGTCGGCGTCGCGCCCAACGAACTGCGCGGGCCCACCCAGGATGCCCGCACCATCGCCAAGGCCCTGGACCTTCCGCTGGCCCGGGTGCAGCGCGACCTCGCCAGGCGCAAGTGGGTGTCGTATCCGGGTCCGTACAACGGGCTCGACGTCCAGGACCTGCGACCGCTCCGCGGGGTGTACCTCTATCCCGAGCACCAGCGCCACTATCCCGCCGGCCCGCTGGCCCGGGCCGTGATCGGCTCACTCACGCCGGACAGTGGCCGGGGGGCGAGCGGGCTGGAGCTGGCGCTCGACGCGGCGCTCACCGGCACGCCCGGTGAGGCCGTGGTCCTCAAGGACACGCGGGGGCGGCGCTTCGTGTCGCCGTCGCGGATGGAGCGGGAGCCCGTGCCCGGGCGCGACGTCTACCTGACCATCGACGCCGAGCTGCAGGAGATCGCCGAGCGGGCCCTGGAGGAGGCGGTCGCCGAGTACGAGGCGCGCGGCGGCGACGTGGTAATCCTCGACCCGCACACCGGCGAGCTGCTGGCGCTGGCCTCGCGCTGGCGGGGCGGCGACCGGACGGTGGTCAACCGCGCGTCCTTCTTCACCGATCCCTTCGAGCCCGGCTCCACCGCCAAGCTCTTCACCGCCGGCGCGCTCCTGGCGCTCGGCAAGGTCGACTCCACGGACGCCGTCTTCGCGGAGAACGGCGTGTGGACCTTCCCGGTCAACTCCCGCGGCGACACCCGGCAGATCCACGATGCCCACAAGATCACCGGCAGCGTAACGCTCGCGGAGGCCATCAAGTATTCCAGCAACATCGGCATGGGCAAGTTTGCCGAGCGGCTCACGCCCGCCCAGCAGTTCGACGCGCTGCGGGCCTTCGGGTTCGGCAGCCCGAGCGGCGTGGAATTCCCCTCGGAAGCCCGCGGGTTCCTCCGCATGCCCCACCAGTGGGATGCCTACGGCAAGGCCAGCGTGGCCATGGGCTACGCCTTCAACGTGACCTCGGTGCAGCTGGCTGCAGCGTACGGGGCGATCGCGAACGACGGCATCCTGCTCACGCCGACCCTGGTGCGTGAGGTCCGGGACCCCGACGGCACGGTGCTCTACCAGCACCGGGCGGAACCGGTCCGCCGCGCCATCCCGCCAGAGGTGGCCTCCACCCTGCGCCGGTACCTGCAGCTGGTGGTCGGAGATGGCGGCAGCGCGGAATCCGCCCAGTTGGCCAACTACCCCATCGCGGGCAAGACCGGCACGGCCATCCGCTTCGACGGTGGCAAGTACCAGGACGGGCACTACACCGCCTCGTTCGCGGCCATCTGGCCTGCCGCCGACCCGCAGCTGGCGCTGGTGGTCAAGCTCGACGACCCGCGAGGCGCCCGGTACTACGGCGGCACCACCGCTGCTCCCACGACCCGCGCCATCCTCGAGGAGGCGCTGGCCTCCCGCCGCAGCGCGATCGATCGGCGCCGCCTGGCCGGGCCCGCGGCGCCCGCGCCGGCGACGCCCGATGCGCCGGTCGACACGGCCGCGTCGCCCGAGGCAGCGCGGGTGGCCTACGCGCTGCCGTTCGTGCCGGATACCACGGACCGTCCGGGGCGCCGGCCCGTGCCGAACGTGGCCGGGGCATCCCTGCGGAAGGCCGCCAACACGATGCTCCGGCGCGGGTTCCAGGTCGCCGTGCACGGGTCGGGACTGGTGCGCCGGACCACGCCGGCCGCCGGCGACTCGCTCGGCTTCGGCAAGACCGTCACCCTGTGGGCGGAGTGAGATGAGCCAGACCCTTCCGTCGCTCGAGGCGGCGCTTCGTCGTGCCGGGCTGCTGCAGACCAGCGCCGGGGCGGCGCCGGCGCTCACCGGCGTCACCGCCGACAGCCGAGCGGTGGCGCCCGGCATGGTCTACGTGGCGGTGCGGGGCTCGCAGGCCGACGGGCACCGCTTCCTGCCCGACGCGGTGGCCCGCGGCGCCGCCGCGGTGGTGGTGGAGCGGCCCGAGGGGGTGTCCGTGCCCTGCGTGGTGGTGGAGGACGGCCGCCGGGCAGCGATTGTGCTGGGACGGGCCTGGCACGGCGATCCGGGGGCACGGCTGACGCTCGTGGGGGTCACCGGCACCAATGGCAAGACCACCACCACGGCGCTGGTGCGGCACCTGCTCAATGACGAGGGGCACGCCGGCAGCATCGGGACCCTCGGCGCCTTCGACGGCGCGGGGCGCGTGGTGGAATCCACCGCCGGCTCGCTGACCACCCCGGGCCCGATCGACCTCCAGGCCACGCTGGCCGCGATGCTTCGGCGCGGGGTCACCCGGGTGGTGATGGAGACCAGTTCCCACAGTCTGGACCAGGGGCGGCTCGACGGGCTGAGCTTCGCCGCGGGGGTCTTCACGAACCTCACCCGCGATCACCTCGACTACCACATCACCATGGAGGCGTACCTCGCCGCCAAGCTCCGGCTCGACGGCCTGCTGGCGCCCGATGGCGTGCAGGTGGTCAACGTGGACGATCCCGCGTGGGCTGCGCTGCCGGGCGGGCGCCGGCGGGTCACCTTCGGGCTCGACCCCTCGGCCATGGTGCATCCAGAAGCGCTGGCGCTCGGCAACGCGGGCAGCCGGTTCCGGCTGGTGGCCCCCGGGGGAGCGGCCGAGGTCGCGTTGCCGCTGCTCGGGGAATTCAACGTGGCCAACGCGCTGGCCGCGGCGGGCGTGGGCATCGGGCTCGGGCTCGACCCGCACACCGTGGCCGAGCGGCTGACGCTCGCGCCGCAGGTGCCTGGGCGCATGGAGCGGCTGGCCGAGCGGCCCGCCGTGGTGCTCCGGGACTATGCCCATACCCCGGATGCGCTGGAACGCGCGCTGGCCGCGCTGCGCCCGCTGACGCCGGGGCGCCTGATCGTGGTGTTCGGGTGCGGCGGCGACCGGGACCGCGGCAAGCGGCCGGTGATGGGCCGGATCGCCGCGACGCTGGCCGACCTGGCGATCGTCACCTCCGACAATCCACGCACCGAGGATCCGGAGCGGATCATCGACGACGTGGAGCAGGGCATGGGCGCCGCGCCCCACCGGCGGGTCGCCGACCGGCGGCAGGCGATTGCCGCGGCGCTCGAGGCCGCCGGGACCGGCGACACGATCCTGCTGGCGGGCAAGGGGCACGAGACCTACCAGGTGATCGGCACGGAGAAGGTCCCCTTCGACGAGCGGGCCATCGTCCACGGCCTCGGAGCCACCTGATGCGCTGGAGCCATGACGCCGTCCGCGAGGCGCTGGGTGGTTGCCTGACCGGGACGGATCCGGTCCCCGGGGCGGCTCCCGCGTATGCCTCCGTCTCGACGGACACCCGCGCGCTGCCGGCCGGCGCACTCTTCGTGGCGCTCAAGGGCGAGCGCTTCGACGGGCACGACCACCTCGTGTCGGCCCGGGAAGCCGGCGCCACCGGCGCGGTGGTCGTGACCGGCACCGCCGCGGTTCCCGGCCTTGTCCTCTACCATGTCACCGACACCCTCGAGGCCTATGGCTGGCTGGCCCGGGCGCGACGGCGCGAGATCCGCGGCCCGGTGATCGCGATCGGCGGCGCCAACGGGAAGACCAGCACCAAGGAGATGGTCGCGGCGGTGCTGGGCGTGAAGTACCGGGTGTACGCCACCCCGGCGAACGACAACAATCTCGTGGGCATCCCCAAGACCATCCTGGCGGCCCCCGACGACACCGAGGCGCTGGTGATCGAGGCAGGGGCGAGCGTGCGGGGGGAGCTGCGCCGGGCCCGGCCGGTGATCGAGCCCACGGCGACGGTGACGACCAACGTGGCCGTGTCGCACCTGGACGGCTTCGGCACCCTGGACGGCGTCCTCGAGGAAGAACTGGACCTGCTGGACGGCGCGCCCCTCGCGGTGGTCGGGCTGGAGCCAGCCGCGCTGGCGGAGCGGGCCCGGGGGCGGGCCGTCCGCGTGGTGACCGCCGGACTGGCCCGGGCCGACCGGGTGCCGCAGTCGACCTCCATGGACTCCACGGGCCGGGCCACGCTGACGGTGGACGAGCAGCGGATCACGCTGCCGCTGCTGGGCCAGCACCAGGCCACCAACGCCATGCTGGCCTGGACCCTGGTGCAGGAACTCGGCCTCGACCGCGCGGCGGCAGCCGACCGCCTCCGGAACCTCCGCATCCCCGGCGGCCGGGGCGAGGTGATCGAGGCCGGGGGGCTCACGATCGTCAACGACGCCTACAATGCGAACCCGGCGAGCTTCCTCGCGGCCATCGCGACGGCGCGCGCGATGCGGGGCGGCCGCCGGCTGGTGTTCGTGGCCGGCACCATGCGTGAACTGGGACCGGAGAGCGCGCGGCACCACGCGGGGGTGGCGGCGGCGCTGGTCGGGCTCGAGCCCGACCTGCTGGCGGCGGTGGGGGACTTCGTGCCTGCGATCACCCCGTACGCCGCGAAGCTGGGCGACCGGCTGCTGATCGCCCCGGACGCGCCCACCATGGGCCCGATGCTCAAGGCCCGGCTGCAGGGCGACGAACTGGTCGTGCTCAAGGCATCCCGGGGCGCCGCGCTCGAACGTATACTTCCGTTCCTCACCGGCCAGCACCACCCGACACACTGAGGCGCCGTGTTCTACCACCTGCTCGCCCCGCTGGGCAAGCATCACATCTTCTTCAACCTCTTCAACTACATCAGCTTCCGCGCCGCCGGGGCGACGGTCACGGCCATCCTCCTCGCCTTCCTCGTCGGACCGGCCATCATCGCGCGGCTGCGGGCGCGGAAGATCGGGCAGGTGATCCGGGCCGAGGGACCCGCGAGCCACCAGGGGAAGCGCGGCACGCCGACGATGGGCGGCGTGATCATCCTCCTCGCGACCGTCGTGCCGACGCTCCTCTGGGCGCCGCTCACCAACCGGTTCGTGCTGTTCGCGCTGCTGGCCACCCTGTGGATGGGCGGCATCGGGTTCCTGGACGACTACCTCAAGATCGTGGAGGGGAAGTCGCGCGGCCTGGTGGCCAAATGGAAGCTGGCCGGCCAGGTGAGTTTCGGGCTGGTGCTCGGGACGCTGCTGCTCTACTTCCCGGTGATCCCGCCCGACACCATCCCGGCGTCGGCGACGACGCTGCCGTTCTTCAAATTCGTGGTGGTGGTGTTCGCGCCCTGGGTGTACGTCACGTTCGTGACCACGGTGATCACCGGCAGCAGCAACGCGGTGAACCTCACCGATGGCCTCGACGGGCTGGCGACCGGGCTCTCGGCCATCGCCGCCGGCGCCTTCGCGCTCTTCGCCTACCTGCTCGGGCGGGTGGACGCCACCGGGTACCTCAACCTGTTCTACCTGCCGGGCGCCGGCGAGCTCACGATCTTCTGCGCCGCGCTGCTGGGCGGCTGCCTGGGCTTCCTCTGGTTCAACGCCCACCCGGCGCAGGTGTTCATGGGCGACACCGGGAGCCTGGCCCTCGGGGGCGCGTTCGGCACGGTGTCGATCCTGCTCAAGTCGGAGTTCCTGCTGCTGGTGATCGGCGGCGTCTTCGTGGCCGAGGCGATCTCGGTGATGCTGCAGACGGGCGTGTACAAGTGGCACAAGCGGTCCCGCGGCAAGGAGTACGCCGACCAGCACCGGGTGTTCCGCATGGCGCCGCTGCACCACCACTTCGAGAAGCTCGGCTGGCACGAGAGCACCGTGGTGACGCGGTTCTACATCCTCGGCATCTTCTGCGCGATGGTCGCGCTCGCCACCCTCAAGCTGCGATGAGCTTCGCGCGCTGGCGGGCCACCGGCCGGGAGGCCGCGGTCATCGGCCTCGGCAAGAGCGGCGTGGCGGCGGCGCTGCTGCTGCGGCGCGAAGGCGTCCCGGTCTACGCCTCGGACGCGGCGAAGGACCTGGCCAAGGTCCTCGGGGCGGACGCCGAGGCCGCCGGCCGGCGCCTGGCGGAGGGGAACGTGGCCGTGCAGCTGGCGGGGCACGACCTGGCCCGGATCGGCCGGGCGGGGGTCTGCGTGGTCTCGCCCGGGGTGCCCCCCGACGCGCCGCCGGTGGCGGCGGCGCGCGCGGCCGGCGTGCCGGTGGTCTCGGAGATCGACGTCGGCTGCGCCGCGCTCCCGGACACCCGCTACGCGGTGATCACCGGCACCAACGGCAAGACCACGACCACCGCGCTCACCGCGCACCTGCTCGAGGCCGGCGGGCTCTCCGCCCTGGCCGCCGGGAACATCGGACGCGCCCTGTCCGAGGTGGCGCTGGCGGGAGAGCGGCCGGCGTGGGTGGCGCTCGAGATGTCCTCCTTCCAGCTCCACGACACGTACGACCTGGTCCCCGCGATCGGGGCCACGACCAACCTCGCCCCCGATCACCTCGACCGGTATCCCACCCTCGAGGCGTACTACGCCGACAAGGACCGGCTGTACCACCACGCGACGCCCGGCTCCTGCTGGGTCCTCAATGGGGATGACGCGGAGGTGGAGCGGCGCGCGGCGCCGCACCCGGGCGCCCGGCTCCGCTTCAGCGTGCGCCGGGCGGCGGACGGCTGGTACGACCGCGACGCGCGCCAGCTCCGCCTGGGGACGACGAACCTGCTCGCGCGCGACGCACTGGCGCTCTTCGGCGACCACAACGTCGCCAACGCGCTGTGTGCCGCGCTGATCGCGGCGCGGGCGGGTGCGTCGCTCGAGGGCATCGCGGCCGGGCTGGCGAGCTTCCGGGCGCTGCCCCATCGCATGGAGCCGGTGGGCACGGCCGGCGGGGTGCTGTGGATCAACGACTCCAAGGCCACCAACGTCTCCTCCACGCTGGTGGCGGTGGAGGCGCTCGAACGCCCGTTCGTGCTCCTGCTGGGCGGGCGGCACAAGGGCGAGCCGTACACGGCGCTCGCCGCGGCGGCGGGGGGGCGGTGCCGGGCCGTGGTGGCCTACGGGGAGTCACGGGCCATCATCCGGCAGGACCTCGGGGAGCTGCTGCCCGTGGTGGACGGCGGCACCGACTTCGGCGCGGTGCTCGCGGAGGCGCGGCGACTGGCCCGCCCGGGCGACGCGGTGCTGCTCTCGCCGGCCTGCTCGAGCTACGACATGTTCCGCAACTACGAAGACCGCGGGGCGCAGTTCCGCGCCGCGGTGGCGGCGATGTGACGCGCCGCGACGCAGGGAGGGAGCCATGAGCAGTCCCGTCGTCCGCCACCCGGGGGAGTTGCGCTGGGAGACCCGGCTCCTCGCCGTGGTGACGGCCACGCTGGTGGCGCTGGGAATCGCCACTGTCTACGGCGCCTCCAGCCTGGTGCGGAGCGGGCAGGGAATCGCCGGCGGCAGCTACGCGCTGACCCAGTTCACCGGTGCCCTGGTGGGGGGCATCCTGATGCTGGTGATCGGGCGCCTGGACTACCGGATGCTGCGCCCGCTGGCCTGGCCGCTGCTGCTCGGCTCCCTGCTCGCGCTGGTCATCGTCATCCTGCCCTTCACGCCGTCGTGGATCGCGCCCCGCCTCAACGGGGCCCGGCGCTGGCTGCGCATCGGGCCGGTCCAGTTCCAGGTCTCGGAACTGGTGCGCCTCGTGGTCATCATCTGGTGCGCCATGCTGGCGACCAAGAAGGGCGAGCAGGTGCGCGAGTTCAAGAAGGGCGTGCTCCCCTTCCTGATCATCCTGGGCCTGGCCTCGCTGCTCATCCTCCGGCAGCCCAACATGTCGATGGCGGTGCTGATCTCCCTCCTGGGGGGGATCGTCCTCTTCTCCGCAGGGGCCAAGATCGGGCATTTCCTGCTGCTTGGTGTCGCCGCGGTGATCGGCGGGCTGCAGCTGATCCAGCGGGCCGGATACCGCGCGGAGCGGCTGGACAAGTTCATCAATGGCGCCGAGGGCACCAGCCAGATCTACCAGTCGCTGGTGGGCATCGGCTCGGGGCGGCTGTTCGGGGTGGGCTTCGGCCTGGGGCAGCAGAAGATGGGCTACGTGCCCTATGCCTACAGCGACTTCATCTTCTCCGCCATCGCCGAGGAGTGGGGCTTCGTGGGCGTCTGCCTGCTGGTGCTGCTGTTCGGGATCTTCGTGTGGCTGGGCTTCCGGATCGCGCGGACCGCCGAGGATCCGTTCGGCCAGTTCCTGGCGGTGGGCCTCACCGCCATGGTGGGCGTGACCGCGCTGATGCACATGGCGGTCAACCTCAACCTGATGCCCACCACCGGCCTGACCCTGCCGTTCGTGAGTTACGGGCGGACCAGCCTGGTCGTCTCCCTCGCGGGCGTGGGGATCCTGCTCAGCATCGGCCGGATGCGCGGCCGGCCGGCGGCCACGCCGCGCCGTTCCGGCAGCCTGGCCGCGTGAGCGGCTCGCCGCAGCGTCGTACCGTACTCATCGCCGGGGGCGGGACCGGCGGGCACCTGATGCCCGCCCTGGCGATCGCCACCCGCCTCCGCGCCGAGCGTCCCGACCTCGAGCCGGTGCTGGTCGGGGCGGAGCGCGGGATCGAAGCCACGCTCCTCGCCACCCGTGACTTCCGCTACCACCTCCTGCCTGTCGAGCCACTCTATCGGCGCCAGTGGTGGAAGAACCTGCGATGGCCTGCGGTCGCCGCGCGGCTGTGGCTCCGGCTGGGGCGGCTCTTCGCGGCCGAGCGGCCGGTGGCCGTGGTCGGCACGGGGGGCTACGCCTCCGGCCCGGCCGTCTGGTGGGCCACCCGCCTCGGCATCCCGACCGCGCTCCAGGAGCAGAACGCCTTCCCGGGAGTGGTGACCCGGCTCCTCTCCCGCCGGGTCCGGCACGTCTACCTGGGCCTGCCCGAGGCGCGCGCACGGCTCCGGTTCGGCGCGGGGACGGAGGTCTTCGACACCGGCAATCCCATCGTGCCGCCCGAGCCCGGACGTCGGGAGGGCGCCATCGAACGGTTCGGCATCCGTGGCGACCGCCCGGTGCTCCTGGTGACGGGTGGCAGCCAGGGGGCGCTGGCGATCAATGAGGCCGTGGCGGGCTGGCTGGAGCAGGGCGGCGCCGCGGGCTGGCAGGTGCTGTGGGCCACGGGCCGCGGGAGCTACGAGCGGTTTGCCGGGATGCACCGGCCGCCTGACGTGCAGGTCATCGGGTTCCTGGATCCCATGGCGGACGGGTACAGCGTGGCGGACCTGGTGCTGAGCCGCGCGGGCATGATGACCGGCGCCGAGTTGTGCGCCTGGGGGCTCCCTTCGCTGCTGGTACCGCTCCCCACCGCCGCGGAGGACCACCAGCGTCATAACGCGGAGGCGCTGGTGCGCGCCGGCGCCGCGACCATGATCCTGCAGCGGGACCTCACCCCAGGGACGCTGGGCCAGGCGCTCGCCGCCCTGCGCGACGACCAGCCCCGGCGCGCAGCCATGGCCGCAGCGGCCCGGGGCCGTGGCCGACCCCTCGCGGCCGAGGCGATCGTGGGCCATCTGCGGTCGCTGGTCTGAGCCCGTCAGGGTTTCCCAACCCTAGGCGGGGTTTTAGATTAGCTCACCAACCATGGACCTGTTCGACCCCGCCGATTCCCGACCTGTCCACTTCATGGGCATTGGTGGTGCCGGCATGAGCGCGCTGGCGCTTGTGGCCCGCCGGCGTGGCGTCGCGGTGACGGGCTGCGACCCTGACCCCTCCGGTGCCCAGGACGTCGCGGCGCTCGGCGCTGAGGTGGTCCAGGGACACGATCCCACCCATGTGCAGGGCGCCCGCGCGGTCGTCGTGACGGCCGCCGTGCCTCCCTCCCATCCCGAACTGGAGCGCGCCCGGGCGCTCGGGGTGCCGGTGGTGCCACGGAAGGTGGCGCTGGCGGCGCTGGTGAACGGCGGGACCGTCGTGGCGCTGGCGGGGACCCACGGCAAGTCCACCACCACCGTCATGACGACGGAGGCGCTGGCGGCCGCCGGGCTTGATCCCACCGGGCTGGCCGGTGGCCGGGTGAATGCGTGGGGCGGCAACGCACGCCTCGGGGGTGATCGGCTCTTCGTCGTCGAGGCCGATGAGTACGATCAGGCCTTCCTGACCCTCCAGCCGTCCGTGGCCGTGATCAACAACGTGGAGGCCGATCACCTCGAGTGCTATGGCAGCGTGCCGGCGCTGGAGGCGGCGTTCACCACCTTTGGTGGCCGGGCGCGGCGGGTGGTCATCGGGGCCGACGATCCCGGGGCCCAGCGGGTGGCGGCGGCCCTCCGGGCGGCCGGGGCGGCGGTGTGGACGTTCGGGCTGGGTGCCGGTGCCGACCTGCGTATCAGCGAGGTCCAGCAGGGGGAGGCCGGCAGCGAAGCCAGGGTGGCGCTTCCCGGGCACGAGGCGATTACCCTTCGGCTCGGCGTCCCGGGGCTGCACAACCTGCGGAACGCCACCGGGGTGGTCGGGGCGGCGCTGGCGCTCGAGGCGCCACTCGCCCCGGTGCTCGAGGCCCTGGCCCGGTACCGCGGGCTGGGGCGCCGCTTCGAACGGCTGGGTGAGGCACGGGGCATCGGGTTCGTGGACGACTACGCGCACCACCCGACGGAACTGGTGGCGACCCTGGCCGCCGCACGGCAGGCGTTCCCGGGACGGCGGATTGTGGCCGTGTTCCAGCCGCACCTGTTCTCGCGCACGGCCGAGCACCATGGCGCGATGGGGGCGGCCCTCGCCGGCGCCGATCTGGCGCTGGTGACCGGGATCTACCCCGCGCGGGAGCAGCCGATGCCGGGGATCACCAGTCAGCTGGTGGTGGATGCCGCGGTCTCGGCGGGGGCGAGCGTGCTCCATGAGCCGGACAAGGCGCGGCTGCGCGAGCGGCTGCTCGAAGTGACCCGGGCCGGGGACGTGGTGATCACCCTGGGGGCGGGCGACGTGACCAAGGTGGGGCGGGAGCTGCTGGCGTGGCTGCAAGCCGCCTGAGCAAGCCGGGGTACAAGGTCCTCGGCGCGGCCGCCGTGGTGGGGCTCCTGTGGTGGGGCGTCCCGCGGCTGGTGGGTGGCCTCGAGTTCTTCCGGGTGCGCCGGGTCGAGGTGCGGGGGCTCGTCAACCTGCGGGCCGACCAGGTCCTGACCCGCCTGCCGCTGCGGGCGGGGACGAGCATCTTCGGCGACCTCGGGCCGGTCCGGACGGCGGCGGAGTCGCTGCCTGGCATCGAGTGGGCCGGGGTGAGCCGCCGGCTGCCGGGCACGCTCGTGGTCACGGTGCGCGAGGCGCGGCCGGTGGCGCTGGTGATGCGGCGCGGGCGGTTGCAGCTCCTCAGCGAGCAGGGTCAGCCGCTCGAGTTCGACCCGACGGTCGCGGCGCCCGACCTGCCCATCGTGGAGGCGGCCGACTCGGTCATGGCCGGCTTCCTGGCGCGGATGCGGCGCACCGACCCGACGTTCTTTTCCCGGATCGTGACGGGCCGGCGGCAGGGCCCCGACGTGCTGGTGACGGTGGATGGGCAGCGCTACTGGTTCCGGCCTGACGCCGGGGCCGAGGTCATGCGGGCGGTGACCGCGGTCGTGCAGGATCTCGAGAAGCAGGGACGCCGCTGGGCGGAGCTCGATGCGCGCTTCGCCGGGCAGGTGATCATCCGCTGGGAGGCGGCATGAGCGTAGCGCCGACGCGCCTGGTCGCGGCACTCGACCTGGGGAGCACCAAGGTCGCGGCCGTCATCGCGGAGGTCCAGGGCGAGGCCCGCAGCGCCACCACCCGGATCCTCGGCGTGGGGGTGGAGCGCTGCGCGGGGGTGCGCCGCGGCGTGGTCCGTGGCATCGAGGAGACTACCCGGGCCATCCAGAAGGCCATGAAGGACGCCGAGCGGATGGCCGGAGTCGAGGTGGGCTCGGTGTACGTCGGGATCGCCGGGGAGCATGTGGCGGGGCAGACCTCGACCGGCGTAGTCTCGGTGACCGGCGGCGAGATCCGCACCGGCGACGTGGCCCGGGTGAATGACGTGGCCTCGAGCGTGCCGCTCGGCAAGGACCACGAGCTCCTGCACGCCATCCCGCAGGATTACCTGGTGGACATGCAGCCCGGCATCAGCGAGCCGATCGGGATGACCGGCTCCCGGCTCGACGCGCAGGTCTACCTCGTCACGGTCCTGACCAGCGTGCCGCAGAACCTGCGCAAGTGCGTCGAGGGGGCGGGCTACCACGTGGCGGAGTTCGTCCTGGAGCCGCTGGCGGCCTCCCTCGCGGTCCTGACCCCGGACGAGCGGGACCTGGGCTGTGCCCTGGTGGAACTGGGCGGCGGGAGCACCAATGTCGCTATCTTCCAGGCGGGCAAGATCCGGCACACCGCCTCCCTGCTCATCTCGGGGGGCCACGTCACCAACGACATCGTCCACGGGCTGCAGGTCACCCAGCAGGATGCGGAGCGGCTGAAGGAACGGGCCGGCGCGGCGTGGGAGCCGCTGGTGCCCGAATCCGACGTGGTCGAGCTGCCGGGGACGCCGGGGCAGGGCGCGCGCAACGCGCACCGTCAGGTGCTCGCGCACATCATGCGGATGCGGCTCCAGGAGACCCTCGAGTTCGCCCTGGACGAGATCACCCGGGCCGGGTATCACCAGCGGCTCCCGGCCGGGGTGGTCCTCACCGGCGGCGGGGCGCAGACCCCGGGGATCACCGAGCTGGCGCGCGAGGTCTTCGCGATGCCGGTCCGGGTGGGGAAGCCGGGGCAGGGGCTGGCGGGGCTGACCGACAGCGTCGAGGCGCCGCGGTTCACGGTGCTGGCGGGCCTCGGCATCTACGGCACGAAGCAGCTGGTACAGGGCGCCGGGTTCGGCGCGGGCAAGCGGGGCAGCCAGGCGGTGGAGAAGTGGGTCGGACCGGTGCGCAAGTGGCTCCAGGACATTTTCTGAGAGAACATCCCATGATCTTCGAGCTGGAAGAGACCGGGGCACAGAACGCGCGGATGAAGGTCCTCGGCGTCGGCGGGGGCGGCGGCAACGCGGTCAACCGCATGATCGAGGAACAGCTGCGGGGCGTGGAGTTCATCTCGGTGAACACCGACTCCCAGGCGCTGACCTCCTCCCGGGCGGACGTGAAGCTCCAGATCGGGCGCAAGCTGACCCGCGGCCTCGGCGCCGGTGCCCGGCCCGAGATCGGGCGCCAGGCCATCGAGGAGAACCGCGAGGACGTGGTGGCCGTGATGCAGGGGGCGGACATGGTCTTCGTCACCTGCGGCATGGGTGGCGGGACCGGCACCGGCGCGGCGCCGATCATCGCGCAGATGGCCCGGGACATGGGCGCGCTCACCGTCGGCATCGTCACCAAGCCGTTCCTCTTCGAGGGCAAGAAGCGGATGCGGCAGGCGGAGATGGGCATCGCCGAGATGCGCAACTCCGTCGACACCATGATCGTGGTGCCGAACGAGCGGCTGCTGGCGGTGGTCGGGAAGGGGATCCCCTTCCAGGACTCGCTCAAGAAGGCCGACGAGGTGCTGCTGCAGGCCACCCAGGGCATCGCCGACCTCATCACCAAGACCGGCATCATCAACGTCGACTTCGCGGACGTCCGGACCATCATGCAGAACGGCGGCGCCGCGCTGATGGGCACCGGCATCGGCCGCGGCGAGAACCGGGCCATGGAGGCGGCGCAGCAGGCCATCTCGAGCCCGCTGCTCGACAACGTCTCCATCGCCGGCGCCAGCGGCGTGCTGATCAACATCACCGGGGGCAACGACCTCACGCTGGGCGAGGCGACCACGATCAACGACATCATCCACGATGCCGTCGGCGACGAGGCCGAGATCATCTTCGGCGCGGCCACCGACCCCTCGATGCAGGGCGAGGTCCGGGTCACGGTCATCGCCACCGGCTTCGACCGGGCGGAGACCACCCCGGTGCCCCAGCCGCTCGCCAAGCCGGCCCCGGGCGTCATCAACTTCCCGACCGGCAAGCGCGCCCCGGCCCCGCCCCCGGTGCAGGTGACGCCGCCCCCGGCCGCCGCGCCTGCGCGCCCCGAGCCGCGCCGCTCCTCCGGGGCGAGCGATGTGCCCGAGATGGAGATTCCGACCTTCATCCGGCGCCAGATGGACTGACACCGGTCATGAAGCGCGCCACCTGGGCCGACGCCCTCCAGACCTTCGCCGGCTTTGCCGCCGCCACGGGCATCCTCGTGGCGGCTGGCGGCTACGCCGCCGGCGACAGCTGGCCCTGGCGGAAGCCCGTGGACGCGCCGCTCCCCCGGGTGACGGAGCTGTTCACCGAGCAGGTAGACACCCTCCGCCGCGGGGAATCCGTGGGCCAGCTGTTCTCGCGCCAGGGCCTCGACGACTTCCAGCTGGCGCCCTCCGCCGCCGGCGGCCTCTTCGACCCGCGCCGGCTGCGGGCGGGGCTGGTCTTCAGCTTCCAGCGGCGCGGCAGCGACTCCCTCCCCTCGCGGGTGATCTTCCGCAGCGGGCCGGAGCAGCGCGTGGCGCTGGTGCGCACGGAGGATGGCTGGACCCCGATCGCCGAGCCGATCCGCTGGACCAGCGAGCCGGTGGTGCTGGAAGGCGCCATCACCACCTCGCTGTACGACGCCCTGAGCGCGCCGGCCTTCGATGCGCTGCTCGCGCCCGAGGACCGGATCCGCCTCGCCTGGGACTTGGCCGATGTCTTCGCCTGGCAGGTGGACTTCAGCCGGGATATCCAGCCCGGGGACGCCTTCCGCGTCGTTGCCGAGCGGCTCATCGCGGAGGATGGCGAGACGCGCTTCGGCCGGGTGCTGGCGGGCGAGGTCGTCGTGGGGGGCACCGCCTTCAGCGCCTTCCGCTGGACCGGCAGCGACGGCACCTCCGGATTCTACGACGCCGACGGGCGCTCGCTGCGGCGGGCGTTCCTGCTGGCGCCGGTGCAGTTCCGCCGGATCTCCTCCTCCCTCAACCGCGCGCGGCGCCATCCCATCCTGGGCGTGGTGCGCCGCCACGAGGGCATCGACTACGCCGCCGATCCCGGCACCCCGGTCATGGCCGCCGGGGAAGGGGTCGTGCTCCGGCGCGACTGGTCGGGCGGTTACGGCAACCTGGTCGAGTTGCGGCACGCCAACGGCGTGACCACCCGCTACGGTCACCTGCAAGGGTTCGCCAAGGGGCTCGCGGTGGGCCAGCGGGTGAACCAGGGCGATGTCATCGGGTTCGTCGGCTCTACCGGGCTCGCCACCGGACCGCACCTGCACTACGAGTTCCGCGTCAACGGCGCTTCCCGCTCCCCAGGCGGGGCCGACCTCGGCAGCGGCGAGCCGGTTCCGGTGGCGGAGCGCGGCAGCTTCGACGCCGAGCGGGACCGGCTGGCCCGGATCCTCGACGGCGGCGCGCCGGTGTACGCCGGCCGCCTGCCCGACTGGGATGCCACGCTCCCGTCGGCCGGCGCCGACTTCTAGCGCCCGCCCGGGCGCGGCGCAACGTGGAACTCTATCCCGCCATCGACGTGCGAGGAGGTCGGGTCGTCCGCCTGAGCCAGGGCGAGGCGGCCCGCGAAACTTCCTACGGCACTGATCCCGTAGCACAAGCCGAACAGTTCGTGGCCGAAGGGGCCCGGTGGCTCCACGTCGTGGACCTCGATCGTGCCTTCGGCACGGGCGACAACCTGGCCGTGCTCGCCCGGCTCGCCACCGCCCTCGGGCAGAAGGTCCGGATCCAGGTCGGGGGCGGGCTCCGTTCCCTCGACGCATTGCGCGCCGTGCTCGACCTCGGCGTAACCCGCGGGGTCCTCGGCACCGCCGCGGTCACCGATCCCGCGCTGGTACCGGCAGCGCTGGCCACCGCCGGGACCGAACGGCTCGCGGTCGGGCTCGATACCAAGGAGGGGCGCGTGGCGATCCGGGGCTGGGTCGAGACCACACCGCTGCTCGCCACCGACGTCTGCCGCCGGGTGGTGGCCGAAGGGATACACACCATCATCTACACTGACGTGAGCCGCGACGGCATGCTGAGCGGTCCCGACCTCGAGGGCGCCGGGGCGCTCCGCGCGCTGGGCGCAGGCGGGTTCGCGAGCGGCGGCGTGGCCTCGGTGGCCGACCTCCAGGCCGCGCGCGATGCCGGCCTCGCAGGCGCCATCGCGGGCCGCGCCATCTACGAGGGCCGCTTCACGGTGGCCTCCGCGCTGGCCGCGCTGGCCTGACGCCATGCGCCTGGCCATCGTGGTCCTGCTGGGTGGGGCGCTGGCCTGGTTCACCTACGCCCGCCTGGAACGCCTGGGGCGGCGCGCCTGGCCGGCGGCCCTGGGCCGGGCGGTGGCGTGGACCGCTCTCGGCGTCCTCCTGCTCGATCTCACCTGCGCCACCGCGCCCGCCGGCGGCGGCACGCCGCTGGTCCTCCTCGATGGCAGCCTGAGCATGACCGCCGCCGGGGGCCGCTGGTCCGAGGCGAGCGACAGCGCGCGCGCCTGGGGCGAGGTGCGGCGGTTCGGGGACGCTGCGGCGGCCACCGATTCGCTCCCTACCCTCGGCCGTTCCGACCTCGAGCCTGCCCTGCGCGCCGCCGCCGCCTCTGACCGCCCGGTGCTGGTGGTGACCGACGGGGAGATCACCGATGCCGGGGACCTTCCGCCTGAACTGGTGGCCCGCGCGGGCGTCCGGGTCTTCCCGCGCGCGGCGACGGCCGACCTGGCCATCGGTCGCGTCACCGGCCCGCTGCGCGCCACGGCGGGGGATACGGTCCGCCTCGACGTCGAGGTCCGCAGCGCGGGCCGCGTCGCGGACTCGGTCCGGCTGGAGGTGCGCCTGGGATCGCGGGTCCTGACCCGACGGGGAGCGCCGCTCGGTGCCGACGCCGCGACGACCCTGACGCTCGCGTTCCCGACGGCCGGAGTCTCGGGCGACGTGGTGCTCGACGTCGTCCTGGCGGGCGCCAGTGACGCCGAGCCGCGTGACGACAGCCGGCGGTACGTGCTCCGCGTGACGCCGACCCCCGGCGTGGTGCTGCTCGCCAACCCGCCGGACTGGGACAGCCGCTTCCTCTTCCAGGCCCTGCGCGACGTGGCCGCGCTCCCCATCCGGGCCTATGCCCGGCTCGACAACGGGCCCTGGCGCTCGATGGCCACGCTGCAGCCGGTCCCGGCGGATGAGGTGCAGCAGGCCGTCCGGCGCGCCGACGTGCTGGTGCTCAAGGGACGGGTGCCGGACCTCGCGCGCGGGATCACCCCCCGGGGCCGCTGGCTGTGGCCGAGTGGCGAAGGCGGCGAGACGGTGGTGCCCGGGGAATGGTACGCGACGGCCGCGCCCGCCAGCCCCGTCGGGTCCGCGTTCGTGGGCCTGCCCGTGGATTCCTTTCCGCCCCTGGTGAGCGTCACGCCGATCGAGCCGGCCCCGGAGGACTGGGTGGGCCTGACGGCCCAGCTCGCCCGCCGGGGCGCGGACCGGCCGGTCTTCGCGGGGCAGGTCCGCGGCGCGCGGCGCGAGGTGCTGACCGCGGCAGATGGTCTCTGGCGCTGGGCGTTCCGGGGCGGATCGGGCGAGCAGGCCTACCGGGGGCTTGTGGCGGGCACACTATCGTGGCTGCTCGGATCCGCGGACAGTGCCGCGGGCCGCGCCCGCATGGTGCGACCGGTGGTGAGCAACGGCCGGCCCGTCGTCTTCCAGTGGGCGGGCGCCGGATCGCCGGTCCCGATCGGGATCACGCTCGTCTCGGGGGAGGCCACCCGGCACGATTCACTGGCCTTCGATGGCTCGGGTCGCGGGGAGTTGCGCCTCCCGCCGGGAACGTACGGGTACGAGCTCGAAGGGGGCGGCCGCGGCACGCTGGTGGTGGACACCTGGTCGGAAGAGTGGTTTCCCGCCCCGGCGCGCCTGGCGGACCGCCCGTCGCCGGTAGTGGCGCAACGGGCGGAAACCAGCGCCCGGCGGTTCGTGTGGCTCTTCGGGCTGGCGCTCGCCGGCCTCAGCGTCGAGTGGCTGACCCGCCGTCGCCTCGGCCTGCGGTGAGGCGCCGGGCCCCGGCACCGCGCCTGCTGCCGCTCGGCCCCGGCCCTCGATCCTTGTAGATTCCCCGCCCATGACCAGCGGACGCATCGGAGAGGGCCAGCGGCTCTCGCTGTGGCAGCGCGTCAAGCGCATCGCCCTGACGGACGTCGGGGCACTGGTGCGCGGCATGAACGCCGCGGACCTGGAGGCGCTCGAGCGCACGCTCATCGAGGCGGATTTCGGGGTCCAGGCCACGGTGGACCTGGTGCAGACCGTCGAGGACGAGGTGCGCCGCGGCCGCCTCAAGACGGAGGACGACCTCAAGCAGGCCGTCGTCCGCCGCCTCACCGAGATCCTGCTGGTGCCCGGCACCGACCCCGGGGCGCTCGCGCGCGCGCCGGAGGGCGTCACGGTGCTGCTGTTCGTCGGGGTCAACGGCGTCGGCAAGACCACCAGCGTGGCCAAGGTCGCGCGGCGGCTCGCCGGCGAGGGACGCAGCGTCCTCCTGGCCGCCGCCGACACCTATCGGGCGGGCGCGATCCAGCAGCTGCAGACCTGGGCCGAGCGCCTGGGACTGCCCTGCGTGGCCGGCGCGCCCGGCGGCGATCCGGCGGCCGTGGCGTTCGACGCGATCGAGGCCGCGGAGAAGCGGGGGGCGGACACCGTACTCGTGGACACCGCGGGCCGGCTGCACACCCAGGACGGGCTGATGGAGGAACTGCGGAAGGTCACCCGGGTCATCGCCCGCAAGCGTCCGGGCGCGCCCCACGAAACACTGCTGGTGCTCGACGGCACGGTGGGACAGAACGCCATCCAGCAGGGAAGACTCTTCGCGCAGGCGGTGCAACCCACCGGCATCATCGTCACCAAGCTCGACGGCAGCGCGCGTGGCGGCGCGATCGTGGCGCTCCGCAAGGAACTCGGCATGCCCATCCGGTTCCTCGGCCTCGGGGAGACAGTCGACGACCTGCGTCCTTTCGATCCGGCCAGGTACGCCGCCCGACTGCTGGAGGACGGACCGGACATGTAGTCCCGGCCCCGGGTGCGGGCGCCGCCGCCCGACCTCCGGTCCCTCGCCCATGCCCATCCTCCGTCCCGACACGCCGGTCAAGTTCCTCAAGGGCATCGGCGAGCGCCGGGCCGAGGCGTTCGCCCGGCTCGGGGTCCGCACGGCGCAGGATCTCCTCTGGCACGTCCCGTTCCGCTACCTCGACGCCTCCAGCGTCACGCCCGTGGCGCGCGCCCGCGTGGGCGACGACGTGGCCTGCGTCGGAACCGTCATCGCCAAGCGACTGGCGCCGACCCGGAGCGGGCTCCGCATCTTCACCGCGGTACTCCGCGACGCCAGCGGGATGCTCGAGTGCGCCTGGCCGGGGCAGGGGTTCCTGGACCGCACCATCCAGGTGGGCCAGACACTGCTGGTGGCGGGGGTGGTGCGCTTCTACCACGGCCGGCAGCTCAACCCGCGCGAGTACGTGATCCTGGCGGAGCCCGAGGGTGACGAGGATGGCCCGCCGGCGGGGCGCGTGCTCCCGGTGTACCGCGCCACCGAAGGGCTGAGCCACAAGGTGATCCGGGGCCTCGTGGACCGGCACCTCGAGGCGATGATCGCCTTCTCGCACGACCCGCTGCCCGAATCGGTGCCCGCCGACGCCGGGCTCCCCGCGCTTCCCGAGGCGCTGCGCGCGGTCCACCGCCCTGCCACCGTGGAGGAGGCGGAGGCCGGCCGGCGTCGGCTGGCCTTCGATGAACTGCTGGACCTCCAGCTGATGCTGGCCCGGGCCCGGCTCCTCGCCAAGCGGGGACGGCGCGGGGTGCCCTTCACCCTGCACCATACCTACACGCGCGCCCTCGCGGCCGCGCTGCCGTGGGCGCTGACCGCCGACCAGAAGCGCGCCCTCCGGGAGATCACCGCGGACATGACGGCGCCGGAGCGGATGCACCGGCTGCTGATGGGCGACGTCGGCACCGGCAAGACGGTTGTGGCCCTCTTCGCGATGCTGCTGGCCCTGGAGAACGACCACCAGGCCGCCCTCATGGCGCCCACCGAACTGCTCGCGGAGCAGCACTTCGCCACGCTGACCGCGCTGCTCGCGCCGATCGACCTCCGGCCCGAGCTCCTCGTGGGCCGGTTCACCGCGGCCGACAAGGCCGCGCGACGCCGGAAGCTGGCCAGCGGCGAGGTCCGGCTGGTCGTCGGTACCCACGCGCTGATCGAGGAGCAGGTGGCCTTCCGGCGCCTCGGGCTCGTGGTAATCGACGAGCAGCATCGCTTCGGCGTGGAGCAGCGCGCCACCCTCATCGGCAAGGGCGACGCGCCCGACGTGCTGCTGCTGACCGCCACGCCGATTCCCCGCTCCCTGGCGCTCACGCGCTTCGGGGACCTCGATGTCTCGACGCTCCGCGCCCGGCCGCCGGGGCGGGGTGCGATCCGTACCGGGGTCCGCACCGGGGAGCAGCGGGCCAGGGCCCTGGCGTTCGTCCACGACGAATGCGCCGCCGGCCGGCAGGCGTACGTGGTGCTCCCGGTCATCGAGGAATCGGAGAAGGTGGACCTGCGGGCTGCCACCACCATGGCCGAAAAGCTCCAGGCGACCTGGCCCGACTTGACCGTGGGGCTGGTGCACGGGCGGCTCAAGGCGCCGGAGCGGGACGCGCGGATGCGCGCGTTCCGCGCCGGCGAGATCGACGTGCTGGTGGCCACGACGGTCATCGAGGTGGGCATCGACGTGCCCAACGCGACGGTGATGCTGATCGACCATCCCGAGCGCTTCGGGCTCGCGCAGCTGCACCAGCTGCGCGGGAGGATCGGGCGGGGAAGCGCGGTGAGCTACTGCATCCTGATGGCGGGGGAATCGGTCCCGCCGCGCCTCGAGGCGTTCGCGCGGACCACCGATGGGTTCAAGATCGCGGAGCTGGACCTCGAGGAGCGGAAGATGGGCGACCTCATCGGGGAGCGGCAGGCGGGGGAGTTCGAGCTCCGCCTGGCGCGGCTCCCCGATGACGGCGACCTGCTGCAGGCCGCGCGCGACGCGGCACGCGCCGTGCTCACCGCCGACCCGATGCTCGCCCAGTCCCGGCATCAGGGCCTCCGGGAGCGGGCCCTGCAGCGCTATCCGCGCGCGGTGGAGCTGTTCCGCACCGGGTGAGTCAGAAGTGCAGGGTGACTCCCAGCTCCGTGCGCGGGCCGAGCACCCGGAAATTGGGTTCGAAGGGGATGTTCCGGGGCGGGGACTTGGGCCGCGTCAGTTCCCAGACGAAAAGGCCCGCCGCCCCCAGCAGGGTCACCTCTCCCCCCAGCAGCCAGCCGCGCGCGCGCCGGTCCCCGCTCAGCGCCGCCTGGTAGTAGCGCTCAGATACGGGGTCCAGGTAGTGGCCGCCAGGCGCCTGGTCGCACCGGGAGGGGTCGTCGCCGCAGTACGCGTCCAGCCGCGCGAAGGCGCGGTCGGCGTCGTGGTGGGCGCTCGACGCCTTGAGTCCCATCCCCACGGCCGCGGCGAGCGCCGCCCACTTCCCGTACTTGACGAGCACCGGCGAGGAGCGGGGCACGAACAGGGTGTCGGCCGGCTGCTGCGCGGCCAGCGGCCGCAGCAGCCCGGCGGCCAGCGCCACGATCACGACGGTGCGATGCCTCATGGCTCCCCCAGGCGGATGCGATGCAGGTCGCCCTGGCCCCCGACCGCGAGGAACTCACCCGCCCCCAGCGGCACCGGGGCGAGCTCCAGCGGCCTGCCCATCGGCGTGCTCCATGCCGGCTCCGCATCGCCGAGCGCGAAGGCCCGCAGCGAACCCTCCGACCCGCCGATGAGGAGCCAGTCCCCGAACAGGAGCGGCGCGCCGGTCACCGCCCACGGCTCGTGCCGGATCCGCTCGGCGGTGCGGACGTCGCCCGGGGGGACGCGGTAGATCGAGCCCGTGCGTGTTACCGCGTAGACCGTGTCATTCCGCACCACGGGGCTCGCGAGCACCGGCGCGTCCAGGTGCACCGACCAGTCCACGGTCAGGGAATCGCGGTCGAGCGCCACGAGGAGGGAATCGCCGGTCGCGCCGACCAGGCGGTCGCCGAGGGGCACCCACGGCGCCGTGATGGTGCCCGGCGCGCGTCGCCGGCGCTGGATCGTCCCGTCCTCGGGGCGCACCAGGTAGAGGCTGTCGTAGCCAGTGACCAGCACCAGCCCGGTGGCCAGCGGTTGCGGGCCGATCCGCTGGGCCGCGAGCCGCCGGCGCCACAGGACCTTGCCGGTCGTCCGGTGGAGGGCGAGCACCTGCATCCGGCGGGTCAGCACAATGATCCGGTCGGGCAGGATGGCGAGCGGAGCCTCGACGTTGCCGGTTCCGGTGGACCAGAGCTCGCTGCCGCTCACGGCCTGGAACGCGTGCACCTTGCCTTCGGGCCGGCTGGTCGCGGCGTAGACGACGCCGCCCGACACCTGCACCCCGCCGAGCAGTGGACCCGCCACGCGGTGGGTCCAGCGTGTCCGGCCGGACTCCAGGTCGACCGCGATCACGCGCCGGTCTGCGCCGCCAAGGTAGAGGTTCTGGCTGTCCCGGGTGACCGGCGCGGTCGGGCCGCGCAGGGGCCGGACCCGCCACAGGCGAGTAAGCGGCGTCCCGTCCAGCGCGGCCGGCCGGGGCAGGTCCCCGGGGTCGAACTCGGGGACGGGGCGGTAGCCGGTGCAGCCCGCGTTGACCATGAGGAGGCCGGCGGCTAGACTCCACGCCCCGCGCCACCGGCGCCGTGCCCTTCGCCCCGACCGCCCATGACCAGCGTCCGCATCCACGAGCTCGCGCGCCACGACGGCGCCTCCGTCACCGTGCAGGGCTGGGTGAGCACCACCCGCTCCAGCGGCAAGATTGCCTTCATCGTGCTGCGCGACGGCACCGGAGCCCTGCAGGCCGTCTTCTCCAGGAAGGACGTCCCCGCAGCGACCTGGGAACGGCTCGGCGGGCTCACGCAGGAGACCTCCGTCGCCGTCACCGGGACGGTGCGCGCGGAGGCCCGGGCGCCGGGCGGGTACGAGATGCACGGCGCCGACCTGGAGGTGATCGGGGCCAGCGAGGACTTTCCGATCCAGCCGAAGGAGCACAGTACCCAGTTCCTGTTCGAGCACCGGCATCTCTGGCTTCGCAGCCGGCGCCAGGTGGCGATTGCCAGGGTGCGCAATGAAGTGGTGCAGGCCATCCGCGATTTCTTCTACGAACGCGACTTCGTGCTGGTCGATACCCCGATCCTGACCGGCTCGATCGGCGAGCAGGCGGGGGAGCTCTTCAGCACCGACTACTTCGACCTCGGCAAGGCCTACCTGGCCCAGACCGGGCAACTCTACGTCGAGGCGGCGGCCGCCGCCCTGGGCAAGGTCTACTGCTTCGGCCCGACCTTCCGCGCCGAGAAGTCCAAGACCCGCCGGCACCTCACCGAGTTCTGGATGGTGGAACCCGAGGTGGCCTTCCACAACTCGAACGACAACATGCGGCTCCAGGAGCAGTTCGTCAGCTACGTCGTGGGCCGCACCATCGAACGGCGCCGGGAGGAGCTCAAGGAACTGGAGCGGGATACCGCCCCCCTCGAGCGGGTGCAGGCGCCGTTCGCCAGGATCTCCTACAGTGACGCGGTGGTCAAGCTCAACGCCCTGGGCTCCGACATGGAGTGGGGGCGCGACCTCGGCGGCGACGACGAAACCCTGCTGGCCCAGCAGTACGACCGGCCGGTGTTCGTCTTCAACTACCCGAAGGGCGTCAAGGCGTTCTACATGAAGGAGAACCCGGACGACCCGCGCACCGTCCTCAACAACGACTGCCTGGCCCCCGAGGGCTACGGCGAGATCATCGGCGGCTCGCAGCGCGAGGACAGCTACGACCGCCTGCTGGCCCGCATCCAGGAACAGGGGCTCGATCCCGAGGCCTACCGCTGGTATCTCGACCTGCGGAAGTACGGGACCTTCGTGCACTCCGGATTCGGTCTCGGGGTGGAACGTACGGTGGCCTGGATCTGCGGGCTGCCGCACATCAGGGAGACGATTGCCTTCCCGCGGCAGATACACCGGCTGTATCCATAGCCGGCTGGGCGGCTCGGCCGTACGATTGCCTCGCCGCCGACGCCTCAGCGCGCCGCCTTCACCTCGTCCCAGAGTCTGTCCAGGACTTCCAGGCCCGCCGTCGTCACGTCGATGCCGCGCTCCCGGGCCAGCCGCTCCACCCCCTCGAAGCGTTCCCGGAACTTCCGGTTGGCGGCGTCGAGCGCCGTGGCGGGCTGCACCCGCGCCTTGCGCGCCAGGTTCACCACGGCAAAGAGCAGGTCGCCGATTTCTTCGGTGACGGCGTCCGTGGCGGGCGGGTAGACCGGCTCCCCGGTCTCCCCCGGGCCGGCCGGCGGGCGGCGGGGGGACGGCGGCCGCCAGTTCCTCGTGCAGGGCCCTCGAGGTCCGGCCAGTTTCCGCCACGCTCCGCGCGCGCGTTCGCTGCAAGCCGATGCTCGCGGCGCGCTCCTGCAGGTAGGCCAGCTGGGGAGGGCGGGGGAGGCCTTCGAGTACGCCCTGCTGCCGCCCCTCTCGCCGCTTGAGCGGTTCCCAGCGTTCGCGCGGCCCGAGGTCGAAGAGGTGCGGGTGGCGCCGGCGCATCTTGCGCTCGAGGTCGGCGCGACGTCCTCCGGCCGTGAACTCCCACGCCCTCGCCGAGGACCAGCTGCCAGGCCAGGTGAAGGAGCAGGTCGGCGACTTCCTCACGGATGGCGGCGGGCTCCCCCTCGGCGATGGCGTGATCGAGTTCGAAGACCTCCTCGACCAGGTACGGCCGGATGGTCTCCCGGGTCTGTACCCGGTCCCAGGGGCAGCGGCGGCGCAGGTCGCGCACCATCAGGAGCGCGCGTCCAAGCGCTGATCTGTCTTGCATTTATCCTCCTTGGCCGGTATCATACGCGCCGCTTGCGCATGCCGTCAATCGCGGATCATCTCCCCCGCGCGTGGGCCGAGGTCGACCTCGCCGCCGTGGTCTCCAACGCGCGCACCGTGTCCCGCATCGCCGGGGCACGACTCCTTCCCATGGTCAAGGCGAATGCCTACGGGCTGGGCGCCGTGCCGGTGGCACGGGCGCTGGAGGCCATGGACCCGTGGGGATTCGGCGTGGCCACGCCGGAGGAAGGCACCGAATTGCAGGCGGGCGGGCATCGCGCGCCCGATCGTCGTCTTTCAGCCGCTGGCGCCCGCCACCGTGGAGGCGTGCCTCCGCGACGACCTGCGGCCGGTGATCGGGGACCTGGACGGGCTCGCCGCCTGGCGCGCCGCGGGGGACCGCCCGTTCCACGTCGAGGTGGACACCGGGATGGCCCGCGCGGGCTTCCGCTGGGACGAGGCCCCGGTCTGGCGTGACGCGGTGGCCGCAGCCGGCCCGGCCTGCGAGGGGATCTTCACCCACTTCCACTCCGCCGACGAGAATCCCGCGAGCGTGGCGGGGCAGTGGACGCGCTTCCGCGACGTGCTGGCGCTCCTGGCGTGCCGGCCCAGCCTGGTCCACGCCGCCAACAGCGCCGCGGCGCTGCGGGGACCGGACTTCGCCGGAGACCTGGTGCGCCCGGGGATTTACCTGTACGGCGGCGCGGTGGCCGGTCACGAGCCGGCCACGGCGGTGCGCCCGGAGGCGCGGGTGGTGGCCCGCGGACGGTGGCCGCCGGTGACAGCGTGAGTTATGGTGCCAGCCAAGTCGCGCCGGCCGCCACGCGCATCGCGACCCTCGGCGTGGGCTACGCGGATGGCCTCCATCGCAGCCTGGGCGGGTGCGGCGTGGTGGAACTCGGAGGCCGCCGGGTCCGGTGGGACGGGTGACGATGGACTTACCGGGGATGGTGGCGGTGATGCAGCCCGCGGCCCCGGCGATGTGGCGACCGTGTTCGGCGGCCTCGTCTCCCTCGACGAGCAGGCGGCGCTGGCGGGCACGATCTCCTACGAACTCCTGACCGCGCTGGGGCCGAGGATCCCCCGGCGCTACGAGGGCGCGGCATGAACGAGCACTTCGCCTCGCTGGTGGTGGGCCTCGCCCACCAGGCCGAACAGGCCATCCAGGGCCGGCTGCTCGAGGGCACGCTGGGCGCACCCTCCGGATGCCCGGCAGGTGGGGCCCGCATCCTCATCGATACGCTCGGGATGCTCGAGGAGAAGACCCGGGGGCGGCTGGACCCCGACGAGGCCCGGCTGCTCACCGAGGCGCTCACCGGCGGTGCGGTTCCGCTTTGCCACGACCGAGCCGCGTCCGTGAATCGGCGTCGGGCCGCGCTGATCGTGCTCGACGGGGTGGGGATCGGGCCGGCGCCCGACAGTGCGCGCTACGGCGATGCCGGCAGCCACACGCTCGGGAACGTGGCGCGGGCGGTGGGGGGCCTCCGACTACCGAACCTGGAGCGGCTGGGGCTCGGCTGCTGTGCCCCGCTCGCCGGGGTGGTGGCGGTGGACGCGCCGGGCGCGGCCTGCGGCGTGGCGCGCCCCGCCGGGGCGCGAGGACAGGGCACCGGCTGTCGGGAGCCGTTCGGGCCTCTCCGCCCGGCGGAGCTGTTCCGGACCTACCCGCAGGGGTTCCCGGCGGCGTTCGTCGAGGCGCTGGCACGGGGAGACGGGCGGGTTGGCAACCGGATCGCCTCGGGGACCGTGATCCTCGACGAGCTGGGGAGGAGCACTGCCGCACCGGGGCGTGGATCCTCTACACCTCGGCCGACAGCGTCTGCCAGCTCGCGGCGCACGAGGAGGTGGTGCCTCTCGCCGAACTGTACCGGCCTGCTGTGTCGCGCAGCGCCTGCTCGAGGGTCCGGACCGTGTCCGTGGTGATCGCGCGCCCCTTCGTGGGGTCCGTGGGGCGCTGGCAGCGCACCGACCGGCGGCGAGCCTCAGCGTTCCACCGCCGGGGAGACGCTGCTCGACCGGCTGGTGGCGGCGCACATCCGCGGGTGGGTGCGGGGAAGGTCGATCTTCTTCGCGGGCCGCGGATCACCTGGGCCTGCACCCGGCGGGGAAACCCGCCAGCTATCGCGCCATCGGAGAGCGCTGCCACCATGCCGCGGGGTTCTGTTCCTGCCAACGTGATCGAGTTCGACCAGAGCTGGGGGCACCGCAACGACGTGCCCGGCTTCCACGCCGGGCTGCTGGCCCGACCGTGCGCCGCTGATGATGCTGGCCCCGACGCGCGACGAGGTCCTGGCTACATTACCGCCGATCACGGCAACGACCCGACCACCCTGGCCCACGGACCATTCCCGAGGTGGTGCTGGTCCCGCTGGCCGGACCTGCGCCTGCCCTATGGGCGCCGGGGCAGACCTGGGACACGTGAGCGCGACATCGCCGGCCAGGACGCCTGCCGAGTTCTTCAGTCCGTCAACACCTGGGGTACTCTTCCTCCCGGAGATCTGGCATGGTTGACCCCCTGGTCACGGCCGCGACGGCCGCCCGGGAGCGGGCCTACTGCCCCTACTCCGGCTTTGCCGTCGGGTCGGCGCTCGAGGCCCTCGACGGGCGTATCTTCAGCGGGTGCAACGTGGAGAACGCCTCGTTCGGGCTTACCGTCTGCGCCGAGCGCGCGGCGGTGTTTGCGGCGGTGGCCGCGGGGGCACGGGCGTTCCGGCGGCTGGTGGTCGTGGCCGACCGGCATCCACCGATCAGCCCCTGCGGCGCGTGCCGGCAGGTGCTGGCGGAGTTCGGTCCCGAGCTGGAAGTCGTGGGGGTGGGGCCGGGCGGCCGCCGACAGTGGTCGCTCCGGGAGTTGCTGCCGGACGCCTTTGATTTCAACCGCGGGGCCTGACAGGAACGCATGCGACGAACCGCTCTGACCCTCCGTCCGTTGTCCCTCGCGCTGCTGGCGTCGGTCGGCCTCGCGGCCTGCCAGGAAAAGCTGGCCGCGCCCGCCGACTGCCCCGACCTCTGCCCGGGCAACTTCGACGTCCGTGATACCGTCATCACCCCGGTCCTCGGCAGTGACAGCGCCTTCGAGGGGTATGTCCAGCCCGGGCTGGGAGGCTCGCTGCGGGTGTCCTGGCAGTACCCGCTGAGCGAGGACCGGGCGGTGGTGCGGTTCGTCCAGCGGCCGGACTCCTTCACCATCGGTGACTCGCTGTACCCGTACACCATCGACTCGGTGTCGCTGGCGTTCTCGGTGCTGGCTCGGGATTCGTCGGTGAAGGGCCTCATCATCTACCTGTACCGGATGCCGGCCACGGTCGACTCCACCGTGAGCTTTACCGACATCGACACCGCGTTCACCGTCGCGAACCTCGTCGACAGCATCGAGGTCCCCGATTCAGTGGCGACCGGGCGGTTCACGCGCTTCCTCACGGGCGCGAACCTGTCACGGGTCGCCATGCCGGCCGCGGACAGCGGCGTGCTGGCGCTCGGGCTGCAGATCCGGGCCGCGAGCGGCACCGGCGTGCGCCTGGGCAGCGGCGCGGCGGGGGGCTCGGCGCCCAGCTTCGTGACCTACGTCCAGGTAACCACCGCGGATACGACCTTCGCGCGGACGCTGACGCGAGGGGCGCAGTTCTCCCGCTGGGTACCGCAAGTGGCCCCGGTGTTCGACCCCGACCTGCTGACCGCGGGGGGCGGCCCGAGCGCCCGGTCGCTGCTGCGTTTTCCCTGGCCGGACTACCTGCGCGATTCGGCCCAGTTGATCCGGGTCACGCTCGAACTGATCCCGACCGGGCCGATCACCGGCCTCGCCCTCGACACCGCCTTCCTGCAGGTGCGGCCGATCCTGGCCGACCTCGGCAACAAGAGTCCGGCGTCCACGGACGCCTTGTTCATCACCTCCGCCCCGCTGATCCCCGGCTCCGCGGACACCGTCCATGTCGAGGTGCGCCGCGCCACCGCGCTGTGGCAGGGGACCCAGCCGCTGCCGCCGGGGTTCATGCTGCAGCTCATTCCCGAGGCCTCCAGCTTCACCCGCGTCACGTTCGGGTCGAGTCGGACGCCCGGGCTGGTCCCGAGGCTCCGCGTGACCTACGCGCGCAAGTTCCCGTTCGAGGCCCCCTGATGCCGCGACTCCTGCGTCCGGTGGCCCTGGCGGCCACCCTTGCCGCGCTGCTCGCCGGCGACCTCCTGCCCGCGGCCGGGCAGTCCTCCATGTTCGGGGTCCGCGGGCTCGGCCTGCCGGGCCGGCCCCTGACGCCCCGGACCCGTGCCACCGCCGGCAGCTTCGGGCTGTTCGACGGCGAGAGCGACGTGAACCCCGCGGCGCTTCCCAATCTGCGCGCGGTGGCCGCCGGGTTCGTCATGGCGCCCAACTGGCGCAGCTGGCAGTCGCCAGCGGGCGACGCGTCGTTGCGCGAGACCCGTTTCCCGCTCGTGTACGTGGGCGGGCCGGTGCCGCGCACGCGGCTCGGGCTCGGGATCTCGATCGGCAGCTACGCCGACCGCGACTTCCGCCTGGCCACCACTGACACCGTCGTGCTCCGTGGCGCCCCGGTCGCGGTCTTCGACACGCTCAAGTCCCTCGGCGGCCTGAACGAGGTCCGCTTCGCCGCCGGCCTGCAGCTGGGCGGCAGGACCTCGGTCGGCCTGGGAGTCCACTGGATCACCGGGTCCAACCGGCTCGAGTCGCGCCGGGCGTTCGAGGACACCACCTTCATCTCCTTTCGCCAGACGGCGGAACTGTCCTACCAGGGGGTCGGGTTCTCCGCCGGGCTCACCCACCAGCTCTCCTCCCGGGTCCAGCTGGCGTTGATGCTGCGGAGCGACGGCAAGGCCACGGTGGACCTGGACAGCGCCCGCGCCTACTCGATCGACCTCCCGGTCACGGTGTCGGCGGGAGCCCTCCTGCGCGCCTCCCCGCGGCTCACCCTGGCCACCAGCGGGCAGTACCGCACCTGGTCGGCTGCCAACAGCGACCTCCAGGCCCGGGGCGGGGTGGGCGCGGAGAACACCCTCGAGCTGAGCCTCGGCGGCGAGCTCATCCGCAACCCGCGCCGTCCGTCCACGCTCCCCTTCCGCGCCGGGGTGCGCTATGCCCAGCTGCCCTTCCCGGTGCAGGCTGGCCATCACCCGCGCGAGTGGAGTGTCTCGGCGGGGACGGGTACGCGGTTCGCCCAGGACCGTGCCGGGGTGGACCTGGCGCTCGAACATGCGTGGCGGAGCGAAGGCGGCGCGTACAAGGAACGGGCCTTCGGCCTCATCCTCGGGCTCTCCATCCGGCCCTACGGGGGCGGCGGGCGCTGATTCCCGCACCTCCCCGGGGCGCCTATCGCCGGCTCGGGGGAGCGCCGTATTATTCCTGCGTCATGAAGCGCCTCTACATCGAGACCTACGGCTGCCAGATGAATGTCGCGGACACCGAGCTCATGCTCGGGGTCCTCGCCCGTGAGGGGTACGTCCAGACGGACACCCCCGAGGGCGCAGACGTGCTCCTGGTGAATACCTGCGCGGTGCGGGACAATGCCGAACAGCGGGTGATCGGCCGCCTGGGCGAGTTGCAGCAGCATACCCGCCATGGCGGCGTGCTCGGTGTGGTCGGGTGCATGGCGCAGCGGCTCGGGCCGCGGCTGCTGGAGCAGGTTCCGCGCGTGGACATCGTGGCCGGGCCCGACGCCTACCGGAACCTGGCGGCGCTGGTGGCCCAGGCAGCGGCGGGAGACCGGGGGGCTGACACCGCCTTCCGATCCTGGGAGCATTACGAGGATGTGCCGCCCGTCCGCGAGGCGGGCGCCACGGCGTTCGTGACGGTCCAGCGGGGCTGCGATTACAAGTGCACCTTCTGCATCGTTCCGTATACCCGAGGTCCGGAGCGCAGCCGTAAGCTGGAGGATGTCGTGCGCGAGGTCTGCGCGCTCGCCGGCCAGGGCACCTCCGAGGTCACGCTCCTTGGGCAGACGGTCAACAGCTACCACGATGGCACCGCCGACTTCGCGGACCTCCTGCGCGCGGTGGGGGCGGTGGACGGCATCCGGCGGGTGCGCTTCACCAGCCCGTACCCCACCGACTTCACCGATCGCGTCATCGAGGCCATGGCCACGGTGCCGGCAGTGTGTGAGCACGTGCACCTGCCGGCGCAGAGCGGCTCCAACGCCGTGCTGCGCCGCATGCTCCGCCGCTACACCCGGGAACAGTACCTCGACGTGGTGGCCCGGTTGCGCGCTGCCCTGCCGGGCATCACGTTCAGCACCGACCTCATTGTCGGGTTTCCGGGGGAGACCGAGGCCCAGTTCCAGGAGACCCTCTCCCTCGTGGCCGAGGCCGGGTTCGATGACGCGTACACCTTCCGCTACTCGGTCCGGGAAGGGACGCCCGCCGTGCGCCTCGCGGACCAGGTCCCGGAGGCGGTGGGGGCCGAGCGGCTCGAACGGCTCATTGCGGCGGTGCGGGCCCAGGCCCGGGCACGGCACGTCGGGCGGGTGGGCCAGGTGGTCGAGGTGCTGCTGGAGCGGCCCGCCCGCCGCGGAGATCTCCTGCTGGGCCGGTCGCGGACCAACCTGCTGGCGCTGGTGGACCTCCCGGCCAGCGCCATCGGCGAGTACCACACGGTGCAGCTCACCGGCACCACCGGATCCACGTTCACGAGTCAACTGGCCCGTCCCCAGCTCGCGGTGCTCGCATGACCCGACCGACCATCCGCAACGCCGTCGAGGAGCACGTCATCGACGCCTACGCCCAGCTCTCGGCGCACTTCCCGGACTTCTGCGGCTGCGAGACCTGCCGGCTCGACGTGCTGGTCTACGCCCTCAACCGGCTCCCGCCGCGCTACGTGGTGGGCCTCGAGGGCACGGTTGTGACCGACGTCAACCTGGACAAGGACCAGAATCGGGCGTCGATCGAAGTTGCGGTCATGGAGGGCATCCGGAAGGTGAACCTGGCCCCGCGCTGCCAGCGCCGCGGTTCCCGGGGCTGACGGCTCACCCCACACGTGGGGCCCCATGAGGCCCGCGTACCTCCTCCTGTTGTGCTACGGGGCCGGTCTCGCGACCGGCCTTCTGCATTTCGGGGCCCCTGCCGGCGTCGCGGCGCTCCTGGCGGCCATCGGGGCGGGGTGCCTCTGGTGGCGACCGTCGTGGGCCGTCTGGCCCGCGGTGTTGCTCGCGGGCCTGGGCAGTGCGCAGCTGGCGTTGGTCGTGGAGTCCGACGCCTGCGCGCGTCGGCTGCAGCCGGGGCCGGTGACCGTGCGGGTGCGGGTCGTGGAACCGGTCTTCGCCGACCAGCCGCTCGGGACCGTCTCGCTGCCGGGGGCTGGCTGTACCGGGGTGGTCGCCGCACGCTGGCCGGGTGACAGCATGCAGGCGGGCGCGGTGGGCCTCGTAACGGGACGGTGGCTCTCGCGACCGGACCGCGGCGGCCGTGCCGACGGCCTGCTGCTGGTGCGGGCGTTCACCGTCGAGTCCGTCCCGGCGGGGCCCGCCGACCGGCTCCGGACCTGGCTTGGCGAGCGCATCCGGGCCCTGTTCGGCCAGCGTGCGGGCACGGTCGAGGCCCTGCTGATCAACCGGCGCGGGGGGATGGCCCCGGAGCTCAAGGACCGGTACGCCCGCGCCGGCCTGGTGCACATCCTGTCGATCTCCGGTTTCCACGTCGGCGTGATCCTCGCGTGGGTGCTCCTCGGGGTGCGCCTGCTTACCCCCCGGCGCCACCTGGCCGCGGCGATCGGCGTGGGCGTGGCGGCCGCGTACGTGGCCTTCATCGGGTGGCCGGCGCCCGCGGCCCGGGCGGTCCTCCTCGCGGCCCTCGCGGGCCAGGCCCGGTGGCGGCAGCGCGCGCTGGCTCCCCTGCCGCTGCTCGCCGTCGCCGCCGTAGTCGTGCTCCTGGCGGATCCCTGGGCGGTCCTCGATGCCGGTGCGTGGCTCTCGGTAGCCGCCCTCGCGGGGGCGGTGCTCGCCACCCGCTGGAGCGATCGTCGCCTGGGCCGGGGATGGGGGTGGCGTCTGCTCGCCGGCTCGCTCGGTGCCACCATCGCCACGGCGCCGATCAGCGCCGCGTTGTTCGGCGCGGTCTCGGTGGCGGGGATCGCACTCAACTTCGTCGCGGTCCCCCTGGCGGCCGTCGTGGTGCCGGGCCTGCTGCTCAGCCTGGCGGCATCGGCGCTGGTCCCAGTGCTCGCCCCTCCCCTGGCCGCCGGCTCTGGCGTGCTGCTTGGGGGCCTCGATGCGCTGGCCTGGTGGGGCGGCGCCTGGGACGGCCTGGTGGTGATCCAGCCCGCGGGGCCAGCGTCCGCGCTGCCCTGGCTGAGCCTGGCGTTGGTGGCGTGGTGGTGCACAGCGGATGGCGCCCGGGGGCTCGTGGCGGTTCGACGCGCCCTGGCGGCCGGCGCGGCCGCGTCATGGATCCTCGCCCTGGTGGAGCAGGCCACGGTCCTCCGTGCCGCCGGTGGCGGGCTGGCGTTACATTTTCTCGACGTCGGGCAGGGCGACGCGGCCGTGCTCCGCACCCCGCACGGGCAGTGGATCCTGATCGACGCCGGACCACGGACGGACCGGACCGACGCGGGGCGCCGGGTGGTGGCTCCGTTCCTTGCCCGGCAGCGGGCGGGTGGCGTCGCGCTCGCCGTCGTGTCACACGCCCACGCCGATCACCTTGGCGGCCTCCCCGCGGTGCTCGACCGGTTCGCGGTGCGGCAGGTCCTCGAACCGGCGGAACTCGTGGCCGACTCGCTGTACCTGGGGCTGCTCGACCAGCTGGACGCGGCCGGGATCCCGTGGCAGGCCGCCCGGGACGGAATGCGGTTCGAGATCGACAGCGTCCGCTTCTCGCTGCTCCATCCGGACCCGGCCTGGCAGGAGTGGCAGGCGGACCTGAACGAGGACTCTGCCATCCTCCTCGTGGAATACGGCGGCTTTCGCGCCCTGTTCCCGGGGGACGCGGGCCTGGTGGCGGAGCGGCGCCTGGCCGGACGGATCGGGCGGGTGGACGTGCTCAAGGTGGGGCATCACGGGTCCCGATCGGCCACCGGCGACGCGTGGTTGTCGGAACTGGACCCGCGCGTCGCGGTCATCAGCAGCGGCGCCGGCAATCGCTACGGTCATCCGCACCCGGAGGTCCTGGCGCGGCTGGCGCGCCACGGGATCGGCCCGTGGCGGACGGACCAGTCGGGCCACATCCGGGTCCACACCGACGGCCGCACCCTGACCGTCGTCGCGGGCGCAACGCAGGCTACCTTCCCGGTCGGTGCCTCCCCCTGAGCGCGCGCCGCGCGCGGCCGGGGCCACCACCGGGAGCTTCCCGAGGACATTCCGTGCTGCCCAATTCGCGTGTCGTCACCATCGAGCGCTTCATCCTCGACCAGGAGGAGAAGTACCCCGAGGCGACGGGTGAACTGTCGAACCTCCTCTATGACATCGCCCTCGCCGCCAAGATCATCGCGGCGAGCATCCGGCGGGCGGGCCTGGTCAACATCCTGGGCAGCGCCGGCAACACCAACGTCCAGGGCGAGGAGCAGCAGAAGCTCGACGTCTTCGCCAACGAGACGATGACCAATGCCCTCAACCACACCGGGCGGGTCTGCGTCATGGCGTCCGAGGAGGACGAGCAGATCATCCCGGTGCCGGACCAGTATCCGGCGGGCAAGTACTCGGTGCTCTACGACCCGCTCGACGGCTCGTCCAACATCGACGTGAACGGCGCGGTGGGGACGATCTTCAGCATCTACCGCCGGGTCAGCATGGAGGGCCGGGGCAGCATGGCCGACGTGCTGCAGGCCGGCTGCAAGCAGGTGGCGGCCGGCTACGTGATCTACGGCTCGAGCACCATGCTGATCTACTCCACGGGGCAGGGCGTCGCCGGCTTCACCCTGGATCCCTCCATCGGCGAGTTCCTCCTCTCCCACCCGAGGATGGTCACCCCGCGGGTGGGCAAGTACTACAGCGTGAACGAGTCGAACTTCGCCCGGTGGAGCAAGGCGACCCAGTGGGCGGTGCGCGGGTTCCACGGCGATCGTCCCGAGGAGATCCCGGGGAAGAACAGCCGCTACATCGGGTCGCTGGTGGCGGACTTCCACCGCAACCTGCTGGCGGGCGGCATCTTCATGTACCCCGCCGACACCAAGAACCCCCGCGGCAAGCTCCGGCTGCTCTACGAGGCGGCGCCGATGGCGTTCATCGCGGAGCAGGCCGGGGGCTCCGCCACCGACGGCGTGCACCGGATCCTCGACATCGTCCCCCAGGACCTGCACCAGCGCACCCCGCTGGTGATCGGTTCCCGGGAAGACGTCGGCTACGTGGCCGACACGCTGCGACGGATGGGGGAGGGATGAGCGGGCGGGCCAGCAGCCCGGCCGACTGGGCCGGCGACCCGGCCCGTGATCTCGGGGCGCCGGGCACCTTCCCGTTCACCCGCGGCGTCTACCCGGCGATGTACACCGAGCGGCTCTGGACCATGCGCCAGTACGCCGGGTTCGGCACCGCCGAGGAGACCAACGCCCGCTTCCGGCTGCTGCTCGATGCGGGCCAGAGCGGGCTCTCCACCGCGTTCGACCTGCCGACCCAGATGGGCTACGACTCCGACCACCCGATGGCCGCCGGCGAGGTGGGGCGGGTGGGCGTGGCGATCGACACCGTCGAGGACCTGCACGATCTCTTCCGCGGCATCCCGCTCGACCAGGTCTCCACCTCGATGACGATCAACGCCACCGCGGCGATCCTGCTCGCGATGTACGTGGTCGTGGGCGAGGAACAGGGCGTGCCGCGTCCCAAGCTCCAGGGGACGGTGCAGAACGACGTGCTCAAGGAGTACATCGCCCGCGGCACGTACATCTACCCGGCGGAGCCCTCCCTCCGGCTCACGGTGGACCTGTTCCGCTTCGTGGCCGAGGAGCGGATGAACTTCAATCCCATCTCCATCAGCGGCTACCACATGCGCGAGGCCGGCGCCACGGCGGCCCAGGAGGTGGGCTTCACCCTGGCCAACGCGCTCGAGTACATGGGCCGGGCGGTGGCGGCGGGGCTCGAGGTCAACCGGTTCGGCCCCAGGCTCTCGTTCTTCTTCGCCGCGCACAACGATCTCTTCGAGGAAGTTGCCAAGTTCCGCGCCGCCCGCCGGCTCTGGGCCCGCCTGGCGCGGGAACGCTTCCAGGCCGACGACCAGACCTGCCGGCTGCGTTTCCACACGCAAACCGGCGGGGTGACCCTGCAGGCCCAGCAGCCGCTGAACAACGTGGTGCGGGTCACGGTGCAGGCGCTGGCCGCGGCGCTGGGAGGCACCCAGTCGCTGCACACCAACGGGTACGACGAGGCGCTCGCGCTCCCCACGGCCGAGTCGGCCACGCTGGCGCTCCGCACCCAGCAGGTGCTGGGGTATGAGAGCGGCCTCGACCGGACGGTGGACCCGCTCGCCGGCAGCTGGTACGTCGAGGCGCTCACCGACCGGATCGAGGCCGAGGCGCGCGCCATCATCGGGGAGGTGGATCGCCTCGGCGGGGCGGTGGCGGCGATCAACCGCGGCTGGTTCCAGGAGGCCATCGCGCGGAGCGCGTGGGAGCTGCAGCAGGCGCAGGAGGCGGGGCGCCAGGTGGTGGTGGGGGTGAACCGCTTCACGGACGGCACGCCGGCGCCGGCGCTCGCGCGGCCGGACTACTCGGCGCTGCAGGATCGCCAGCAACGCCGCCTGGCCGAGGTGCGCGCGCGCCGAGATGGCGCGGCGGTCGCGGCCCGCCTCGGTGCCCTCGCCACGGCGGCCGGAGGCGCCGGTCCCCTCGTGCCGCCGATCATCGAGGCGGTGCGGGCGCGCGCCACCCTGGGCGAGATCAGCGACACATTGCGTCGGGTCTGGGGCACGTATCGTCCCGCCTGACGCAGCCAGTGATTATCTTCGGGCAACCCCTGACATGGAGCCGCTGTGGGTCTTCTTGACGATGTGATCGGGCAGGCGCAGCAGCACCTGGGCAAGCCGGCGGGCGGAGCCAATCCCGCCGACCTCCTCTCGGGCCTTACCCAGCTGCTCGGCGGCCAGGGCGGCGTCGGCGGGCTGGCGGGGCTGGTGCAGCTGTTCAACCAGGCCGGCCTCGGGCACATCATCCAGTCGTGGATCAGCACCGGGCAGAACCTGCCGATTTCACCCGCGCAGCTGCAGCAGGTGCTCGGCCAGGGACCGCTGCAGAACCTGGCGGGTCGGACCGGCCTGGCCCCCGAGGCACTGACCCAGCAGCTGACCCAGCTCCTGCCGCAGGTCGTGGACAAGCTCACCCCGGAAGGGACGCTGCCCAGCGGCGACCTCCTGGGTGGTGCCATGGGGATGCTCAAGAAGTTCCTGTAAGGCCCGGCACCCGCGAACGCGACGGCCCCCGGGGGCATCACCCCCGGGGGCCGCTGTCCATTCAGGGGGCGAACCTAGAACCCGATCTGGACGCCCAGGTGGACGATCATCAGGTCGGTCTGGCTCTCGATCGGCGTGAACGCCACGCCCCCGCCCGGCTGGGGCTCGATGCTGCCCTCGCGCAGGTAGCGCGTCTTGCCGTGACTCTGGTACCGGAGGCCGCCATCGATGAACACCGGCTTCCGCCCGCCCGACACCTGGACCAGGGCGCTGGCCCCGCCGTACCAGGCGAAGGTCCAGTCGTTGAAGTTGGTGCTGGTGGCGAACGGGGTGACGTT
>JBGAPX010000164.1:0-5372 GCA_044221045.1 Gemmatimonadales bacterium
GATGATCAGCAGCACGCCCGCCATCATCGTCGCGATCGCGAGTCCCTCCAGCCCATGGGCGGCGATCACGCCGGAGACGATGACCACGAAGGCGCCCGTCGGGCCGCCGATCTGCACCCGCGACCCGCCCAGCGCCGAAATCAGGAATCCCGCGATGATCGCGGTGTAGAGACCCGCCTCGGGGGTGGCCCCGCTCGCGATGCCGAACGCGATCCCCAGGGGCAGGGCGACGATGCCCACGACGACGCCCGCCGAGAGGTCATGCAGGAAATCCTCGCGGCGGTACCCGCGCATCGTGGTGAAGAGCTTGGGAGTCAGCATGCTAGACCAGGTCTCGGGGTTCCGGGGGCCGGATGCAGAGATCGAAGGCGAGGAAAAGCGTCCGGGCGAACGGCCAGACCAGCAGGGGCATGACGATGGCCTCGATCGGTCCCACCACCTGCAGCACGTCCCAGGGCGGGTCGGGCCAGGTCCGGACCAGCGTGACCACGAACGACGTCATGGTGATCAGTTCGGCGAGGAACAGGTTGAACCACAGCGCGCCAAGGGTGTAGCCGTCCTCCCCCCGGCGCATCCGGAGGTGGCAGCCCGGGCAGCGGTCCCGCATCCGGAACCAGCCGTGGAAGAGCGGGTGGCCGCCACAGGCGGGACAGTGCCGGCGCAGGGCCCGGGCGAACATCACGCGCCGGGGAGGCAGGACGGGCAGGGAGGGTGCGGTCATGATGGCCATGCCGGGGGATCGGAAACGGTTCGCAGGATGTACAACGTCGTGAACCTCCGGTTCAGTCGGTGCTGGCGCGCAGGGCGTTGAGGATCACCGCCACGTCGATGCCTTCCTGCAGCAGCGCACCCACGACCGGCGGGATGCCGCCGAGCGCGGCCACGCCCATGGCCGCCGCGGAGAGCCCGAGCCCCGCCCAGACGCTCTGCCGGGCAATGCGCAGCGTGCGCCGGCTGATCATGATGGCCTCGAGTACCCGGGCCGCGTCGTCCGCCAGCACCACGGCGTCCGCCGCCTCGGCGGAGATGCCGCCGCCATGGGCGGCGATCGCGACCCCGACCGAGGCGCGGGACAGCGCCGGGGCGTCGTTGGTGCCGTCGCCCACCATCAGCACCCGGTCGCCGGCCCGCTCGAGCTCCTCCACCAGCCGCAGCTTGTCGGCCGGCAACTGGCCGGCGCGCACCTCCGTGATGCCCGCCGCCAGGGCCACTGCTGCGGCGTGCCCGGCGTCATCCCCCGTGACCAGGATGATCCGGTGCAGGCCCAGGGCCGTGAGTCCCCCGACCAGTCGGGCGGTCTCGGGCCGGAGCCGGTCGGCGAACTCGATCCGGCCAGCGGCCCGCCCGTCCACGGCCACCATGGCCCGCAGCCCCGGCACGCCGCTGTCGGGCCAGTCCCCGGTCAGGGCCGGGTGGCGGGACAGGACGAAGGCACGGGACCCGAGCGTGATCTCGTGTCCGGCCACCCGACCGGTCACCCCCTGGCCGGGGCTCTCGGCGATCCCCGTGGCGACCGGGAGGGTGAGGCCGCGGTCCGCCGCCTCGTCGACCACGGATCGGGCCAGCAGGTGGCCCGAGGGGAGTTCGGCTGCCGCGGCCAGGGCCAGCAGTTCGTCCTCCGACCAGGGCGGGGCGGCCACGACCGCCGACACCGCCGGGCGGCCGATCGTGAGCGTGCCGGTCTTGTCGAGCAGCGCGGCGGTGACCTGGCCCAGGCGCTCCAGGGCTTCCCCGTGCCGCACGATGATGCTCCGCCGAGCTGCCCGGTTGATGCCGCCGATCATCGCCACCGGCGCCGCCAGGAGCAGCGGACATGGCGTGGCCACCACCAGCACGGCCAGCACCCGCTCCGCGTCTCCGCTCGCCAGGTACGCGGCCGCGCAGACGGCCAGCGTCAGGGGCGTGAAGTAGACCGCGTAGCGGTCGGCCATGCGCTGCAGCGGGGCCTTGCTCGCCTCCGCCCCCCGCACCAGCTGCACGATCCGGGCGTACTGGCTCTCGCTGGCCAGCGCCGTCGCGGTGACGGTGAGCGGCCCCTCGAGGTTCTGGCTGCCGCTCGGCAGCGCGGTGCCCGGCACCGCCGCCACCGGCATCGGCTCCCCGGTGAGTCGCGAGACGTCCACGTGCGAATAGCCCTCGGTCACCACCGCATCGCACGGCACCAGCTCGCCGGGACGGACCTGCAGCGGGTCACCGGGACGGACCTGCTCGACCGGAAGGTCCTCGATGGCCCCGGCCCGCAGCCGGTGCGCCAGGCGGGGCGCCTGCGCCTCGAGTTCCGCCACGGCCCGGGAGGCCCTGCCCGCGGCATAACTCTCGAGCGCCTCGCCGCCGGTCTGCATCAGCACCACCACGAGCCCCGGCAGGGGGTCCTGCAGCGCCAGCGCGGCGAGGATGGCGAGGCTCGCCACCAGGTCGGCCGCAAAGCGGCCGCGGAGCGCGCCCCGCAGCGTCCGCCAGACCACTGGAGCGCCAAGCAGGGCCAGTCCCACCAGCCACACCCGGTCGGCCCAGACGCCAAGCGGCCCCGCCGAGAGGGCGAGGCCGCAGGCGATCACCGCCACCGCGGCGAGCGGGGCGAGCCAGCTTCGGGTGAGTGGTCGCGTCACGAGGCCTGGGCGTCGGGCTCCACGGCGCCAGCGAGTTCACGACGGAGGGTGAAGCCCACGCCGCGCACCGTCTGGATCAGGTTCTCGCCCGCCGCCTTCTGGAGCTTCCGGCGGACGTTCCCCACGTGCACGTCCACCACGTTGCTCTCGGGATCGAAGTGCATGTCCCAGACTTTCTCGAGCAGCGTGGTGCGGCGGACCACCTGTTCCGGGTGCAGCAGGAAGAACTCGATGATCTGGAATTCCTTGGGCGTCAGGTCCATCGCCTTTTCGTTGATCAGCACCACGTGCCGCAGCCGGTCCAGGGTGAGCGGACCGTACCGCAGCACCTCGAGGCGCTCCGCGCCGCCCCGCCGGGCCAGCGCCCGGATGCGCGCCAGGAGCTCGTCGAACCGGAAGGGCTTGGCGAGGTAGTCGTCCGCTCCCGCGTCCAGCCCCCGGACGATGTCCTCGACCGCGTCCCGGCTCGTCAGCATCATGATCGGGGTGTTGCGCCCCTCGCGCCGCAGTTCCATCGCGATCTGGAACCCGTTCTTCTTGGGCAGCACCACGTCCAGGAGGATCACGTCGTATTCGTAGACGTGGGCGAGGGTGGTGGCTTCCTCGCCGTCCGCGGCGATGTCCACCACGTAGCCTTCTTCCTTCAGGCCCTGCTCGATGAAGCCCGCGACCTTCCGGTCGTCTTCCACGACGAGGATTTTCATGATGGGCAACCTACATGGCCGCGATGAACACCTCGCAAACCCATTGTGAAGATGTCTTTAGACTAGACCGGCGCCGAGGGGAGCTGCAGGACGAAGCAGCCACCCCCCGACGGATGGGCTTCCGCCCGGAGTTCCCCCCCGAGGAGCCGGGCCAGCCGGCGGCTGAGCGGCAGCCCGAGACCGCTCCCTTTCCCCTCCTCGGCCTTGGTCTGGTAGATGTCGAAGATCCGGTCCAGGTCGTCCATCGGCACCCCGGGGCCCTGGTCCTCGATCCGGAAGACCACGTCCCGCCCCACTGATTCCACCGCCGCCCGCACCACGGAACCTTCGGGCGTATGCCGGATGGCGTTGGTAAGCAGGTTCACCAGGATCTGCTCGACCCGGTGGGGGTCCGTGCGGCAGCCGGGGGGATCGGCGGGGAGGTCCGCCTGCAGCCGCACCCGCTTCCCGTCCGCGGAGGGCGTCACCCGGCTCAGCGCCTGTCGCACCACGCCGCCGCAGTCGACCTCCCGGATGACGGGCTTGAGGCGGTCCTCATCGAGGCGGGAGAGGTCGAGCAGGTCGTTGATCAGGCTGATCGCCTGTTCGGCGGAATCGAGCACCTCGAACGCGGCGCGGGGGACCGAGCCGGGCTCCTTGCGCCGGACGAGCATTTCGGCCCAGCCGTAGACGGCCGCCAGCGAATTCCGCAGCTCGTGGTTGACCATGGCGAAGAACCGCTCCCGCGAGCGGTGCAGCTGCTGCACCTCCTCCAGCAGCCGGGCGCTTTCCTCGTGCAGCCGGGCGTTCTCGATCGCCGCCGCCGCCTTGGCCGCCAGCAGGGTCGCGATGTGCTCGTCCTCCGAGGTGAACTCCGCGCTCCCGACCTTTTCCGTGAGGTACAGGTCGCCCAGCACGCCGCGCTTGCCGACAATGGGCACGCCGAGGAACGGGCGCATCTCCGGATGGTGGACGGGGAAGCCGTAGCGGGCGGGATGTTTGGTGAGGTCGGCCAGCCGGACGACCTGGCCCTTGTGGATCACGAGGCCCAGGATGCCGTGCCCGCGCGGATGCGGACCGATCCGTTCACGCTCCTCGGCCGTCATGCCGCTGGTCGTGAAGGACGCGAGCGTCCGGCCATCCGGGCTCAGCATCCCGACCGCCGCGTAGCGGGCGTCCAGGAGCTCCGCCGCGAGGTCGGCCACCCGCTGCAGCACCCCTTCCAATGACAATTCGGTGATCAGCCCGGGCACCGCCGCGACCAGGCGCTCGAGGCGCGCGGCGAGTGATTGGGGCGGAACCGGGGCAGGCGTCGAGACAGGGTTCATTGCGCTAATCCTAATGGCTCCAAGGAGTTCCGGCGACCTGTCTTGTTCCGGGCCCTTTCACGGTGCCTTCATGCGCGGCGCCCTACCCTACGCGAGAAGCCATGGGAGGGGCCGCTGTGCAGCTGCGACATCTGGTGGTGGGCGCTGATCATTCGGAGGAGGGGAAAGCTGCAGTCCTCGCCGCTGCCCGGCTAGGGCAGCGCTGCGGGGCTCGCGTAAGCGTGGTCACGGTCACGGCCGTGCCCGCCACCAACGGCACGGCCCGACGGGAAATGGACGACCTCCGGAGCCTGGTGAACGCGGCATTGCGGCCCCTGGCGGATCCGCCAGAGGTGCGGCTGGCCATCGAGTCGGGGCTGCCCGGGGTCGAGATCGGTCGCTATGCCGAGACCCACGAGGCCGACCTCGTGCTGGTGGGGCGGAAGCGCCGGACCGAGATGCAGCGCCTGCTGATCGGGGACACGGCGGACTCCGTCGCGCGGCGCAGCGGCGTGCCCTGCCTCTTCGTGATGCCGGGTACCACCGCCTTCGAGCACGTCCTGGTGGCGCTCGACGGCACCGAGCGGGGCATGGGCGTCCTGGTGTCCGCCATGGACTTCACGCGCGACACCGGCGGCCGGCTGCACGCCGTCAGCGTGGAACCTGCCTACGAGAACGAGCGTGACGCGCCACATCTCCTCACGACGCGCAGCGCCCGGCTGATGGAGGCGGTGGACGAGTTGCGGCACCAGACGAGCCTGGGGCGGGGCGGG
>JBGAPX010000165.1:0-5332 GCA_044221045.1 Gemmatimonadales bacterium
CTTGCCCCCCGCGCGGTTCTCGCGCTACTTACCCCCGTGTCCGTCCCAGGCCATTCCTTCCCGGCGCGGGGGAGTTCCATGATCAGTCGCAGCATCCTGCTGGCGGGCCTCACCGGCTCGCTGCTCACCGGTATCGCGCGGGCCCAGGTCCCCTCCGCGGCGGCGCAGATCGCGGGGGCGGTGAGCGCCGCCCCCGAGGCCCTCCGGGCCGACGCCACCGTCCTCGGCTACCGCAATTACCACAAGATGGAAATCCTGCGGCAGGGGACCAACGGCATCATCTGCCTGGCCGACGACCCGAGCGCGGAGCGGTGGCAGACCTCCTGCTACCACCAGGACCTCGAGCCCTTCATGCGCCGCGGCCGTGAGCTGCGCGACCTCGGGCTCTCGCACGCGCAGATCGACAGCGCGCGCCAGGCGGAAGTCGACGCCGGCACCCTCAAGATGCCCGACGGGCCGCGCGCCCTCTTCAACCTCTACGCGCCGGCCGACAGCGTGGACCAGGCCACGGGCCTGGCCCGCGGTACCACCCGGCTCGAGGTGGTGTACACCCCCTACGCCACGATGGAGAGCACGGGGCTTCCCACCCGGCCGGGCAGCGGCATGCCCTGGCTCATGTACCCCGGGAAGCCGTGGGCCCACATCATGATCATGCACTAGCCGCCGGCCGGTCGGCCGCGCGCCCTCACGCCATCGCCCCGACTCCACCCCCCGGAGACCCCATGCGCCTGCGCCCCGTCGGACTCACGCTCGTCACCACCCTCCTCGCCGGCCTCGGGCTCGCCGCCTGCGGCAGTGACGGCAGCGGCCCCAGCGGCCCGATCCCCGACCTGACCGGCACCTGGACGATGGAGAACCTGAACATCGTGGGGAACAACGTGCCCGGCGCCACCGGGACGTTCGTCTTCACCGCGGACTCGATCGACATCGCGCTCGACGTGCCGGGGCAGGGATCCTTCGGCGGCGCCGGCACCTACACCCTCACCGCGAAGAAGATCACGGTGAACACCAACGCGCCGCTCATCGGGCAGGCGACCGGCACCTACACCCTCGTCGCCTCCGACGCGGTGGCCGACACCCTCTACGCCAACCTGATCGCGCAGGGCCAGCAGGTGTCGGTGGCCGTCAGTCGACCCTAATGCGCCTGGCGGCCTTCCGTCGCGGCCTGCTGCTCCTGACCGGCCTGCTGCTCCCCGCGGCGGGCCGGCTCGACGCTCAGGAGGACGCCGCCCTGCTCACCGGCCGGGTGACCGATTCGGCCACCGGGCAGCCCATCGAGGCGGCGACCGTGCTGCTCCGGGGCACCATGCTGCGCGCCACCACCGGCGCGCGGGGCGAGTTCCGCCTCTTCCCCGTGCCGAGCGGGCCCCAGACCCTGACCGTGGCCGCCATCGGCTACCGGACGGGGCAGGTCGCCGTGCGGGTGGTGCCGGCGGGCCAGACCGAGGTGGCCGTGGCGCTGGCGACGGCCACCATCGAGCTGCCGGGTATCGTGGTGACCGCCAGCCGCGGCGAGGAGGAGCAGGGCGAGTCGCCGGCCAGCGTGTCGGTGGTCGGCAGCCGGGAACTCGCGCAGCGGAACGTCACCACCATCGACGAGGTGCTGCCCTTCGTCCCCGGCGTGACGTTCAACAACAGCGACGTGGCCATCCGCGGGTCCACCGGCATCGCCAACGGCGTGGGCAGCCGGGTGCTGCTGCTGCTCGACGGCCACCCGGTGCTCACCGGGGACGGCGGCGAGATCGACTTCGAGGCCATCCCGCTGCTCGATGTCGAGCGGGTGGAGGTGGTGAAGGGCGCCTACTCGGCCCTCTACGGCAGCAACGCCCTGGGCGGGGTCGTGAACCTCATTACCAGCCCGGTCAGCGAGCGGCAGGAGACGGTGATCCGGGCCCACCTCGGGGTGTGGCAGGTGCCGGGCCGCTACCGCTTCACCGACGAACGGCTCACGGCCCAGGGGATCGGCCTGCAGCACTCCCGCCAGCTGGGCGGCGTGGGGGTGCGGGTGTACGCCGCGCGGGAGACCACCGACGGCTTCACCGACAACGACGCCAGCCGGCGCTGGATGTTCCGCACCAAGCTGGCCTCCCGCCCGGGGGCGGCCCACCCCTGGGACGGCTACGCGATGCTGGTCCGCGAGGTGGACTACTCGTTCTTCACCTGGCGCGCCGCCGACCGCCCCTTCGAGGTGGACACCGCCAGCCGCGGCGACAACGAGCGGACCTGGAAGTTCCTGAGCGGGTTCAGCGTCACGCCGCTGGTGCGGAGCCGGACGCTGCTGCGGGTGAGCCCCTACCTCAACTACAACAGTCTCACCAACGACTTCCGCGCCAACGCCGACTACCACCGCGCCCTCAAGGCCGGCGCCACGCTGCAGCTGGCCGTCACCGCCGGCGAGGGCCAGGTCGCCACGCTGGGCGCCGATGGCGCCTTCACCCGCGTGACGTCCAATTTCCTGGGCGGCCGCGACCTCGCGGACGCGGGCCTGTTCGGCCAGTACGACGTGCGCCTGGCGCCGCGCCTCAAGCTGGTGGCCGGCGGCCGCCTCGACTATCACCGCGCCACCGGCGGCGAGGGCGAGGCCACGCTGTCGCCCAAGCTCGGGCTCACCTGGCGGGCGGCGGAGCAGCTGCACCTCCGCACCTCGGTCGGACGCGGCTACCGGGCGCCCAGCGCCATCGAGCAGTTCGTGAACACGACCCAGTTCGGGTTCCGCGTGGTGCCGAACCCCGGGCTCAAGGGGGAACGCGCCTGGACCGGGGAGCTGGGCGTCACCGGCACCCGCGGGCGCCTCTGGTTCGATGCCTCGGTGTTCCAGAGCGAGTATCGCCGCCTGATCGCGCCCGGACCCTCGGGGCAGCTCTTCGTGTTCCAGTTCCAGAACATCGAGCGCGCCCGCGTCCGCGGGCTCGACGCCGGCGTGCGGGTGCGGGTGCTGGCCAACCTGCTCGACCTGCAGGCGAGCTACCTCCTGCTCGGCACCGAGGACCTCGCCCGCGGCACCGAGCTCCCCTACCGCTCCCGCCACACCGTCACCGGCACCGCCGACCTGCTCGGCGGCCTGGCCGGCATCGACGTGCGGTACCGCTCGCGGCCGGAGGAGGTGCTCGTCTACCCGCTCGATCCGCGCAAGGACATCGTCGTGGTGGACCTGCGGCTCGGCTACCGGGTCCTCGGCACCGGCCTCCAGCTCAAGGTCGGCAACCTGTTCCAGCACGAGTACACCAACGTGCAGGAACGGACCCCGGGGCCGCCGCGCAGCATCAGCCTGACCGCCTTCCGCGGCTTCTGACCGGCCGGCCCATGCGCCCCATCGAGGAGGCCTGCTACTGGCTGGCGCGGCTCCCCCCGCGCGAGCCGTCGCCGCTCACCGCCCCGGCCGAACACGACGTGGTCGTCGTCGGCGCCGGCCTCACCGGGCTGTGGACGGCGCTCTTCCTCAAGGAGCTCGACCCCGGACGCGACGTGGCGGTGGTGGAGCAGGGCATCGCCGCCTACGGCGCCAGCGGCCGGAACGCCGGGATGCTGTCCGAGACGGTGGACCACAGCCACGGGCTCGCGCTCCAGCACTTCGGCCCCGCGGAGGCCACCCGCCTGGCGGCGCTCGGTGAGCGGAACGCGGCCGAGCTGGTGGCGTTCATCGGCGAGCGCGGCATCGCGTGCGACTGGGAGCCCAGCGGCCGCCTGATGGTGGCGCTCACCGAGGCGCACCTGGAGGAAGCCGCCCGCAGCGTGGAGCTGGCGGAACGCCTGGGGATCGGGACCTTCCGGCTGCTCTCCCGCGAGGCAGTCCAGGCGGAGGTGCACTCGCCGCTGTACCTGGGAGGCGTGGCGGTGGCGGGGGGCGGCATCCTCGACCCGGCGCGCCTCACCGACGGGCTGCGGCAGGAGGCGGAGCGGGCCGGGGTCCGGGTCTACGAGCGGACGGCGGTGGCATCACTGGCCGCGGCCGGGGCCGGGGTCGTCCTCCACGCCAACGGCACCACGCTCCGCGCCCGTCGGGCGGTCCTGGCGACCAGCGCCTACAGCCATCACCTGCTGCCCGGGCTCACCCACCGCTTCATCCCGCTGTACGACTACATCATGGTGAGCGAGCCCCTCGCGCCGGCGCAGTGGGAGGCCCTGGGCTGGCGCGGCCGGCAGGGGATCACCGACGGCCGGACGTTCTTCAATTACTACCGGCCCACCGCCGACGGGCGGGTGCTCTGGGGCACCAGCGAAGCCACCTACTACCCCGGCAACCGCGTGGATCCCTCCTGCGACCACTCCCCGGCGCACTACGACGCCCTGCGTCAGAGCTGGCGGCGGCACTTTCCTGCCCTGGCCGACCTGGGATGGGAGTATGCGTGGGGCGGGGCCATCTGTTCCACCACCCGGCTCACCCCCTTCTTCGGGCGCGCGCTCCGCGGCCGGGCCTGCTACGGGCTCGGCTTCACGGGGCACGGCCTCGGCAGCACCCGCATCGCGGGCCGCATCCTGGCGCACCTCGCGCTCGACCGCGCCTCCGACCTGCTCGACCTCTCGCTGGTCACCAAGCCGCCGTTCCCGTATCCCCCGGAGCCCCTGCGCGGCCTCGCGGTCCGCGCCGTGACCCGGGCGCTCCGCCGGGTGGACGGGGGCCAGCCGCCGAGCCTGATGCTGCGGCTGCTCGAGCGGATGGGGCTCGGCTTCTCGAGTTGAGGCCGGGTCGACCCGGCGGGAACCACCAGAGAGCGAAAACGGGAAACGGCGCAGCGGCCGTTTCCCGTTTCCCGTTCCCCGTCACCCGTCGAGGCTCAGCCGGCGCGGACCTTGCCCAGGGCCAGGTCGAGCGCCTCCAGCGCGAAGTCCACGTCCGCGGCGGTGAGGCACATCGGGGGCTTGATCCGCAGGGTGTTGCCGTCGAGGCCGCCCTTGCCGATCAGGATGCCGAGTTCCCGCAGGTGCTCCATCACGGCGAGCGCCTCCTCCCGGGCCGGCTCCTTGGTGCCCCGGTCGCGGACCAGCTCCACGCCGAGCATCAGGCCCATGCCGCGCACGTCGCCGATGAGGGCGTGCCGCCGCTGCAGCTCCAGCAGCCCCGCGCGGAACCGGCCCCCCACCACCCGGGCGTTCTGCTGCAGCCCGTCCTCGTCGATCGCGTCGAGCACCGCCAGGCCGGCGGCCATGCTCACGGGGTTGCCGCCGAAGGTGTTGAAGTGGATCCGCTGGGTCAGCTTCTCCGCGATCTCGCGCCGGGTGGTCACGGCCGCGAGCGGCGCGCCGTTCCCGATGCCCTTGGCCATGGTCACGATGTCGGGCGTCACGCCGAAGTGCTGGAAGCCCCAGTAGTGCTCGCCGGTCCGGCCGAACC
>JBGAPX010000166.1:0-5328 GCA_044221045.1 Gemmatimonadales bacterium
GCCAGCGGCACCACCAGGGTGGCGCCGAGTTCGGCGGCCTTCTCCACGAGCAGCAGGAAGCGGTCCCGGTCTCCGGCCCCGGCGGCGAGCACCAGCGTGGGGGGCGGCGGCCTGCGCTCCACCTGCTCCACCTCCACGGTGGCCTCCCGACCCTGCCAGCGCACGGCGCCTGTGGCCAGGGTGCCCCGCCCATCCACGAGCCGCACCGGCTCGGCGTCCGCGCCGCGGCGGACGCGCAGGTGGTGGGCCTCCTCCTCCGGGACCGGCGCGATCGTGCCCGGCGCCAGATGCCCCGGGGCCACGATCAGCGTGATCACCGCCGGGTGGCCCGGACCGCCCACCACCCTTCGTCCACGATCTCCTCCGCCACCACGAACCCGCCGTCGCGCAGGGCGGGCCGGAACAGCTCGGCCTCGGCCAGCTCCATGCCGGAGAAGATGGCGGATCCCCCGGGGGCCAGCGCATCCCGGATCTCGGGCAGGAGCGCCACGTTCACCAGCCGCAGGATGTTGCTCACCACCACCTGGGCCCGGGGAAGCAGCGGGGTGAGCTGCGCGGCGTCACCCTCGAGGAACTCGACCCGGCCCGCGACCCCGTTGCGGGACACGTTGTCCACCGCGATGGGGATGGTCTCGCCGTCCACCTCGATGCCCACCGCCTGCACCGCGCCGAGCTTCACGGCCGCGATCGAGAGGATCCCGCTGCCGCTGCCCAGGTCGAGCACGAAATCGCCCGGGCGCACCGCGCGGTCGAGCAAGGCCAGGGCGGCGCGGGTGGAACCATGCTCCCCGCTGCCGAAGGCCATCTCCGGGTCCAGCCGCAGCACGATCTCCTCCGGTCCGGCCTCGTGGGCGATCCAGCTGGGCACGATGCTGAACCGGCCGACGCGGCGCACGCCGAGCCCGGCGCGCCACGCGGTGGTCCAGTCGACGTCGGCGAGTTCCTGCCGGACGCAGTGCACCGCGCTCCCATGGGAGGAGGCGATCGCCGCCTCGAGGGCAAGCGCGCCCGGAAGGTCGAGGGCGAACGAGACCAGCGTCCCGTCCGCCCGCTCCTCCACCGCCTGCCCCGTCCGCTCCACCAGCCATGCCGCCACGGCCTCCCGCTGGCCGCTCGGCGCCTGCACCTCGATGGCGAAGTAACTCATGCCCCGAGCGCCTCCTTCAGCTTGGACCAGAACCCGGCGGCTCGCTTGGGCGGCTCCCCCTCATGGCGGGCCAGCTCACGGAACAGCCGGCGCTGCTCCTCCGAGAGCTCCTCCGGCGTCCAGACGTGCACCCGGATGAGGAGATCGCCGCGCCCCGCCTGGCCAAGCCGGGGCAGCCCTTTGCCCTTGAGCTTGAGGATCGTCCCGCCCTGGGTGCCGGCGGGGATGCTGACGGCCTCGTCCCCGTAGGGGGTCGGCACCTTGACCGACATGCCGAGCGCCGCCTGCGAGAACGACACCGGCAGGTCGGAGACCAGGTTGTCGCCATCGCGCTCGAACCGCTCGTCGTCCTTGATCTCGATCATGACGAGCAGGTCGCCGGGCGGGCTGTTCCGGGCGCCCACCGCGCCCTGGTTGCGCAGGGTGAGGTAGTTGTTCTCGGACACCCCGGCCGGAATCTCGACCTGCACCGTCTTGTCGGCGCGGACCCGGCCTTCGCCCCGGCACTCCTCACAGGGCGTCGCAATGACCACGCCCTCGCCGGCGCAGGTGGGGCACGGGCTCACCGAGACGAACTGGCCGAACATGCTGCGCGCCGCGCGGCGCACCTCGCCGCTGCCGCCGCAGGTGCCACACTTGGCCGGCCGGGTGCCCTTCCGGGCGCCGGAGCCCTCGCAGGCCTCGCAGCGGTCGAGGGTCTTGAGCTTGATGGTACGGCGCGCCCCGGTGGCCACCTCGGTGAGCGAGATCTTCACGCTCACCCGGATGTCCTGGCCGCGCCGGGGCTCGCTCCGGCCGCCCTGGCCGAAGAGTCCCTCGAAGCCACCGAAGTCGCGCATGAAGATGTTGAGCGCCTCGGAGAGGTCCACGTGGTGGAACCCGCCGTACCCGGGACCGCCGGCGGTGCCCCCGAGCCCGGCCTTGCCGTAGCGATCGTAGCGGGCGCGCTTGTCCGGATCCTTGAGGACCTCGTACGCCTCGGTCAGCTCCTTGAACCGCTCCTCGGCATCGGGCGAGGGGTTGCGGTCCGGATGCAGTTCCATCGCCTGCTTCCGGTAGGCCTTCTTGATGTCGGCCTCGGAGGCATCCCGGGCCACGCCCAGCAGGTCGTAGTACTCGCTCACTCCATCAATCCTTCCACCAGGCGGCTCGTGTGGTCCACGAGGCCGATGATCTTGTCGTAGGGCATGCGGGTCGGGCCGATGACGCCGATCACCCCGGCGAGGTCGCCCGACCGGTAGCTCGAGGTCACCAGCGTGAAGCCGGTGAGCCGGGTATCGGCGTGCTCGCCGCCGATGGTGATCGTAAGTCCGCTGGCCCGCCGGGCGGCCAGCGCCTGCTGCAGCATGTCCCGGCGCTCGGTCAGGTCCAGCAGGTCGCGGATCCGCCCGCTGCTGGCGAACTCGGGCTGGCCGGCGAGCATCTGCGCGCTGCCGAGGACCACGGCCTCGGTACCGGTCGGGAGGCCGAAGATCTCCTCCCCTTCCTCGATGAAGATGTTGAGCAGTTCGCGATCGCCGGGGGTGCGCTCGGCGTCGCGCAGCCGCTCGCTCAGCGTGGTGCGGATCTCCTGCAGCGACAGCCCCGCCAGCCGCTCGTTGAGCGTCTGCGCCACCCGGCCCACGGTGTCGGCCGGCAGGTGGCCGGAGACCTGGACGAAGATGGTGCGGACCGCGCCGCTCTTGAGGTGGAAGACCAGCAGCAGCCGCTCGGTGGACACCTGCGACAGGTCGATCTTCTCGAGCACCACCCGGTCGAACGCCGGCGCCACCGCCACGCCCAGCTCATTGGTGAGCACCCCGAGCACCTGGGCGGCGCGACGGAGGATCTCCTCCAAGGCGCTGCGCGATGTGCCCAGCTCCGCGCTCAGCATCCGCTGGTCCTCGCTGCTTGGCGGCGCCAGGCCCGCCAGGTTGTTCACGTACCAGCGGTAGGCCCGGTCGGTCGGAATCCGCCCCGCGGAGGTGTGCGGATGGTAGAGGTACCCCTTCTCCTCCAGCTCACCCATCGTGTTGCGGATGGTGGCCGAGGAGACACCCAGCGGAAAACGCAGGGCGATGGTCTGGCTCCCCGCGGGCTCCGCCGTCTCGATGTAGACCTGGATGACCGCCTCGAGGACGCGGACTTCCCGGTCGGACAGGCCGTCGGCTGACATGGGGGGTAATCTAGTGCAGGGAGGGCGGTTAGGGCGATTGGGCGGCCCGGCGGCCCGGCGGCTCGGCGGCTCGGCGGCTCGGCGGCTCGGCGGCTCGGCGGCTCGGCGGTCCCAAGCTACCGCCATACCGCCCTACCGCCCTACCGCCCCACTCGGAAGGCCGCCGCCTGCTGGACCAGCACCCGGACCGCTGCGCCCCGGTACTCGCCTGGCCGGTAGCGACAGCTGGCCGCCAGGACCCCTTCCAGCGCCGCCGCCCCGAACGCCGGATGGCTGCTGCTCACGATCCGGACCGAGGCCGTGTCCACCCGGCCATCCAGGCCAACGACGAACTGGAGCACCGCCCGGCCGCCCACGCCCATCGACTGCAGCGCGGCCGGGTAAGCCCCGAGGCAGCGCGCACCCGGGGCAAGTTCCGGGGCCCGATCCGCCTCGGCTGGGAGCAGGATGCCGCCCCCTCCCGGTGAGGCCGTCCCCCCGACCTGCGTCGCGACCGGCAACCCGCCGCCATGGAGCGCCGCAGCCAGGGCCTTGGGATTAACGGGCGACCCCACGGTGAGGAGTGGCACCTCGGCCGGGGCCAGCACCGGCACGGTGAGCGCGGGGAGCCCGGGCGAGGGGAGGACCGGCGTCGAGGCCACCGCCGTGACCGGCCCGACAGCAGACGCCGCCGGATGGGCGGGCACCTCGAACACGATGTCGACGGCGATCGGCCGGGGCACCGGCGGCTGAGGCGGCCGCCTGGTGGCACCGATGGCTCCGAGAACCAGGGCGATGTGCAGCGCGAACGACCCCAGCGACTGGCCAACCGGGACCGCATTCCGGCGACCGGACTCGATCGGCTCACCCAGCATCGTCACGCTCCGTATGGGGGACACCCCCATGATCGTGGCGGACAATTGCGGTGGCGCTCAAGTCCTCATGACAAATCGGTGACGCCGGGGTGAGGAATCGCCGCGGCCCGCGCCACCAGCGCGTCGAGCCGGAGCCACCCCTCTCCGGTAAGGAGCACCCGGCCGTCGGTCACGCGAGCCCAGCCCTGCTCGATCCAGGATCCGACGAGCGATTTCGGGAGGCAACCCTCCCCGACCCCGGCGTCGGTCCGGAGGCCCAGGTAGAGGTCCTCGACCCGCACCGCGTCCGGGTCGAGTCGCTCCTCCGCCTCGACCGTGGTCACGCCCGACTCGAGCGCCGCGGCCCAGGCCGCCCACTCACGGAGGTTCCACCACCGTCGCGCACCCAGCGCGCTGTGTGCGGATGGCCCCAGGCCGAGGTAGGGCGACCGGCGCCAGTAGGCACTGTTGTGCACGGCCTCGCGGCCGGGCCGGGCATAGTTCGACACTTCGTAGTGATGGAAGCCCGCGGCGGTGAGCCGGGCACGCGCGGCCAGGAACTCAGCAGCGTACCGCTCCTCCGGCGACGGCAGCGCGGCACCGCGGTCCACCCAGCGTCCCAGCGGGGTCCGGGATTCAACCGTGAGGCCGTAGAGGGAGAGGTGATCAGGCGCGAGCGCGAGCGCCTGGTCGAGGTCCGCATCCCAGTCGCGGCCCAGCGCCTCGGGCAGGGCATAGATGAGGTCGAGGGACAGGCTGGTGATGCCGGCCCCCCGCAGGGTGCGCACCGCGCCCGGCACCTGCGCGGCAGCGTGGGTCCGGTGCATCCACGTGAGCACCGACGGATCGAAGGACTGCACCCCGAGAGACACCCGGTTGATCCCGGCAGACACCCAGGCGGCGGCCGCCGCCGGGGTCACGTCATCGGGGTTAGCCTCGAGGGTCACCTCGGCCCCTGGCGCCCAGGGCCGCTCCGCGCGGAGCGCGGCCAGCAACCGCGCCAGCTGCACGGGATCGAGAAGGGAGGGCGTGCCGCCCCCGAGGTATACCGTCGCCAGGGGCGCGGCAGCCGGGATGTCCTGGCGGTCGCCTGCGGCCCGCCACTCCAGCAGCAGCTGGTCGACGAACCGCCGGGACGGCACCTCCCGGCGCACCGCGATGGCGAAGTCGCAGTAGCTGCAGCGTCGGGCGCA
>JBGAPX010000167.1:0-5176 GCA_044221045.1 Gemmatimonadales bacterium
GCTCGGCCGTCCGCGTGAGCCCGGGTAGCAGCAGGCCGGCCGCCAGGGCTCCGAGGAACTCCCGGCGATCAGACGAGCCGCCGAGCCGCCGAGCCGCCGAGGCGTCAGTCATAGTTCGTTCCTCTTCATCAGCTCCACCGCGTGGTGCGCGGCGCGGGCCGTCAGGGCCATGTACGTGATCGACGGGTTCTGGTTGGCCGAGCTGGCCATGCAGGCGCCGTCGGTGACGAAGACGTTGGGCGCGTCCCACACCTGGTTCCAGCCGTTGAGAACCGAGGACCTGGGGTCGCGGCCCATGCGGGCGGTGCCCATCTCGTGGATGCAGAGCCCGGGGGGCAGCTGGTCGTCGTGGGTGGTGATGTCGGTGGCGCCGGCGGCCTCGAGCATCTCGGCCGCGGTGACCTGGATGTCCTTGAGGATCGCCAGCTCGTTGGGGCCCCAGGTGCACTGCACCCGCAGCGCGGGGATGCCCCACTTGTCCTTCACCTCGGGGTCGAGCGCCACGAAGTTGTCGTGCCGGGGCAGGCACTCGCCCCAGCCCCCGAGTCCCAGCCGCCACGGGCCCTTCGCCTCCACCAGCTTCCGCTTGAAGTCGGCGCCGAAGCCGGGGCTCGAGCGGTCGAACCCGCCCCGCCACCCGCCGCCCTGGAAGCCGTAGCCCCGCACGAAGTCCGGCTGCCGGTCCTTCACGTTGCGGAAGCGCGGCACGTAGATCCCGTTGGGGCGGTTGCCGAAGGAGGTCCGGTCCTCGAACCCGGGCAGGACCCCGCCGGCGCCGGCGCCGAAGGGGTGGTCCATGAGGTTGTGGCCCAGCTCGCCGCTGGCGCTGCCGAGGCCGCCGGGGTACTCGCGGCTGGTGGAGTTGAGCAGCAGCCGGGTCGACTCGAGCGCGCTGGCGCATAGGAACACCAGCCGGGCCCGGAATTCGAGCACCTCGAAGGTGTTGCCGTCGATGACCCGCACGCCCGTGGCGCGCATCCGCGGCGGCTCGGCGGCTCGACGGTTCGACGGCTCGTAGAGCACCCGCTCCACCACGCTGTCGGGCCGGATGGTGAGCCGCCCGGTCTGTCGTGCCGCCGGCAGGGTGGAGCCGAGGCTGCTGAAGTAGGAGTGGGTGATGCAGCCGCGCTCGCAGGGGCCGCAGTAGTGGCAGGCCTGCCGTCCCTGGTGCGGCACCGTGAGGATCGCGCAGCGGCCCATGGTCACCACCCGGTCCCGGCCCCAGGTGCGCTGGGCGGCCTCCCGCAATGCCGTCTCGGCGCAGCGGAACGCCATTGGCGGGAGGAACTCGCCGTCGGGCAGCTGGTCCAGCCCCTCCGCCATCCCGGAGACCCCGATGAACCGCTCCACGTGGCTGTACCAGGGGGCGATGTCGCGGTAGCGGATGGGCCAGTCGGCGCCGATCCCCTCGCGCGCGTTGGCCTCGAAGTCGAGGTCGCTCCAGCGGTACACCTGGCGCCCCCACATGATCGAGCGCCCGCCGAGGTGGCGGCCGCGGATCCAGTGGAAGGGCTGCGCCGGGTCGAAGGTGTAGGGATTCTCCAGGTCGTTCACGAAGAACCTGGCGCCCCACTCGTCGCAGGCGTAGCAGTTCTTCTGGATGGGCTGCTCCCGCTCCAGCGTGCGGCGGTCGCCCCAGCCGCGGAACGGCAGCTCCCACGCCTGGATGTGCTCGGCGTAGTCCTTCTCCGGCACGATCTCGCGGCCCGCCTCCAGCACCAGCACCCGCAGGCCCAGCTCGCAGAGCTCCTTGGCGGCCCAGCCCCCGGTGATGCCGGAGCCGACCACGATCGCGTCGTACTGGCGGGGCGCAGGCGTCATCGCGGGGAGCTCAATGCCGGTGGAGCGCGAGGCAGCCGTCGAACCGGCCGGGGATCAGCGGGTGGGCGGTGTCGAGCGTCATCACCGCCTCGGAGGTGAACCAGCCGTAGATCACCAGCCCCTTGAGCCGCCGGAAGGCGCCGGCCGCGGTGTCGAGCTCGCCGGTGGCGGTGTCGAGGGCGGTGAGCAACTCCACGCGGGCCGGCTCCGGCAGGGTCACGAAGCGCCCACCATGCAGGTCCACGGCCCGCGCCTCGAGGTGGGCCAGCCCCGCGAGGAAGCGGGCCCGCTCGTCGTCGGGGTACCAGGCGTCGAGCAGCCGGTCCACGAAGCCCGTGGTGTCCACGTCGGACGCCGACGGGGTGTCGGTCCGCGGCAGGATCATGTCGCCGATGAGGGTGACCAGGGCCGCCTGGTCGGCGTCGAGCGCCTGCCGGGGGCCGCCGGCGGCGTGCAGCCGACGCGCGGCCGGGAGGAGGTCCGGAGGGAGAAAGGCGAGCGCGCTGGTCGCTGAAAGGAGCTGGAGGAGTTCGCGCCGGTCCATGGGGTGAGGTTACCCCCCGTCCGGGGGGAACGCCAGTAGCGGGAACCGGCTCAGCGGCCCGGGGTCAGCAGCCGATACTCCGGTGGATGCCCCGACAGCGGACCAGCCTCGCCTTCGACACCCGCGCCCTGCAGCTGGCGCGCGACATGGTCTTCCTCGATGCCGAGGAGGCCGGCCGCCGCAAGGCGGAGCGGGACCGCCAGGTGCAGACCGTGGACGTGCCGCGCCTGCGGGCGATCGGCATGCCGCTCCTGGCCGGCGTGGCGCTCCTGTACGACCATCTGGCCGGCCAGGGCCTGGCCCGGACCGGCCTGCTCGGGGTCTGGCTCCTTACCCTGGCCTACGTGGGGCTGAGCTGGCTGGCGCTGCGGCGCTGGTACCGGCGCGGCGCCCGCATCCACCTCGGCAACGTCTTCCTGGCCGTGGACCTCGGCTTCATCGCCCTGCTGATGTACTTCACCGGCGGCACCGCGAGCTGGTTCTTCGTGGCGCTGCTGGTGCGCGGGGCCGACATGGCCACCGTGGGCCAGCGGGTGGTGCTCTGGTTCGGCACCGTGGCGCTGGGCTGCTACCTGGCACTGCTCGCGTGGGAAGCGGCCGTCATGGGCCTGCCCGTCAACTGGGCCGCGCAGTCGGCGCGGATCGGGCTGCTCATCGTGGGGCACGGCTACTTCGCGCTCAACGCGCTGCGGGTGGAGCGGCTCCGGCGGCGCACCGCCGGCGTGGTGAAGGTGGCCACCGACCTGATCCGCGAGCTGGAGCAGCGCGGCGAGGAACTCGACGCCGCGCGCGAGCGGGCCGAGGAGGCGAGCCGGGTGAAGGGCCAGTTCCTGGCCAACATGAGCCACGAGATCCGCACCCCGATGAACGCGGTGCTCGGCACGGCCGAACTGCTGGGCGACACCGCACTCGATCCCGAGCAGGCCGAATACGTCCGGATGCTGCGCGGCTCGGGCGAGGCGCTGCTCGGCATCATCAATGACATCCTCGACTTCTCGCGGGTGGAGGCCGGCAAGCTCACCCTCGACCCGCGGCTCTTCGACCTGCCGGGCGTGCTGGAAGGCACCGCCGGCGCGCTGCGGCTGGAGGCGCGCCGCAAGCAGCTCGCGCTGGAGCTGGTGCAGGACCCGGACGTGCCGCGGCTGGTCCTGGGCGACGCGGGACGGGTGCGCCAGGTGCTGACCAACCTGCTCGGCAACGCGGTCAAGTTCACCGCCCGCGGCCAGGTCACGCTGCGGGTGCGCACCCTGGGCACCGGTCCGGAGGGGAGCCAGGTCCGGTTCGAGGTGGAGGACACCGGCCCCGGCATCGCCCCCGAGACGCTGGCGCGCCTGTTCCAGCCCTTCACCCAGGCCGATGGCTCGACCACCCGCCGCTTCGGTGGCACCGGGCTCGGGCTCGCCATCTCGCGCATGCTCGCGGAGCTGATGGGCGGCGAGATCGGGGTGGCGAGCTGCCCCGGGCAGGGGAGCACCTTCTGGGTGGTGCTCCCGTTCGGCCCGGTGCCGGCGGGGGCGGCGCTCGAGGTCGTGGAGCCGGCCCCGGCCCCCGCGGTCCCGCGGGGCGCCGGGGGCGCGGTGCGGGTGCTGCTGGTCGAGGACGACCCGCTCAACCGCTACCTGGCGGAGCGCTTCCTCGCCCAGTGCGGGTGCGACGTCGTGGTGGCCGAGAACGGCCGCGAGGCGGTGGACCGGGTGGCGCGGGAGGCCTTCGCGATCGTGTTCATGGACTGCCTGATGCCGGTGCTCGACGGCTACCAGGCCACCCGGGAGATCCGGGCCCTGGGGGCCGCGGGTCGCCGCCTGCCGATCGTGGCCCTCACCGCCAACGCCATGGGCGGCGACCGGGAGAAATGCCTCGCCGCCGGCATGGATGACTTCGTGAGCAAGCCGGTCAAGCGCCGCGACCTGCAGCACGCGGTGACACGCTGGGTGGCGGCGGCCCCTTTCGTCCCGTCGGCAGAGGACGTATCGTAACGCTCGTCTCTTCCCCGCCGAGCCCTGCATGCGCCTGCCGCGCGCACCCTGGTCGTACATCGGTCCCATCCTGCTGCTCAGTGCCTGTACCGGCGCCGGCGTCCCCGCCGCGGGCGCCGAGGCGTCCATCGCCGTGCGCGCCGGGGGCTGGACCAGCCTCTTCGATGGGCGCACCACCGCCGGCTGGCGGGGTTACCGGCAGGCCACCGTGCCCGCGGGCTGGACCGTGGTGGACGGCGCGCTGACCCGCACCGGCGAGGGGGGCGACATCATCACGGTCGGGGAGTACGGCAGCTTCGAGCTGGAGCTCGAGTGGCAGGTGGCGCCGGGCGGGAACAGCGGCGTCATGTACCGGGTCACCGAGGACGACGAGTACAGCTATCGCAGCGGTCCCGAGATGCAGGTGCTCGACGACGCGGCCCACGCCGACGGCCTCAACCGCCTCACCGCCGCCGGGTCGTGCTACGGCCTCTACGCGGCGCCCGCCGGGGTGGTGAAACCCGCCGGCGAGTGGAACGCGGTGCGGATCGTGGTGCGCGGCAGCCAGGTGGAGCACTGGATGAACGGCCAGCAGGTGGTCAGCTACGAGCTGGGCGGCCCCGACTGGACCGCCAAGGTGGCGGCCAGCAAGTTCTCCCAGTGGCCGGGCTACGGTCGCGCGGCGCGGGGCCACATCGCGCTCCAGGACCACGGCGACCGGGTGGCGTTCCGGAACATCAGGATTCGCGAGTTGCGGTAAAGGCGGTAAGGGCGGTAAGGGCGGTAAGGCGGTATCACCCAATCGCTCAATCGCTCAATCGCCCAACCGCCTAACCGCCCAACCACCCCCTCACCC
>JBGAPX010000020.1:0-37058 GCA_044221045.1 Gemmatimonadales bacterium
ATCGAGAGCCTGCACCGGACGCTGCGGAAGAGCCTCAAGGTGCGGGGGCACTTCCCCTCCGCGGAGGCGGCGAGCAAACTGCTCTACCTGGCGCTGCGGAACGCGCAGGCCAAGCTGGGCACCCCGCAGCACTGGGTGGAGGCGATGCGGCACATCCGCCTCCTCTTCGGGGAGCGGGTCCCGGCATGGCAGTGAACCAGGCTCATACACAAAGAAACAGACACTCCCTGCCCCGCCGAGCGAACTGCAGTGCGCGGAGGGCCCAGCGCGCCCGGGGGCCGCGGGAGGCACCACCACCCTCCCGCCGCCCCCGGGAAGTTTGCGAAATATTTCACAAGCGGGTACTTTTCCGCGTCTAATGGGGCCCAAAAAGTCGGCCGGCAGGGAGCTGGGGGAGGCGTGGCGGTACGACACCCTCGGCTACACCTTCGCCTTCAGCGTCATCCTGTTCGCCGGCGCCGGGTACCTGCTGGATCGCTGGCTCAACACCATGCCGTGGCTCACGATCGTCGGGACCCTCCTCGGAGCGGGGCTGGCCTTCGTGTGGGTGTTCCTCAAGGTCAAGCAGGACGAGCAGGCGTTCGAGGCTGCGCGCCAGGACGGCTCGGCGGCTCGGCGGCCAGGCGGCTCGGCTGATTCATCTGGGCCTGGTGAGTCGTGAAGGTCCTGGCCGCGGGAATCCTGCTGACGGCGGTGGTCGCCGCCCTGCTGGTGCGCTGGCTCGGGCCCGGGGCGCTGCTCCCCGCGGTGGTGATGGGCGGGGTGGCCACCGCGATCGAGCTGGTGGCGGTCCGGGCGCTCCGGCGGGCGCCGCTCAGCCGCGGTACGGCCGAGTTCTTCAAGGCGGTCGGGGTCGGGATGGCGCTCCGGCTGCTCGGGGTGGTGGTGTTCGCGGGGCTGGTCCTGTGGGATCGCGGGCGCTTCCTGCCGCTCGCCACCGGGCTGGGTTACGTCGGGGTGCTCATTCCCCTGCTCTTTCTCGAGGTCAGGTTCATTCGATGATGCTCCAGGAAGCGGTCAACGTCGGCGAGATGGTCCTGCACCACACGGCGGACGCCTGTTCGATCGACGTCTACAAGTGGGCCTGGCACATTCCCGGCTGCCACCTGAACTACCCGATCGACGCCACGCTCGCCCCCACCAAGCACGTGGTGTTCCTGTTCATCGCGGCGACGCTGGTGTTCCTGACGCTGTGGACCGCGGCGCGCAGCATCGCCAAGACGAAGACCGGCCATGCGCCGAAGGGCTTCGCCGGCGCGGTCGAGGGCCTGGTGCTCTGGGTCCGGAACGACATCGCCATCGCCAACATCGGCCACGGCGGCGCCCGGTTCGCCCCGCTGATCATCACCCTCTTCTTCTTCATCCTGTACGGCAACCTGCTCGGCCTGCTGCCGCATGGCTCCTCCCCGACCGGCAACCTGGCCGTCACCGCGGCGCTCGCGATCCTGGTCTTCCTGGTGATCGAGATCGCCGGCTTCATCAAGCTCGGCCCCAAGGGCTACCTGGCCACCATCTTCCCGCACTTCCCCGGGCTGCATGGGCCGGGGGCCGTGGCCATGGCCATCTTCATGAGCCCGATCGAGGTGCTCGGCAAGCTGGTGAAGCCGTTCGCGCTGGCGGTCCGTCTCTTCGGCAACATGACCGCGGGCCATTTCGTGATCCTGTCGCTGTTCGGCATCGTGTTCCTGTTCGGGCACCTCGGGGTGTGGAGCTGGGGGATCGGCATCGGGACCGCGCTGCTGGTGGTGGGCATCATGGGGCTGGAGCTCATCGTGGCGCTGCTGCAGGCGTACGTCTTCGCGCTGCTGAGCTCGGTGTTCATCGGGCTGATGCAGCACGAGCACTAGACGGCTCGGCGCCTGGACGGCTCGGCCGAGTCGCCGAGTCGCCGAGCCGCCGAGCCGTCGAACTCTCGCCCGGCCCGTGCATCCACGGGTCCGGGCACGTAGCCCGGCCGAATGGCGGGGCGACATCCGCTGCCCTCCGGGGCGCTGGCGGATCGCGGTGCGGACCCGGGCCGGGAGACCTGGGCACCCGCCGGTGGATGCAGCGGCGCCGACCGGGCGCCATCACACGGAATCTCCCACGGATTGACCAGGGGAATGACATGCTGAACATGCTCGCTCTGCTCCAGGAAGTCGCGCCGGCCGCCGGCGCCGGTTATGGCCTGCTCGGGGCCGGCCTCGCCATCGGTCTCGCCGTGATCGGTGCCGGCCTGGGCCTGGGCCGCATCGGTGGCCAGGTGGCCGAGTCGATCGCCCGCCAGCCCGAGGCGGCCGGCGACATCCGCGGCGCGGGCCTGCTGATCGCGGTGCTGCTCGAGGGCGCGACGATCATCGCCCTGGTGTTCGCGCTGCTCTTCAAGCTCATCAAGTAACCCGAAAGCGCGGGCTCCATGATCACCATGCTGCTGACGCTGGTCTCGGAGGGCGGGGAGGGCGGCGCGCCGTCGCCCTTCGCGGTCAACTCCGGGCTCGTCATCTGGACCTGGGTGGTCTTCGTCGTCCTCCTGTTCCTGCTGAAGAAGTTCGCCTTCCCGGCGATCCTCAAGGCGACGGAGGAGCGGGAGCGCACCATCGCCCGCCAGCTGGACGAGGCCGCGAAGGCCAACGCGGAAGCGAAGGCGCTGCTCGACGAGAACCGGCGGCTGCTCGCCGAGGCTCGGACCCAGGCGCAGGCCATGATGGCCGAGGCCAAGTCCGCGGCCGAGAAGGAGCGGACGACGGCGATCGACAAGACCCGGCACGAGCAGGATGAGCTGCTCGAGCGGGCCCGCCGCGACATCGCGGCCGAGCGGGACAAGGCGCTCACGGACCTCCGCCGCGAGGCGGTGGACCTGTCGCTGGCGGCGGCTGGCCGGCTCATCGGCCAGAAGCTCGACGCCGCGTCCGACCGGTCGCTGGTCGAGGGCTACCTCGCCAGCCTGGAGAAGGCCCGGTGACGAACGAGACCATCGCCCGCAACTACGCCGAGGCGCTGTTCGACCTCGGCGAGAAGAGCGGGCGCACGGCGCAGTACGCCGACCTGCTCGACGCCGTGGCGGGGGGCATCGCCGCCGCGCCGAAGGCGCAGGCGGTCCTGATGTCCCCCCGGGTCACCAAGGCGCAGAAGACCGCGATCCTCACCGGGGCGCTGCCGGACGCGCCCCGCGAGTTCGTGCTCTTCCTCGGCTCGGTGGTCCGGCGCGGCCGCCAGGGACTGTTCCGGGAGATGGCCCAGGAGTACCTCGGGCTGGTCGACCGCAAGCTGAACCGTGTGCGGGCGTCGGTGACGCTGGCGCGGCCGGCCGACGAGGCGCTCCGGAAGGCCATCGCGGCCCGCCTGACTGAAGTCGTGGGCAAGCAGGTCCTGCCCCACTTCAGCGAGGACCCGTCGATCCTCGGCGGCCTCGTGGTCCGGGTGGGCGACCGGGTGTTCGATGGCTCGGTCAAGCGCCGGATGACGATGCTCCGCCGGGCCCTGCTGGCTCGCTAGACGTGGCACCATAGCAGTTCCCGGCGGGCCCACCCTTCGCGGTGGGCCCGCCGTCGTTTCCCGCGGTGCTTGACACCCGCGCCGCCGACCGGCACATCTAGGCGCCCCCCCACGGATCCCGACATGCCACGCCGCGCCGTCTGCCTGCTTCTCCTCGCCCTGGGCGGGGCCACCAGCGCCCGCGCACAGACCCCGGTGGCCGATCCCTGGGCCACCGACCTCGACGCCTTCATCCGCCGCGGCACCGCCCAGTGGGACATCCCCGGCCTGGCGGTGGCGGTGGTCCGCAACGACTCGGTGGTGTTCCTCCGCGGCTACGGTGTCCGGGAGCTGGGACGGCCGGGCGCGGTGGGTCCGCAGACACTGTTCGGGATCATGTCCACCACCAAGGCCATGACCGCCGCGGCGCTGGCGATGCTGGTGGAGGAGGGCACGCTCGACTGGGACGACCCGGTGACCCGCTGGGTGCCGGAGTTCCAGATGCCGGAGCCCTATGTCACCGGCACGCTCCGCGTGGTGGACCTGCTCACCCACAACGCCGGCCTCGGCAACGCCGACCTCCTCTGGTCCCGTGGCGACCTGGGCCGGGACGAGATCTTCCGGCGGCTCCGGCTCCTCACCCCCGCCTATCCCCTGCGGGGCGGCTTCATCTACCAGAACGTGATGTACGGGCTGGCCGGCGAGGTCGTGGCCCGGGCCTCGGGCATGCGCTTCGAGGAGTTCCTGCGGCGCCGGCTGTTCAACCCGCTGGGCATGACGCGCACCTATGCCAGCCTGGCCGCGATGACGGCCGCCGCGGACCCCGACCGCTCCCTGCCGCACTACCGCATCCGCGATACCGTCCGCGTGATTGCGGAGGACACCGTGGACGTGGTGGGCAGCGCCGGCGCGGTCTGGTCCACCGCCGAGGACATGGCGGCGTGGGTCCGCTTCCTGCTCGCCGGCGGCCGCACGGCGGGGGGGCGGCAGCTTCTCGGCCAGGACGTCGTGGCCACCCTCCTGGCCCCGCGCGCCATCATCCCTCCGGAGCAGTACTACCCCACCGCCGCGCTTACCCGGCCGCACTGGCGCACCTACGGGCTGGGCTGGTTCGAGCAGGACTACCGGGGCGAGTTCGTGGCTTTCCACACCGGCAGCCTCGCGGGGCGCACCGCGATCGTCGGGCTGCTGCCGGCCCGGCGCACCGGCGTGGTGGTGCTCGGCAACCTGGATCACGCGGAGTTCCGCCACGCCCTGATGCTCCGGGTGTTCGACCTGGCCATCGGCGGGCCGGATCGTGACTGGAGCACCGACCTCTACGCGCTCTACACCGCCCGGCGGGCGGCCCCCGCCGACCCGATGGCGGGGCGGGTGCCGGGCACCCGGCCGTCACTGCCGCCGGCCGCCTACGCGGGCCGCTACCTCCACCCCGTCTGGGGGGACATCGCCATCACCCTGGAGGGCGAGGCACTCCGCTTCCGCATGGGCGTCTCGAGCGACCTCGCGGGCCCGCTCGAGCACCTCCACTACGACACCTTCCTGGCCCGCCTCGGCGACGGGCGCGACCCGCCCCCCCGGGTGGTCTTCGTGCTGGACGCCGCCGGCGGGGTCGCGGAGCTGCAGATCCCCGACTTCGGCATCGAGGGCTTCCTGCGCCAGCCCTGAGGCGAGGGACCGAATCTTGCACAGTGCCCGGTAGACCCCTCACCCGGACATCAAATAATGCCACGTCGGACAATCTGGCCCTCGCTCCTGCTCCTCGTGGGCCTCAGCGTGCCCCTGGCGGGCCAGCAGGCGCGGGGCGCCTCACTGCAACTGTATGGTTCGGCGCGGCTTCGTTACGAGTCCTGGAGCTGGTTCGACCCCGGGAGCGCGGCGGCCACGGTGCCCGGGGCCAACAGCTACGGTTACGGGGCGGGGCTCCTCAAGGGGGGCCTGCGGTTCGACACCCGGCGCTGGTTCGATGCAACAGTCGAACTGCAGAACACCACGATGCTGGGGCTCCCCGAGGACGCCCGGGGGCCGGCGCCCATCGGCGAGATGGGGGGCGGCGCGTCGCACTTCACCCCGCACGCCAAGTCGAACGACAGCCGCGTCTTCGTCAACCAGGCCTTCGTCACCCTCAAGCGACCCGGGCACGGCAGCACCTTCCTGCGCGCCGGCCGCTTCGATTACATGGATGGCACGGAGGCGGTCACCACCGACCCTACCCTCGAGTGGCTGCGGCGCAGCCGGGTCGCCGGGCGGCTGATCGCCAACTTCGGCTTCAGCCAGGTGCAGCGGACCTTCGACGGCGGCGCCGCGGCGCTCGACGGCAAGGGCGCCAACCTGACCCTCTTCGCCGCCCACCCGCGCCAGGGGGGCTTCGAGCTGAACGGCGGCAAGGAGATGTCCGAGGTGGACATCGCCGCCGCGACCCTGACCGTGAAGCCGGCCCGCCTGGGTGGCAAGGCGGAGGCGCGGCTCTTCGCGATGTACTACGCCGACCGGCGCTCGCCCGCCGATTCCGTGATCAAGGCCGACAACCGCCCCGCGCCGGTGCGCAGCGCCGACAGCGCCGAGATCACCATCCCGATGCTCGGCGGCCACTACCTCCGCCATGGGCCCCTGGGGCACGGCGAGTGGGACGCGACCCTGTGGGGCGTGTACCAGTTCGGCAGCTGGGGCGCGCTCGAGCACCGGGCCTGGGCGGTGGCCGCCGAGGCCGGCTACCAGTTCGCCAAGGCGCCCTGGAAGCCGTGGCTGCGCGTCGGCTACAACCGCTCCTCCGGCGATGACGACCCGAACGACGGCACCCACGGGACGTTCTTCCAGGCCATGACCACGGTGCGGCCCTTCGCCCAGTTCCCGTTCTTCAACCTGATGAACAACGAGGACCTGTTCGGGCAGCTGGTGCTCCGGCCCGTCCCGGGGCGGCTCACCCTGCGCACCGACGTACACCGGATCCGCCTGGCCGAGGCCAACGACCTCTGGTACGGCGGGTCGGGGGCGTTCCAGCGGCGGGGGTCGTTCGGGTTCGGCGGCCGGCCGAGCGGCGGCGAGACCGACCTCGCCACCCTCGCCGACCTGTCCGTGGATTACACCGTCCGCCCCTGGTGGAGCATGTACGGCTACGTCGGGCACGCGTTCGGGGGCTCGGTGGTGCGCGGGGTCTACGCCGGCGATGCCGCCACGCTGGCCTACGTGGAGATGACCTTCCGCCGCCCCTAGCCGGGGTCCGATGGCCCGCCGGAACTGTGCACTCCGGTGGGCCGTCGGTATCATTCGGCATGAATCTCATCCCCCTCATCCTCGCGGCGGTCCAGCTCCCGGCCGCCCCGCAGGCCCCGTACTGGCAGCAGGGCGTCCGCTACGAGATCCAGGCCCGGCTCGACGAGCCCAGCGGCGTCCTCGCCGGCCAGCAGCGGGTGACCTACGTGAACCGGTCGCCTGACACCCTGACGACCTTCGCCTTCCACCTGCACCTCAACGCCTTCCGCCCCGGCTCCCGCTGGGCGGACGCCGACTCGGTGGAACGGCGGCGCCGGTTCAACGACCTCGAGGATCCCGACTACGCCTTCGCCCATGTCCGGAACGTGCGGATGATGGGGCAGGGGGTCACGCCGGTCTTTCCCTTCGCGCCGGACAGCACCATCGCGCGGTTCGCGCTGCCGCGGCCGCTGGCGCCCGGCGACTCGATGGTGGTGGACCTCGACTTCGACGCCCGTCCCTCGACCACGCCCCGCCGCCAGGGCCGCCGGGGCCGGGCGTTCGACTTTGCCCAGTCGTACCCCAAGGTGGTGGTCTACGACACGCACGGATGGAACGAGCAGCCGCTCTACCCCGGTGGTGAGTTCTACGGCGAGTTCGCGACCTACCTGGTGGAGCTGGATGTCCCGCGCGACCAGGTCATGGGCGCGACCGGGGTGCCCCTCTGCGGCGACCCCGGGTGGGAGTCCGCCAACCAGGTCCCCGACCGCCCCATCCAGTACCAGCGCGACTATTACCCCAACGCCCCGCGCTACGTCGCGGTGGGCGCGGAGTGCGTGCGCGCCACGGACGGGCCCCCGCGGGACGTGGCCATGGTCATGGGCCGGAAGCGCGTGGTCTGGTACGCCGAGGACGTCCATCACTGGGCCGCGAGCCTCAACCCGGCGTACCGGTACGAGGGCGCGGTCTACGGGCCGGTGGCGGTCCACGTCCTGTACCAGCCCGGCGACACCGCGAGCTGGGGCCGCGGCGTGGCCACCCGGCGCACCGTGAAGGCGCTGGAATGGCTGGACCAGCTGTACGGGCCGTTCGCGTGGCCCCAGATCACCAACGTGCACCGCATCGAGGGGGGCGGCACCGAGTTCCCCATGATGATCATGGACGGCTCGGCGGGGCAGGGCCTGATCGTTCACGAGCTGGGCCACAACTACACCATGGGTATCCTCGCCAACAACGAGTGGCGCGAGGGGTGGCTCGACGAGGGCTTCACCAGCTTCCAGACCTCCCTCTTCAGCGCCACCCAGCCGGGCGGCACCGACGAGGACCCGGCCGACGACGCCTTCCTCCTCGGCCTCGACCTCGACGGCCTGTCCGAGCCGGCCAGCCTGATCGGCGACAAGTACCGCGACTTCACCAGCTACAACATCAGCATCTACAGCCGCGGGGAGATGTTCTTCCACCGCCTGCGCTACGTCGTGGGCGACGCCGCGATGCTCCGCATCCTGCGCACCTACTACGATCGCTGGAAGCTCAAGCACGTGGACGAGGCGGCCTTCCGCGCCGTGGCCGAGGAGGTGAGCGGGATGGACCTGGCCGCGTTCTTCGGCCAGGGGCTGCACGGAACCGCGCTGGTGGACTACGCGGTGGGCAGGGTAAAGGTCGAGCCGTCCAGCCGCCGAGCCGCCGAGTCGACCGGGTGGGACACCCGCGTCGAAGTGCTCCGCAAGGCCGACGGCAGGATCCCGGTCGAAGTGTGGGTCTTCGGCGAGTCCGACACGGCGGTGGTGCGCACCGACGGGGTCGCCACCGCCGAGTGGGCCACGGTGCACACCCGCTCGAAGCCGCGCGAGGTGCGGCTCGACCCGCGGGTCCGCACCGGCGACTGGAACATGCTCAACAACACCTGGCGCAAGGGCTTCCTCGGCATCGTCACGCGGGAACCGAAGCGGGCGCGGTACCTCGACACCTGGTTCAGCCAGCGCACCGCCCGCGACCGGCGCACCGAGGGAACCATGCCCGTGGCGTGGTACAACGACGCCGCCGGGATCACCATCGGCCTGCGGACCCGGGAGGACTACCTCGGCCGGTTCGAGCAGAACCTCTCGATGTTCAGCTATGGCACCGGCTGGGAATCCGACCGTGACGTGAAGGACTCCGACTTCCTCATCCGGATGCGCAACCCGACCGCGCTCCGCTCGCCCGGGCTGTCGCAGTCCCTCGAGGGGTACAACGTCGAGGGCCGCTACGGCCTCCGTCTGGCCGTGGAGCAGACCCGGCGGGCCCACCTGAGCTACGGGCCGACCCACACCGTGGGCGGCTCGCTCACCTGGCACGTGCCCGATGACGCCCGCTACCTGGAGCCGGGCTACTACGACGACGCCGGCACGGTGGAGCTGGGCCTGACGACGGGGGTCACCGACCAGGTGAACGGCTGGAGCCTCGCCGCCCGCCTCGGGGCGGCCGGCGGCCTGGCCTACAATCCCGACGGGCTGGCCGCGGCCACCGGGCGCACCGACCTCGATCCCGTGTACGGCCGCGGTACCCTCGAGCTGGAGGCCCGCCGGGGCCTCGGCGCGGCCGCCCCGGGCCGCCCGCCGCGCTGGGGCTTTGCCTTCCGGCTCTTCGGCGGGGTGAGCACCAGCGGCGCCTCGGCGGTGAAGCAGCGCCAGGTGTACGTGGCCGGCGCCGACCCGCTGGAGCGCTTCGGCAACCCCTTCCTGCGCTCCGACGGCGCGCTGCTGGTGCGCCCCGACATGAACTACCACGCCCCCGGCGGCGGCAACCTGCGCGGCTTCGACCCGCGCCTCTCCGCCGATGGCCTGGTGGCGGTGAACCTGGAGCTGGAGCGCACCGTGTTCCAGCGGCGCGGCGGTCACCTGTTCAACCGGGTGGGCCTCGCGCTCTTCGGCGACGCCGGCCACACCTTCGACGACCGGGCTCCGGACCGGCTGCTGGCCGACGCCGGCGTGGGGCTCCGTATCGAGCATCGCATCGGCCAGACCCGCTTCACCACCCGGGCCGACCTGCCGCTCCTGGTCAACCGGCCGGCGCTGGCCCAGGACACCCATCCCGGCGCCGACAAGGCGGGCTTCCGGTGGACGTTCAGCTTCAGTCCGGCGTTCTAGTGGGCTCGGCGGCTGGTCGGCTCGACGGCTCGGCCGTATGGGCGGGACTTGCCGCCGAGCCGTCGAGCCGCCGAGCCGTCGAGCCGCCGAGCCGCCCATGCTGATCCCCGGCCTGCCGGACTTCTCCGACCGCCGCGCGCTCTTCCGCGGCACCTTCGGCAAGTGGCTGGAGGACGTGGTCGAGAAGGCGGAGCGGCGGGTGGCGCCGGAGCGGCACCTGCGGCCGCCGGGCGCCCTCCCCGAGATGGCCTTCCTGGCCGCCTGCACCCGCTGCGGCGAGTGCATCAGCGCCTGCCCCCCGTTCGCGCTGCGCAAGGTGCCGTCCTCCGCGGGCTTCGGGGCGGGGACCCCCTACATCGACCCCGAGCTGCAGGCCTGCACCGCCTGCGAGACCATGCCCTGCGTGGCCGCCTGCCCCACGGAGGCCCTGACCCTCCCGCCGCAGGGATGGGCTGGGTATCGTCTGGCGGCGCTGGAACTGGTCCCGGAGCGGTGCGTGACCTTCGCCGGGACCCCGTGCCGGGCCTGCGCCGACGCCTGTCCGGTCGGGGAGCGCGCGCTCGCGATCGACGCCGATGGGCACCCGGTGCTCAAGGCCGAAGGCTGCGTGGGCTGCGGCGTGTGCGTCCGCGCCTGCATCACCCGACCGTCCTCATTCCTGCTGCACCCCCTGGAGGGCTGATGGCCGAGGTGCCGTACCGCGTGGACAAGCCGTGGGGCTACGAGCTGATCTGGGCCCGGACCGACCGCTACGTGGGCAAGATCCTCCACGTGAAGGCCGGCCACGTCCTGAGCCTGCAGTACCACAACCGGAAGGACGAGACCATGCACGTCCTCTCCGGCGAGCTGATCCTGCGCACCCAGCCGGGGGACACCCTCGTCGCGCGGCCCTTCAAGGCCGGCGAGTCGGTGCATATTCCCCCGACCCTGGTCCACCAGATCGAGGCCGTGGTGGACACCGACGTGCTCGAAGCCTCCACCCCGGAACTGGACGACCTGGTCCGTCTTCAGGACCGCTACGGAAGGAGCTGACCCCGATGCAGGTGATCATCCCCCTCGCCGGCAAGGGGACCCGCCTCCGCCCGCACACCCACCTGGTGCCCAAGCCCATGCTCAAGGTGGCGGGGCGGCCGGTCATGGACTGGGTGATGGACAAGCTCGCGGGCCTGTCCGTCTCCGAGATCATCTACATCACGGGCCACCTCAAGGAGCAGGTGGAGCAGTACGCGCGGTCCCGCTACCCGTACCCCAGCCGCTTCATCGAGCAGCGGGTCCAGGACGGCACCGCCGGGGCCATCAACCTGGCCCGGCCGCACGTGAAGGAGCCGGTGCTGATCATCTTCGTGGACACGGTCTTCGAGGCCGACCTCACGCTGATCAACCGCACCACCGCCGACGGGATCATCTGGGCCAAGGAAGTCGAGGACTACCAGCGCTTCGGCGTGGTGGTCACCGACAAGGACGGCTTCATGACGAAGATCGTCGAGAAGCCCTCCACCCCGATCTCGAAGCTGGCCAACATCGGGCTCTACTACATCAAGGACACCGCCGCGCTGTGGCGGGGCATCGATCACGTGCTGCAGAGCCCCGCCAACAAGGGCGAGTACTACCTGACCGACGCGTTCCAGCACATGATCGACCACGGCCGGAAGATCCTCACCGCCGAGGTGGGCGGCTGGTACGACTGCGGCAAGCTCGACACCCTGCTCGAGACCAACGAGATCCTGCTGCGCATGGGCTCGGCCCGGCGGCGGGAGTTCCCCGGCGTCACCATCCACGACCCGGTGCTCATCCAGGACGGCGTCACCATCGAGCACAGCACCATCGGCCCCAACGTCACCCTCGAGGCGGGCACCCGGGTGGTCAACAGCCGCCTGGAGCACACCATCGTGGGCGAGAAATCGGCCATCCTCGACAGCACGCTGCACCACTCCATGCTGGGCGACCGGGTCTCGGTCCGCGGCTTCAAGGGGACCACCACGCTCGGCGATGACTCCGAGGTCACCGGCGCCAGCTGACCTTGCCCGCAAGGGGGTCCGGGGAGCCGTTCCGGCGGGGACCGGGGCGGCTCCCCGGCCTGTTCCCCGCTGGCCCGATCCGGTGTAGCCTTAGGCCCACCCATGAGTGCCACCACCGACCTCTACCAGGGCTACCTCGACCTCCGCTGGCATTTTGACCCGGCCGCCGCCAGCGGCCAGGGGATCACCGCGCACGATCACCGGCTGGCCGACTACAGCCTGGACCGGATGCGGGAGCACCTGGTGGCCTTCAAGGCCATCGCGGCGGCGGCGGAACAGATCGAGGTCGACGACCCCCAGGAGGAGATCGACCGCACCGCCTTCCTCGACGAGGTGCGGATCACGATCGCGCGCTTCGAGCGGGAGCGCCCCCACGTCCACGACCCGAGCTTCTGGCTGGGGCACCTCTACGGCGCCTTCCAGTCGCTGCTGCGGCGCCGCGATGGCCGCACCCGGGAGCGCGGACTGGCGCTGCTCGGCCGCCTGAAGGCCACGCCCGCCTACCTCCGCGCCGCCCGCGAGACCCTCAAGGACCCGCCGCGGGTGTTCCTGGAGACCGCGAGCCAGCTCGCCGCCGTCGGGCCCCGGCTCCTCGTCGAAGTGGCCGCCGCCGTGCGGGACGGCGACCCCGAGCTGGCCGGCCCCGCCGACGAGGCGCTGAGCGAGGCCGAGGGCGCGCTCACCCGCTTCGCGCTGGCCCTGGGCGGCGAGCTCGCCGCCCATCACGACGACCTCTCCTTCGCGATCGGCGAGGACCAGTTCAACCGCCGGCTGCACCATGAGCACGCGCTGCGCGCCGGGGCCCCCGAGCTCTACCGCTACGGCATGCACCTGGCCGACGAGGTCGCCGCCGAGGTGAAGGCCCTCGCCGCCCAGATCGACCCGCGGGTGCCGTGGCAGACGGTGGTGGAGCGGCTCCGGGTGCAGTCGGCGCCGGGGCCGGACCTGGTGTCCGCCTTCCGCGACACGGTCGACCGCGCCCGGCACTTCCTCGAGGCGCGCGACCTGGTGACCCTCCCGCCGCAGCCGCTCGAGGTGGTCGAGACCCCGGCCTTCCTGCGGCCGCTGATGCCCTTCGCGGCCTACAGCCCGCCGGCCGCCTTCGGCGACTACCGCACCGGCACCTTCTACGTCACGTCGCCGGGGCCCGGCCACACCACCGCCGGCGCCGGCTGCTCCACGCACGAGATCGCCTCCACGGTGGCGCACGAGGCCTGGCCCGGGCACCACCTGCAGCTCAGCGTGGCCCGCAATTCCCCCTCCGACGTGCGCCGGGTGAGCTGGACCCCGGTGACGGTCGAGGGCTGGGCGCTCTACTGCGAGGAACTGATGGCGGAGCAGGGGTTCTTCGCGTCGGTGGAGGAGCGGCTCTTCCAGCGGCTGCACCTGCTGTGGCGGGCGGTGCGGATCGCGCTCGACGTGGGGCTCCACACCCGCGGCATGACGCCCGAGCAGGCGGCCGACATCCTCGTGGACCGGGTGGCCATGGACCGCGGCAAGGCGCACGCGGAGGTCAGCCGCTACTGCGCCTGGCCCACCTACCAGCTCTGCTACGCCGTGGGCCGGCGCGAGTTCCTGCACCTGCGCGACGCCTGGCGCGGCGCCGCGGGCCCCGACGCCCCGCTGCGCGAGTTCCACGACGCGGTGCTCGCCTACGGCGGGCTCCCCGTCAGCCTCATCCGATGGGGGATGGGCCTCGGCATCGATGAGTGACCCGGCAGGGCGGGGCGCCACGGGCGGCGGGGAGCACACCCTCGCCGCCCGTGTCGCGCCCGGCACCCCGCCCGCCGCGATTCCGCCAACGGTGCGCGGCCTGGCCCTCGTCTCGCTGTTCAACGACTTCGCCAGCGAGATGGTCTACCCGCTCCTCCCCGCCTTCGTGGTGGGCACCCTCGGCGGCGGCCCGGGCACCCTGGCCGCCCTCGACGGCGCCGCCGACCACGCCGCCGCCGCCACCAAGTGGTACAGCGGCGGCCGCGCCGACCGCCCCGGCTGGCGCAAGCCGCTCATTCTCCTCGGCTACGCCTCCGCCGTCCTCATGCGCCCCCTCATCGCCGGCGCCTCCGCCGCGTGGCAGGTCGTGGGCTTCCGGGTGCTGGACCGCATCGGCAAGGGCCTCCGCACCCCCGCCCGCGACGCGATGATCGCCGACGTCACCCCCGCGGCGATCCGGGGCCGCGCCTTCGGGTTCCACCGCGCCGCCGATCACTTCGGGTCCATTCCCGGCGCGCTCATCGCCTGGTGGCTGGTAAGCCACGCCATGCCGGTCCGCACGGTGCTCACCTGGAGCGTGCTGCCCGGGCTCGTTGCCGCGCTGATCCTCGTGGTCGTGCTGCGCGCCGCCCCCGCTGCCCGAGCCGCCGAGTCGCCGAGCAGCCGAGCCGCCGAATCAGACGCCACCGGCCGTACCTTCTGGGCGCCGGTGCTGGCGCTCGCCTTCCTGGTGTTGCTCCGGCTCCCCGAGACCCTGCTGCTGCTCCGGCTGCAGGACCTGGGTGTGGCGGTCGCCACCATCCCCCTGGTGTGGGCCGGGCTGCACGTGGTGCGGACGCTGAGCTCCTACCCCGGCGGCTGGCTGGTGGACCACCTCGGCCCGCGGTGGACTGTCGCCGCCGGCGGCCTCGCCTTCGGGCTCGCCGCGGCCGGCCTCGGCGCGGCCCGCTCCCCCGCGGTCGCGATCGCCGTCTTCCTCGCGCTCGGGCTGGTGGCCGGGCTCACCGAGTCGGCGGAACGGGCGCTCATCGCCCGGCTGGCGCCACGACGCACCGGTCGCGGCTTCGGCGCCTACCACGCCGTCACCGGACTCGCGGCCCTGCCCGCCGCCCTCGGCTTCGGGGCGCTCTACCAGGCCGGGGGTGGCGGGATGGCACTTTGGGCCTCCGCCGGGGGTATGCTGGTGGCAACCCTGTGCTGGCTGGCCGCCGCCAAGGAGTCCTGACGGATGTTCCGCATGCGCCTCACCCTGCTCGCGCTCGGCCTCGGAGCCGCCGCCGCGGCGCCCACCGCCGGGCAGGTCCAGGTCCGGGTGGGCGACCCCAGCCGGACCCTCTACTCCGAGCTGCACGAGGCGCTGCGCGACGGCACCCCCGCCGCCGACTCGGTGCGCCGGATCCTCGCCGCCCCCGCCGGCGCCCCGCTCTGGGCACTGCTCCGCGGCGCCGTGACCGGCACCGCGCCCTGGAACGACGGCCTGCTGGCCCTCAACCGGCTCGCCGAGCTGCGCGAGCCCGCCAGTCGCGACAGCGTGGCCGCCTGGCGCCGCCGCCTCGAGGCCGGGGAACTCCGTCCGCCGCGCCCCGACGTGGACCTCGCCGACCTGCTGCCGGGGCTGCACGCGGTGGACCTCGAGCTCGAGCGCGTCACCCGGGGCGACCTCGCCCTGCTGGCCGACCTCCTCCCCCGCGTCCCCGCCGGCGACTACGATCTCGGCGATGCCTGGGTCTTCGGCCGGCTCGGCGCCGGCGCCGCCGACAGCGTGGCCCGCCGCTTCCTCGAGACCCCCGACCGCAACCTCCGCATCCGCTACCTCACGCTGCTCTCCTTCAGCCAGGACAGCACGCTCGTGCCCCTGCTCGGCCGCATCTACGCCGCGCCGGACAGCTTCGACCTCCCCAAGCGGATCGGCATCCGCGCCTCGGACGGCCTGCTGTGGATCGGCACCCGCACCGCGGTCGGCACCCTCCTCGACGCGCGCGCCGCCGCCCGCGCGCGCGGCACCTACGCCGACCCCCGCCTCAACCACGCCGACCTCGACTTCCTGGGCAACGACAGCTCGGTCGCGGTGAGCCGGACGGGGAAGTGGCTGACGGAGTGGCGGGGGGTGCTGCCCTGACGTTGAACTGACGGGAAGAGGGAAAAGGGAAAAGGGAAACGGGAAGAGGAAAGGCGCGGGGAGCTTTCCCCGCCTTCGCTTTTCCCTTTTCCCTTTTCCCGCTTCCCGCTTCCCGTTGTTCGCCCTACTCCCGGCTCACCTCCGCCACCCCCCCCGACACCACGAACGCCATCACCTTGGCGCTGGGCGCGGCCAGCGGGACCACCCGCTCGCTCGGGAACAGCAGCAGCTGGCCCGCGAAGCTGTACGAGAAGGGCAGGTAGACGGTCACGTGATCGGCCATCCCCAGTTCATCGAGTGAGTCCTGGGTGAGGAAGCCGATCGCCTTGGACCCGGCCACCGGGTCGATCGTCACCACCACCGGCTGGGAGAAGCGCTTCTTCTCGCCCACGAAGGCGCCGGTCACGTCCTTGATCCCGGTGTAGAGCAGCCGCACGCCGGGGAGCCGTTCCAGCATCTCGTCCAGCCACTCGAGCATCCGCCGGGCCAGGAAGTTCGAGGCCAGGAAGCCCACCAGCGTGATCAGCGTGAGCGTGGCCAGGAAACCGAGGCCGGGCACCGGGATGCGGAGCCAGCCGTCCACCGTGGTGAAGATGGCCCACAGCACGTAGAGCGTGAGCGCCGCGGGGGCGGTGAAGATGAGGCCGTTGAGGAAGTAACCGACCAGGCGTTTCATCGAAGGGTCCCGGGGGAAGGGTCAGCAGCAGCGGGTCGGGCCGTCGCCGTAGCGCGCCGTCACGTACAGGGTGTAGAACTCGCGCTCGGAGGGGAGCGGCCAGTCGGGGTGCGTCAGGCGCAGGTGGCGGAGGTAGCCCTCGTAGTCGGGCATCCCGGCCACCTGGCGGAAGGTGGAGACGCAGGCGATGGCCTTCTCCCGCAGCTGCACCCACAGCCCCGAGGGGGCCTGGCCCCACCCATCGGCCGGGTCGCCGAGCCGCCGAGCCGCCGGGCTACGATCCATACGCCGACTCCACGAACGGGGTCTCGGCGGTCGTCACCGGCGTCCGCCCCCGCAGGATGCGGAGCCACTCGCGCAGCGACGACAGCACCACCGCCAGCACGATCAGCACGAAGACCGACGCCATGACGGCGTTGAGGTGGTCGTTGAAGATGAGCCGGCCGCCGCGGGCCGGGTCGAGGGTGCCGGCGGCGATCTCCGCCCGGAGCGCGGCGGCGTCGGCGAGGAAGCCGATGCGGCGTTCCGGCGAGAAGACCTTCTGCCAGCTGGCGCTGAGGGTCACCACCAGCAGCCACGCCAGCGGCAGCAGGGTGGCCCAGGCGTAGCGGGCCCGGCCGGCCTTGATGATGAGGGTGGTGCCCACGCACAGCGCCACCGAGGCCAGCAGCTGGTTGCTGATACCGAAGAGCGGCCACAGGCTGTTGATCCCGCCCAGCGGGTCGAGCACGCCCTGCACCAGGAACCACCCCCAGCCGAGCACCACCAGCAGCGAGGAGAGCACGATGCTCGGGTACCACGAGGTGCGCCCGAGCGGCGCCCAGGCGTGGCCCGCCAGTTCCTGCAGCATGAAGCGGCCCACTCGGGTGCCGGCGTCGATGGTGGTCAGGATGAACAGCGCCTCGAACATGATCGCGAAGTGGTACCACAGCGCCAGCAGGTGCTCGCCGAAGGCGCCGCTGAAGAGCGTGGCCATGCCCACCGCCAGGCTCGGCGCGCCGCCAGTGCGGCCCAGCAGCGTGGCCTCGCCCACCTGGCGCGCCAGGGCGTCCATCTGTTCCGGCGTCACCATGAAGCCCCAGCCGCGGATGGTCTCCGCCGCCGCCACCGCGTTTCCCCCGAGCTTGGCCAGCGGCACGTTGATGGCGAAGTACACCCCCGGGTCGAGCACCGCCGCCGCGCACATCGCCATCACCGCCACGAACGACTCCATCAGCATCCCGCCGTAGCCGATCAGCCGCGCGTCCTCCTCGCGCCGCACCATCTTGGGCGTGGTCCCCGAGGCCACGAGCGCGTGGAAGCCGCTGATCGCCCCGCAGGCGATGGTGATGAACGCGAACGGGAAGAGCTTCCCGGCGAAGACCGGCCCGGTGCCGTCGATGAAGCGGGTGAGCGCGGGGAGCTTGAGGTCGGGCAGCTCGACCAGGATCGTCACCGCGAGCAGCACGATGGTCCCGATCTTCATGAAGGTGGAGAGGTAGTCCCGCGGCGCCAGCAGCATCCACACCGGCAGCACGCTCGCCACGAAGCCGTACGCCACCAGCGCCAGCGCCAGCGTCACCGGCGCCCAGGTGAACAGCGGCGCCAGCGTCGGCGACGCCGCCACCTGCTGCCCGCCCACCAGCGCCAGCAGCAGCAGCACCACCCCCGCCGCCGAGGCCTCGAGGGTGCGGCCGGGCCGCCACGCCTTCATCCAGAAGCCCATGAGCATGGCGATCGGGATGGTGCAGGCGATGGTAAAGAGCCCCCAGGGGCTGTCGCGCAGGGCGTTGACCACCACCAGCGCCAGCACCGCGAGCAGGATGATCATGATCGCCAGGATGGCCACCATCGCCGCCAGCCCGGTGAACGCCCCGATCTCCTCCTTGGCCATCTGCCCCAGCGACTTGCCGTCGCGCCGCATGGAGCCGACCAGGATCGTGAAGTCCTGCACCGCGCCCGCCAGCACCACGCCGAAGACGATCCACAGCGTCCCCGGCAGGTACCCGAACTGGGCCGCCAGCACCGGGCCGATGAGCGGGCCCGCGCCGGAGATCGCCGCGAAGTGGTGCCCGAAGAGCACCCAGCGCGTGGTGGGCACGAAGTCGCGGCCGTTGCCCAGCCGCTCGGCCGGGGTGGCGCGCCGGTTGTCGAGCCCGAACACCCGGGTGGCGAGAAACCGGCTGTAGAAGCGGTAGGCGATCAGGTAGGTGCCCACCGCCGCGAGGACCAGCCAGGCGGCGCTCACCGTCTCGCCCCGGCGCAGCGCGAGCATGCCCCAGCCGGCGGCGCCGGCCAGGGCCACGAGGGACCAGAGGAGGGGGATCATGCGGCTCAATCTAGGGCGGCCGGCGCGGGAGGACAGGGCGCCGCGCCCCGGACCGGGCCGGCCCTCTTCCGCCGTTCCGCCGGGTCCCGTAGCTTCTGCGCTCTATGTTCGCCGCCTACGAGAGCTACGGCAGCGGGGCCTGGGAGCCCGAGCAGGAGCACTCCGGCACCACGCTGGAGCAGCCGCTGCCGGTCGCCATCTCCCCCGGCTTCGCGGGCAAGGTGGCCGTCGTCACGGGCGGGGCCACCGGCCTGGGCCGGTGCATCGCCATGGAGTTCGCGCGGCAGCGCTGCAAGGTGGCGTTCTGCTTCGTGGAGCTCCCCGGCCGCGACGTCACCGAGCAGGCCCTGCTCACCGAGACCGCCTGCACCGCGATGGGGGCCGAGGTCTACGCCGCCCGCTGCGACGTGCGCGACCGCACCTCCGTCGAGCGCTTCCTCGCCGACACCGTGCACCGCTTCGGCACGGTGCACTTCCTCGTCAACAATGCCGGCATCGCCATGGACGGCGCCCTCTGGCGCATGACCGACGAGGCCTGGCACGAGGTGCTCGACACCAACGTGACCGGCGCCTTCAACTGCATTCGCGCCGCCTCGCCCATCTTCCGCAAGCAGCACTACGGCAAGATCGTGAGCGTCTCCGCCCACCAGGCCGGCCGCCCAGGCTTCGGCGTGGCCAACTACGCCGCCAGCAAGGCCGCCCTCGAGGGGCTCACCCGCGCCGCCGCCGTGGAACTCGGCCCCGCCAACATCAACGTCAACGCCGTCGCCCCCGGCTTCATCCGCACCGAGCGCATGTCCATGCTGCCCCGCGAGGTGATCGAGCGGGCCCAGAAGCACAGCGTCCTGGGCCGCGTCGCCGAGCCCGAGGACGTCGCCCACGTCATCGCCTTCCTCTGCTCCGACGAAGCCCGCCACATCACCGGCCAGACCCTCGTGGTGGACGGCGGCCTCTCCCTCGAGTAGTCCCTCCGCCGAGCCGCCGAGCCGCCGAGCCGCCGAGCCGCCGAGCCGCCCAATTCCCCGATCCCCACCGCCGGTTTACAATTCCCCCCGTGCCAAGCCGTCCTCTCCGGTGGTCCGCGGCCGCCGCCCTCCTGGTGCTCCTCCCCGCGTGCGGGGGCAAGCCCGCTCCCGCCACGCCTGCGCCCACGTCCCAGCCGCCGACCGAACCGGTGCGGCCGTTCGCGGCCGCCGTCTTCGCCGGCCAGTCCATCGCCGTGCTGCCCCAGACCATGGTGCTGGCCGGAGACACCCTGGGCCGGGTGCCGCCCCTCGGCGACCGCGCCACCGCGCTCGCCTGGGCCGACTCGGTGGTCGGCGCGGAGCTCCTGGCCCGTGGTCCCGAGGTGAAGTGGGTGCTGCCGGCCGAGCTCCGCCGGGTGGCCCACCGCTCGCCCGCCGTGGCCCCCGATCCCGACCGCATGGGGCAGTCGCTGCTCCGGGCCCGCCAGCTTGAGGACGTTCCCGACCCGCTGCGCGGGCAGCTCCGCACCCTGATGGCGCTGCTGGGCGGCCGCTTCGCCCTGGTGCCCGCCGCCATCCAGTTCGTGCCCGAGCCGGCCGGCGGCATGCGGGCGGAGGTCTCCCTGGCGCTGGCCGATACCCGCACCGGCAAGGTGGTCTGGCGCACCGTCACCTGGGGCAGCGGCGCCACCCCGGCGGAGGCCCTCACCCGCGCGATGCACCTCGTGCTCCCCGCCGCACTGGACATTCGATGACCTACAACGTCACGCTCATCGCCGGCGACGGCATCGGCCCCGAGATCACCGCCGAGACCGTCAAGGTGCTCGAGGCCACCGGCCTGACCTTCGACTGGGACGAGCAGCTGGCCGGGGTGGCCGCGGTGGAGGCCACCGGCACCCCGCTGCCCGACGCCACCATCGAGAGCGTCCGCCACCGCAAGCTGGCCCTCAAGGGCCCGCTCACCACGCCCGTGGGCACCGGCTTCCGCTCCGTCAACGTCCAGCTCCGCAAGGAATTCGAGCTGTTCGCCAACCTGCGCCCCGCCCGCTCGTTCGTGCCCGGCGGGCGGTTCAGCGACGTGGACATCGTGCTGGTGCGCGAGAACCTCGAGGGGCTGTACGTCGGGGTGGAGCACTTCATCGCCATCGGGGGCGACCCCCGCGCCGTGGGCGAGTCCACCGCCATCGTCACCCGCGCCGGCTGCGAGCGCATCATCCGCTACGCCTTCGAGTACGCCCTGCGCCACAACCGCCGCAAGGTGACCATCGTCCACAAGGCGAACATCCTCAAGATGGTGAGCGGCCTGTTCCTCGAGGTCGGCAAGCGGATCGCCAAGGAGTACGAGGGCCGGGTGCAATCCAACGACATGATCGTGGACAACTGCGCCATGCAGCTGGTGATGAAGCCGGAGCAGTTCGACGTCATGGTCACCACCAACATGTTCGGCGACATCCTGAGCGATGAGGTCTCGGGGCTGGTCGGCGGCCTGGGCCTCGCCCCGGGCGCCAACATCGGCACCCACGCCTCGATCTTCGAGGCGGTGCACGGCAGCGCCCCCGACATCGCCGGCAAGGGGATCGCCAATCCCGCCGCCCAGATGCTCGCTGCCGCCATGATGCTCGACCACCTCGGCGAGGTCGAGCGGGCCAACCGGATGCGGGCCGCCATCGAGAAGACCATCGTCGAGGACAACGTCCGCACCCGCGACCTGGGTGGCAGCGCCTCCACCCGGGAGTTCGGGGATGCTGTCGCCAAGCGGGTGGCCTGAGCTCCCCTGCGCCCGGTGCGGCACCCGGGTGGCCGGCCTGGGCTTCGGGGAGCTCTGCCGGGACTGCCGGGCCGAGCGGGTCCGCCGTGCAAGCCGCCTGGCCCGTCGCATCTCCCTGCCGGCAACCCTGCTCGTCGGATGGTACGTCACCGCCCGCATGCCGCCGCTCCCGGTGGCCCGGATCTACGGGGTCATCGCGGTGCTGGTGACCTACATCGTGGTGCGGAAGGTCGTGCACCGGGTTGCCCTGGAACTGCTGCCCAGGTGACTTCCCCATTCCGGAGCACACGATGACGTCCCGTCCCCGTGACGGCTCGGCGGCTCGATGGCTCGGCGGCCTGTCCGCCCGCCGCCTGCTGGCCGCCGCCACCCTGATCGCCCTCACCCCCATGGCCACCTCCCGGCTCGCGGCCCAGGCGCCGACCAGCCTCACGCTCTACAATGACGGCCGCGCCCTGGTGCGCTGGACCGTCCCGGTCGAGATCCTCAAGGGCCAGTCGCGCCAGCTGGCCGTCACCGGCCCCGCCGAGCCCGGCTCCATCTTCTCCACCGACCCCGAGATCACCGTCCTGAGCGGCGCCTATGACGGCGGCGTGGACGAGGGCGACGTGCTGCGGCGCGCCGTCGGCCGCCGGATCACCTTCCGGATCGGCAAGGACACCGTCAGCGCCACCGTGCTGGGGGTCAACCCCGCCCGCTACAAGCTGGCAGACGGCACCGTCACCTTCTCGCCCCCGGGGACCCCGCAGTATCCCGCCGAGCTGGTCACGGTGGATCCCCGCTATGAGCTCCTGGTGAGCGCCGCCCGCGCCCGCCGCGGCCTCCCGCTCGCCTACTTCACCAGCGGCGCCGGCTGGAGCACCAGCTACCAGGTGATCCTGGGCCCCGGCGGCACCGCCCGCGTCCTGGGCCAGGCCGTGGTCGATCCGGGGCCGCTCCGGTACCCGGAGGCGGAGATCCAGCTGCTGGCGGGGCAGGTGAGCGTGGCCGCGCCCGCCGAGCGGCGGATGCGGGAGGAGGCCATGATGGTGGCGCGGAGCGCGCCGTCCATGGACAAGGCCGGCCCCTCGGAGCAGAAGGTGGGCGAGTTCCACCTCTACACCCTCCCCGGCACCTGGGCCCTCGAGCCGGGCGTGGTCCGCACCATCGGGCTGTTCGAGCCGGCGGAGGCGAAGGTGGTCCGCAGCTTCGAGCTGCGCGGCCGGATGCCCTACTGGGGCGGCCTGCCGCAGGACGGCGAGGAGGAGGAGACCCCGGTCTCCGTCTATTACACCGTGCAGCGCCCCCGCAAGACCGAGCTGGGCGACCGCCCGCTCCCCGCCGGCCTGGTGCGGCTCTTCGAGCCCGACAGCGCCGCGCGGCTGCAGCTGATCGGCGAGGCGATGATCGACCACAGCCCCGCCGGCGAGGACCTCCGGCTCAACGCCGGCACCGCCTTCGACCTCACCGCCAAGCGGGTGCAGGCCAGCTACGCCACCCGGCGGGACAGCATCCCGCAGGGCGGCGGCTGGCGCTACACCGCCACCGCCGACTATCGCACCACCATCGAGAACGCCGGCGACGCCGCGGTCACGGTGGACGTGCTGGAGGAGCGCGGCGGCGAGTGGACCATCCTGGCCAGCAGCATCAAGGGCGAGAAGCTCTCCTCCACCCGCACCCGCTTCCGGGTGCCGGTGCCCGCCCGGGGCAAGGCCACCCTCACCTACCGGGTCCGGGTCGTCTGGTGAGCGAAGTCGTCATCGCGCACCTCTCGGACATTCACTTCGGGGTCCGCTGCGACATGGTCCAGCTGGCGGACCTCGAAGCCTTCCTCCCCAGCCTCCGGCCCACGGTGATCGTGGTCTCCGGCGACGTGGCCCAGCGGGCCCGCCACGGCGAGTTCCAGGGCGCCCGCCGCTACCTCGATGTCCTGGGCCGCACCGCGCCCTGGCACCTGATCCCCGGCAACCACGACGTGCAGTGGTGGCGCAGTCCCCTCGGCATCCTCGGCCAGCGGGTGAAGTACGGCAAGTGGCGCCGGTACTTCGGCGAGGACCTGACCCCGGTGCTCGAGCTCGACCAGGTGGTCGTCGCCGGCATGCTCTCGGCCAACGGCTTCGCCTGGGGATCGCTCACCTACAACCCCAACGACACCACGGTGAAGGGGCACCTCCCCGCCGCCGAGGTGGCGCGGGTGCGGGCCCGGCTGGCGCAGGTGCCGCCGCACAAGGTCCGGGTGGCGGTGCTGCACCACAACGTGCTGCCCGGCGTCGTCTCGCGCCGCTGGGGACTGGCCCGTCCCCACGCCGCCCAGCGCGCGCTGCTTACCCTCGACGCCGACCTGGTGCTCTGCGGCCACGACCACACCGAGGGCGCCGGCCAGCTCGACGGCCGCCTCGTGGTCAGCACCGCCGGCACCCACTCCGTCCGCACCCGCGGCGGCCGGCCTTCGGCCTTCAACCTGATCCGCGTTTCGCCCACCCAGGTGGCCATCGAACCCTGGGTCTACGCCCGCGAGGCCCACACCTTCCGCCGCGGCGACGTATCCATCTTCGCCCGCTACCGCCGTGCAGCTGGCGCTGTGGGCTGAGCTCGCGGCGCTCCCCGGGCCGGCCCGCCGCCGGCCGGGGCCCCGGCCCGCGCCGCCGTCCCACGCCACGCCCTCCGAGACCCTGCTCGCCCGCCTGGTGGCGCTCGGCCTCCCGCCGGTGCCCCGCTTCGAGGTGCACCGGAACCAGCAGCTGATGCTCTCCTGGCTGCCGGGCCGCCGGCTCCGCATCCACGAGGGCTACGCCAACGCCCCGGATGACGTGCTCCGCGCCATCGTGACCTTCCTGGCCCCCGGCGTGCGGCGGGCTGCGCGCCTGGCGGCGCGACGGTTCTTCCTCGAGTTCCCGGTGGAGTCCCACGTCCCCGCGCGCCCCGCGCGTCCGCCCCGGGTCCGCGCGGCCGACCGTCCGGTGCTGGCGCGGATCACCGCGCTCATGGCCGAGCTCAACGCCGAGCACTTCGGCGGGACACTGCCGCCGCTGCCCGTCCGGCTCTCCTCCCGCATGCGCCGCCGGCTCGGTGAGCTGCGGCTGGAACGGAAGACGGGCCGCGCGGTGCACATCGGCCTCAACCGCCACCATGTGCTGCACGACCCCTGGCCCGAGGTGCGCGACACCGTGCTGCACGAGCTGGTGCACCAGTGGCAGGCGGAGACCGGGCGCCCGGTGGATCATGGGGCCGAATTCCGCCGCAAGGCCCGCGAGGTGGGAATCCAGCCCCGGGCGGTGCGGACGGACTGAGGTGGGCGGCTCGGCGGCTCGGCGGCTCGGCGCCAGGCGACTACATTCTGCTCGGGTTCAGTTCACCCGCTCAGCCGTTCCCCCGTTCCCCGTTTCCCTTTTCCCTTTTCCCCCTTCCCCTTAACCTACGACCCACCCTTCACCGGTTCGTGGCTCCATGCCTACCTTCTCCGGCGTCGACTTCTACGACATCAACGGCCTCCTCGCGGAGGACGAACGCGCCGTCCGCGATACCGTGCGGCAGTGGGTGGACGAGCGGCTGATGCCGATCATCGGCGACTGCTACGTCGAGGGCCGCTTCCCGAAGGAGCTGATCCCCGGGATGGCCGAGCTGGGGATGCTGGGGGCCAACCTGCCGGAGGCCTACGGCTGCGCCGGGCTCAACAGCGTGGCCTACGGGCTGATCATGCAGGAACTCGAGCGGGGCGACAGCGGCATCCGGTCCTTCGCGTCGGTGCAGGGCGCCCTGGTGATGTACCCCATCTACGCCTTCGGCTCCGAGGAGCAGAAGCGGCGCTGGCTCCCCGCGCTGGCCGCCGGCACCGCCATCGGCTGCTTCGGGCTCACCGAGCCCGACTTCGGCTCCAACCCGGCGGGGATGATCACCACCGCGCGCCAGACCGCCGACGGCTGGGTGCTCAACGGCGCCAAGATGTGGATCACCAACGGCTCCCAGGCCACCGTGGCGGTGGTGTGGGCCAAGACCGGGGACCTCGCCGACGCCAAGTCGGTGCGCGGGTTCATCGTGCCCACCGACACCCGGGGCTTCTCGGCCCGCGACCAGAAGGGCAAGCTCTCGCTCCGCGCCTCCGACACCAGCGAGCTGGTGCTGGAGGATGTGCAGCTGCCGAAGGACGCGCTGCTCCCCGGCTCGGGCGGGCTCAAGAGCCCGCTCATGTGCCTCACCCAGGCCCGCTACGGCATCGCGTGGGGCGCCATCGGCGCGGCGATGGCCTGCTACGACGAGGCGCTCTCCTACGCCCGGCAGCGGGTGATGTTCGGGCGGCCCATCGCCCAGACCCAGATCCAGCAGGTCCGCCTGGCCGACATGCTCACCGAGATCACCAAGGCCCAGCTGCTGGCGCTCCAGCTCGGCCGCCTCAAGGACCGCGGCACCATGACCCCCCAGCAGGTGTCCCTGGCCAAGCGGAACAACGTGGACATGGCCTGCGAGTGCGCCCGGGAGGCGCGCCGCCTGCTCGGGGCCAACGGCATCCTGGCCGAATATCACTCCATGCGCCACCTGGCCAACCTTGAATCCGTCTATACCTATGAGGGGACGCACGATATGCACTCCCTCATCCTCGGTGAGACGGTGACCGGACTCGCTGCGTTCTAGTGGAGGTGACGGCGGGTGTGGCCGGTTTCGGCACCCCGCCCTAGCTTGGACGCTGGCCCTGGCCCCGGACGGATCCCCTGACCGACGAACCCATGCCCCTCCCGCTCCTCATCGCGGGACGATACGCCGTCGAGCACGAGCTCGGCCGCGGGGGCATGGCCACGGTCTACCTGGCCCGGGACGAGCAGCACTTCCGCCAGGTGGCGCTCAAGGCCTTCCGGCTCGATCCCGACGACACCGAGGGCGGCGACCGGTTCCTGCAGGAGATCAAGGTGGTGGCCCGGCTGGCCCACCCCAACATCCTCCCGCTGCACGACTCGGGGCAGATCGACGGCTTCCTCTACTACGTCATGCCCTACGTGCCGGGCGAGAGCCTGCGCCAGCGGCTGGAGCGCGAGGGCGCCCTCCCGATCACCGACGCCCTCGCCATCGCGGGCCAGGTCGCCTCCGCCCTCGCCTACGCCCACAGCCACGACGTCATCCACCGCGACATCAAGCCCGACAACATCCTCTTCCTCGCCGGCCAGGCGGTGGTCGCCGACTTCGGCATCGCCCGCGCCATCAGCGCCGGCGGCTGGAAGCGGAAGGACCTCCTCGAGGAGCGGGTCGGGACGCCCGCCTACATGAGCCCGGAGCAGGCCAGCGGCGGCTCCCGGGCGGTGGACCACCGCAGCGACCTCTACAGCCTCGGCTGCGTGCTGTACGAGATGCTCACCGGCGAGCCTCCCTTCCGCGGCTCCACCCCGGAAGAGCTGGTGTTCCAGCACCTCGAGGCGGTGCCGGAGCCGGTCGAGACCCGCCGGGCCACGGTACCCCCCGAGCTGCGCCGCCTGGTGGGGCGCGCCCTCTCCAAGAACCCCGCCGACCGCTACCCCACGGCGCAGCAGTTCGCCGACGCCATCGCCCGGGTGCAGCAGGGCGAGGCCGCCGCCGCCACGCCCGAGAGCCCCCCGCCGGTCCGGCGGTCGCTGGCACCGTGGCGGTGGCTGCTCCCCGCGGCCGCGATCGCGGCGGTGGTGTACGCGGCGTTCGTCACCGCCGGCGTGCGGCGCGGGCTCGGCGCGGGCGCCACCGATCCCGACCACCTGGCGGTGGCCCCCTTCGTCCACCACGAGGGCGCCGCGCCAATGCTGCTCACCGGGGAGCAGTGCGCCCGCCTGCTGCGCGAGGCGCTCACCCGCTGGGACGACGTCTCGATCGTGGACTCGCGCTGGTTCGACGACCGGATCACCCGGCTGCGCGCGCCGGCGGACCTCGACGCGCTGCTGGGGCTGGCGCGCGAGGCGCACGCGGGCCGGCTGCTCTCCGGCGAGGTGTGGCCCTTCCGCGACTCGGTGCGCATCCGCGGCGTGCTGTACGAGACCGGCCGCGGCGCCCGCGTGCTCCGCGAGCGGACCGTCACCGTGGCCGCGTCGCTCGAGGACCTCGATGCCCGCTTCGCCGAGCTGGCCGACTCGCTGCTGCTGCCCCGGGCCCAGGCCCCCGCCGCCGCCGGCGGCGTGCTCGGGACCCGGCTCATCGCGGCGTGGCAGGCCTATGATTCCGCCCACGCGGCGCTGGCGCGCTGGGACCTGCCGGCGGCGGCCGCCGGCTTCACCGAGGCCCTGGCCCGCGACCCGGGCTACGGCCTGGCCCACCTCTGGCTGGCCCAGACCCAGAACTGGCTGGGACGGCCCCCCGACACCTGGCGCGATCACGCGCTCGCCGGGCTGGGCGCGCAGCCGGCCCTCCCGCCGCCGGAGCGCGAATGGGCCCTGGCGCTCGCCGCCCTGGCCGAGCAGCGCTACCCGGAGGCCTGCGACCGCTACGAGGCGATGATCCGCCGCGACTCCCTGGACTACCGCGGCTGGTACGGGCGGGCCGAGTGCCGCTCCCGCGACCCGATCGTCGTGGCCGATGCCGCGAGCCCCTCCGGCTGGCGCTTCCGCTCCAGCTACCAGGCCGCGATCGACGACTACCACCACGCCATGCTGCTGGTGCCCTCCGCGCACCAGGCCTTCCGGGGCGCCGCGTTCGCGCGCCTGACGCGCGTCTACTACGCGGAGACCAACATCTACCGGCGCGGGTCGCGGTCCGATCCCGCCGCGTCCGAGTTCGCCGCCTTCCCGGCGCTCGATGCCGACACCCTGGCCTTCGTGCCCTGGCCGCTGGAACAGATCGGCAACGGGACCGGGGTCGCCCGGGGCGGCGCGGCGATGGACGCCATCGTGCGCAACCGGCGCCGCCTCGCCCAGCTCACCGGCGAGTGGGTCCGGGCCTTCCCCGGCAGCGCGCCGGCGCTCGAGGCCAGCGCGCTGGCGCTCGAGTTGTCGGGGGAGTTCGGCGCCACTGGCGGGGCCGGGGACTCCGCGGTGCTGCGCATCCGCGACGCCGAACGCCGCGCCACCGACCCCGCCGACCGGGTGCGCCTGGCGAGCACCACGCTCCGCCTGCTGCTCAAGCGGGAGCGCTTCGCCGAGGCCGCCGCCCTGGCCGACTCGCTGCTCGCCGCCAATCCCGCCCCCACCGCCGATGTGGCGCCGTACCTGGCCGCGGCCGCCGCGCTCACCGGCCGCGCCAACCTCGCCGCCGCGCTGGCGCGGCGCGCCGCCCCGGACGAGGTCGTGTGGAGCCCCGAGGGGGCGGTACTCCCGGTGCCGCTCCCGCTCCGGGAGACCGCGCTGGCCCTCGAGGCCTACGCCGCGGTGGGCGCGCCGGCCGATTCGCTGGAGGCCCTGTTCCGGCTCGCCGAGCGGCAGCTCTCCGGCTACCTTGCCGGGGCACGCCGCGAGGCGGCCGATGTCGCCCTGCTGGACCGGACCCGGGTGTTCCTCTTCCCGGACCCCCGCTCCCGGCCGCCGACCCGGGCCCGCCAGAGCGTGGACTACCTGGTGCTGCTGCAGGACGCCGTGCGGAGCGGGAGGGGCGCGGAGGCGCGCGCCATGCTCGCCCGGGCCGAGGCGCAGCGCCGCGACCGGCCCCATGGCCGGGTCGCGGTGGAGGGCGCCCTCGCCGAAGCGATGGCCGAACTGGGTCTCGGCGATACCACGGCCGCGGTGACGCGGCTGGATGGGTACCTCGACGGCCTCGGGGGGGCCGGCATTGACCTGACGGAGCGCACCGTCGCCGCCGGCTCCCTGGTGCGGCTGCTCGCGCTCCGGGCGCGCCTGGCCGCGGCGCGGGGCGAGGGGCAGCTCGCCAGCCGGCGCGCCGGGGACGTCCTGGCCCTCTGGGGCCGGGCCGATCCGGGCCTGGCGCCGGTGCTCGCCGAGATGCGCGCCCTGCGCGCCAGGCCATCATGAACCCGCTGGACAACCACAGGAGACCCGGTGCCGCGCCTCGACCGTCGGATGCACGGACTGCTGCTGCTCGCCGCCCTCCTCGCCGGGGGCTGCCGGCTGGAACGCGGCAGCTCCCACCGCGCCGTCCTCGATGGCGTCGCCGACCTGACGCTGGAGCCGCTCGAGGGCGCCTACCGCACCCCCAAGGACGCCTTCGACAAGGGCGTCGTCGTCGCGCGGCTGGTCAACAACGGCGACTCGGCGCTGGCCCGGCTCGGCATCCAGCCGCGGTCCACCACCTTCTGGTTCATCTACCGGAAGGACGGCACCCTGTTCTCGGCCTTCATCCCGGATGTCCCGACCGACAAGTTCGACGTCATCGGCGTCCGGACCATCGGCCATCCCCCGACCCGCCCCTGGCGCCAGTCGGTGTCCCAGTGGCAGCTCCCGGGCGTGCTGGGCGAGAAGGTCGGCATGGGCGCGCTGGGCACCGTTGCCTACAGCGGCAGCATGCCCTGGGTCACCTGCACCGCCGACCTCTGCTGCAAGCCGGAGCCCCCGCTCCGCTAGCCCGGCCGAGCCGCCGAGCCGCCGAGCCGCCGAGCCGCCGAGCCGCCAAGCCACCGCCTGTGACGTTTCCTGCCCTGCGGCGTATTATCTCTTCGTGATCCCCCCGCTTCCCGACGCCAGCCAGCCCGTCCGCGCCCCCGCCTCCGAGGCGGAGGGCCGCGCCCGGGCGTGGTATGAGGCCCACGGCCGGGCGGTTTACAGCTACCTCCGGTTCCACCTCCCCAGCGCCGATGCCGCGGAGGACGTGACCTCCGAGACCTTCCTCAAGGTGTTCCAGGCGGCCGACCGCTACGATCCGGCCCTCGGCGAGCCCCGGACCTGGATCTTCCGGATCGCCCAGAACACCCTCCGCGATCACCTCCGCCGCGCCCGCGTCCGCCGCCACGTCCCCATCGCCACCATGCGCGACCTGGCCTGCTCCGCCCCCTCACCCGAGGAGCGGCTGCTCTGGGAGGAGCAGGTGGCCCAGCTCCTCGGCGCGATGGCCGACCTCCCCGACCGCGACCGCGAGATCATCGGCCTCCGCTACGGCAGCGGGCTCGACAGCGCCGCGGTGGCGGAGGTGCTCGGCATCAAGGAGGCGGCGGTGCGCACCCGGCTGTGGCGGGCGCTGGCCCGGCTCCGGGTGCTGCTCGACGTCGAGGCGGGGGAGGCGTGAGCACCCCGCCCGAGGACCTGCGCGACCTCGACCGGATGCTCCAGGGCGTCCGGTTCGAGCCCCGGGCCTCGCTCGGGCCCGAGATCACCGGCCGGTGGCGCCGGGGTGAGTCGCCGCGGGCGGCGCCCGCCCGGCGCTGGATCGGCATCGCCGCCGCGATGGCCATGGTCGGGCTCGGGCTCTTCATCTTCTGGCTGGCCGCCCTCCAGCCGCTCAGGGCCTACGCCATCGACCGCTGCTGCCAGGACCTCGACGGCGGCGGCGACGCCGACGACGGGCTCATGGTCGTGGCGCGCCGCGGCACCGAGGTGCGCCGGCTGGCCATCTACGAGGACCGCGACGGCAGCCGCACCTTCACCCCCGGCGACGCCATCCGCTTCGACCGCGCCGGACGGCCGGTGGTCACCACCCCGCTCCTGCCCGGCGTCGTGACCACCGAGTTCTGCTGCCTCGACTACGACGGCGGCGGGCCCAGCGACGACGCCCTCGTGGTCATGGGCCTGCCCCCCGACCGGATCAGCATGGCCGCGATCTACGAGCGCGGCGACCTCCCCGGCGGACCGACGCGGCTCCGGTAGCCGCCACGCCTCCTGTTCCCGCTTCCCGCTTCCCTCTTCCCGTTTCCCGGATCGATGCCCTACTTCCGCGCCATCACCGCTGTCCTCGTGCTCGGGTTGACGTCGCCGCTCACCGCCCAGCAGCCCGACTCCACCCGTCGCGACACCACCGCGGTGGTGCTCAAGCCGATCGAGGTGATCGGCTCCATCCTGGCGCCCTCGGGGCCCAAGGTGGGGTCCGGGGTCCCCGCGCGCACCACCACGATCTCCCGCGACCAGATCGAGGCCAGCGAGCCCCGCCAGCTGAGCGACCTGCTCGTGACCCAGGCGGGCATCTCGAGTTATGACGACCTCGGCGCCAGCTACAAGATGTCGCTCTCCAGCCGCGGCTTCTTCGCCTCGCCCATCGTGGGGCTCCCCCAGGGCCTCTCGATCTTCCTCGACGGCGTGCGCCAGAACGAGCCCGACGCCGCCCAGGTGAACTTCGACCTGCTGCCGATGGAGCACGTCACCCGGGTCGAGCTGCTCTCCGGCACCGCCTCGCTGCTGGGCCGCAACTCGCTGGGCGGCGCCATCAACCTGGTCACCAACTCCGGTGGCGGCCCCACCCACGGCGAGCTCGAGGTCTCCGGCGGCAACTTCAAGACCTTCGGCGCCGACGGCTCGATCGCCGGCGGGCTCGGCGGCGGCAAGTGGAGCTACTACGCCGGCGGCGGGTACGATCGCGAGGACGGCTGGCGGCAGGACACCGGGGCGGAGCAGTACAACGGCTTCTTCAACCTGGGGCGGCTCACCGAGCGGTGGGGCATCCGCTTCCAGGGCTACGGCGCCAAGTCCCGGGCCGAGACCGCGGGCTCGCTCCCCCAGAGCGTCTACCGCGTCAACCCGGACTCGAACCTGAGCACCGGCGACTACGAGGACCTCAACAACCTGCAGCTCGCGGTCAGCGGCTACCGCCGCAGCGACCGGGGCCAGCTGTCCCTGTCCTCGTACGTGCGCCGGCACCGCGCCGAGCGGTTCAACGTCAACCAGGACGCCGATCCCGACAACCTCGGCCGCTCCCGCAACCTGGTCGCCGGCGGCACCGCCGATTACCGCTGGCAGGCCAGCGACCGCCTCGGCCTCCGCATCGGGGGCGAGGGCTCGGCCGCCAGCACCGAGGTCACCCTCTACGCCGACTCCACCAAGTTCAGCGGGCCGGTGACCCAGACCACGTTCGTGAAGAGCCCCACCTGGGACCTGGCCGGCTACGCCCTCGCCGACCTGACCGCGGGGCGGGCCACCTTCTCCGCGGGCGCGCGCTACGACTACGTGCGGATCCCCTTCCGCAACCAGCTCGACCACGCTCGCGATACCACCAGCTCCTACAGCCGGCTCAGCCCCAAGGGGGGCATCACCCTCGACGCCGGGCGCGGCCTCACCCTGTACGGCTCGGTCGGCGGCGCGTTCCGCGCCCCGGCCGTCATCGAGCTGGCGTGCGCCGACCCGGCCGAGCCCTGCCCGCTGCCCTTCGCGCTGGGCGACGACCCGCCCATCAAGCCGGTGCGCGCCACGACCGTCGAGCTGGGCGGGCGGCTGGTGGCCGGTCCGGCGATTCTCAGCGCTTCCGCGTACCGCACCGACGTCCGCGACGACATCTTCCTCTTTGCCTCCGACTCGGCCGCCAGCGGCTCCACCATCGAGGGCTACTTCGGCAACCTCGACAAGACCCGGCGCGAGGGCGTGGAGCTCTCCGCGCAGCTGTTCCTCGGTGGCGGGCATACCCTCTACGCCAACTACGGCTACACCCGCGCCACCTTCCAGAGCGACGCCGAGATCTTCAGCATCCGCGAGGACTTCGGCGGCGAGAACGAGGTGAGCCCCGGCGATCACCTGCCGCTGGTCCCCGCGCACCAGGTCAAGTTCGGCGGCTCGTTCACCCTCCCCTCCGGCTTCTTCGCCGGGGCGGACGGGCGCTACATCGGGCCCCAGTGGCTCCGCGGCGACGAGACCAACGACGAACCCCAGCTCGACGGCTACTTCGTGGCCGACGCCCGGCTCGGCTGGCGGGGCAGGGGGTGGGAAGTGGTGGCGGTGGGCAACAATGTCTTCCAGAACAAGTATGCGACCTTCGGTACCTTCAACGTGAACCAGGGCGGGGGGGACGTGCTGGAACGGTTCCTCACCCCGGGATTCCGGCGCGTCGTCCGCCTGATCGTCCGGCGCAGCTTCGGGGGCGGCGACGACTGAGGCCTGCCCGATGTCCTGACCTCCATCGGGTGGGTCGGTTCCACGCGGGGCAGGGAGCCACGGCTTCCTGCCCCGTGTGGCGTCCGGTACACCACCGGCCCGGCGACCCGTGCGCCTTCCCGCCGCACCTGCAGTCGTTGCCAGGGGAGTTGCAGTCATTGCCGCCCGACCTGTACTCCCGTCCGGCGGACCCGGGAGCATTGCCGCCCGAGCTGTACTCCCGTCCGGCGGACCCGGGAACACTGCCGCCCGATCCTGCGGCGTTGCCGGCGGACCCGGTACGACTGCTGCCCGACCTCGCGGCGTTGCCGGCGGACCCGGTACGACTGCTGCCCGACCTCGCGGCGTTGCCGGCGGACCCGGTACCATTGCCGCCCGACCCTGCGGCGTTGCCGGCGGACCCGGTACGACTGCCGCCCGACCTCGCGGCGTTGCCGCCGGACCCGGTACCATTGCCGCCCGACCTCGCGGCGTTGCCGCCGGACCCGGGAGCATTGCCGCCCGACCTCGCGGCGTTGCCGGCGGACTTCGCCTCCATTCTCCATTCCCCTTGCCCCTCCCGATCGTCCCATTTCCCTTTTCCCTCTTCCCTCTTCCCTTTTCCCGCTTCCCGGCTCCACCTCCCGAACTGTCCGCCTCGCCCCGACTTGGCTACCTTTTCGGCGGCCGGACGTCCCCGAACGACCCCCGAACGAGGTTCCTGTGCGCATAGCGGTCTGCCTGAAGCGGGTGCCCGACACCACCAGCCGCATCGTGGTCGGCACCGACGGCAAGTCCATCGACGAGGCGGGCGTGAAGTTCGTCGTGAACCCCTACGACGAATACGCCATCGAGGAAGCGCTCAAGCTGAAGGAAGCGGCGGGGGCGGGCGAGGTCGTGGCGTACTGTCTGGGCAGCGACGCCGCCCAGGAGACCCTGCGCACCGCGCTCGCCATGGGGGTGGACCGGGCGGTGCTGCTGCAGTCGTCGGGGAGCACGGACGGGCTGGAGGTGGCGAAGGCGCTGGCCGCCGAGCTCAAGGGCGCCGGGTATGACCTGGTGCTGTTCGGCAAGCTCGCGGTGGATGACTACAACCACCAGGTGGGCCCGATGGTGGCGGAGCTGCTGGAGCTCCCCTGCGTGACGTCCGTGGTGAAGCTCGCCGTAAGCGCCGGCGGCTTCGAGGCCGAGCGCGAGATCGAGGGCGGCGTGGAAGTGAGCGCCGCGAGCCTCCCCGCGGTGCTCACCTGCGACAAGGGCCTCAACACCCCGCGGCTTCCCAGCCTCAAGGGGATCATGGCCGCCAAGAAGAAGCCCCTCGAGGTGAAGCCGGTGGCGCCGGCGGCCGGCGGCCTCACGCTGCTCGGCCTGGCGCTCCCGCCCGAGCGCAAGCCCGGCCAGATCGTCGGCGAGGGCGCCGACGCGGTGCCCGCGCTGGTCCGCCTCCTCCGTGACGAAGCGAAGGTGATCTGATGACCCGCATCCTCGCGGTGACCGAGCAGCGCGACGGCGCGCTGCGCAAGGTGTCCCTCGAAGTGGTCTCGGCGGCGCGGCGGCTGGCCGACGCCCTGGGCGGCACGGTGGACGCGCTGGTGATCGGCGGCGGCGCGGTGGGCGGCACCGACGCGCTGGCGCGGGTGGGCGCCGACCAGGTGCTCACCGCCACCCACGCCGACTTCGCGCTGTACCAGCCCGATGGCTACGCCGCCACGGTGGCGGCCGCGGCCGCCGGCGCCACGGTGGTGCTGTTCGCCTCCACCGCCACCGGGCGCGACCTCGCGCCGCGGGTGGCGGCGCGGCTCGGCGCCGCGCTGGCCACCGACGTGACCGCCCTCGACGTGGAGGGCGGCAAGGTCGTGGCCACCCGGCCCATGTATGCCGGCAAGGTGCTGGCGCGGGTGCGGCTCGACGGCGCCACCGCCCTCGTCACCATCCGGCCCAACACCTTCGTCACCGCCGACGCGCCGAAGGCCGGCGCGGCCGGCACCGCCCAGGTCCCGGCGTTTACCGCGCGGGTGAAGGTCACCGGCGTGAAGGCACCCCCCTCCGCCGCCCTCGACGTTGCCGAGGCCCCGGTGGTGGTCTCCGGCGGCCGCGGGCTCAAGGAGCCGGAGCACTTCAAGCTGCTGGAGGAACTGGCCGCCGCGCTCGGCAACGCCGCGGTGGGCGCCAGCCGGGCCGTGGTGGACGCCGGCTGGCGGGAGCATGGGGCGCAGGTTGGCCAGACCGGCAAGACCGTGAGCCCCAACCTCTACGTGGCCGTCGGCATCTCGGGCGCCATCCAGCACCTGGCCGGCATGCGCACCGCCAAGACCATCGTCGCCATCAATCGCGACAAGGACGCCCCGATCTTCAAGGTGGCCGACTACGGCATCGTGGGCGACCTCTTCGAGATCGTGCCCCGGTTCACCGCCGAGGTGAAGAAGCTCCGCGGCGAGGGTTAGCGCGGCTGGCCCCCGGGGCCGGCGGCGGGTACCTTGGCCCCGTCCCCCTCGGAGCCCTCGTGACCGCACCCGCCAGCCCCGCCGCCGCCCCCGCCCGGGGGCGGCTGCTCCAGATCCTCGGCGTCGCCTTCGGCCTCGCCATCATCATCGGCAACACCATCGGCATCGGCATCCTCCGCACCCCGGGGGAGGTGGCCGCGCGGCTGCCGGAGCCGGCCTGGTTCCTCGGCGCCTGGCTGGTGGGCGGCCTCTACGCCCTGCTCGGCGCGCTCACCCTGGCCGAACTCGGCGCCATGGTGCCCCGCTCCGGCGGCCAGTACGTCTTCGCCCGCCGCGCCCTCGGCGACTACGCCGGCTTCGTCATCGGCTGGAGCGACTGGATCTCCACCTGCGGCTCCATGGCCGTCGTCACCATCTCCATCGGCGACTACCTCGGCGTGCTGGTGCCCGCGCTCGCGCCCTTCGCGGTGGCGGTCGCCGTGGGGGTGACCTTCCTCTTCGCCGGCATCCACGGCATGGGCATCCGCACCGGCGACCTGACCCAGCAGCTCACCAGCCTCCTCAAGGTGGTGCTGCTGGTGGGCCTCGCGGTGGCCTGCCTGGTCGCCGCGGCCCCGGCGCGCCCGCAGGCCGCCGCGGTGGTGCACGCGCTGCCCGGGCTCACCGCGGTGATCATCGCGCTGCAGGGGGTGATCTACACCTACGACGGCTGGAACGGGATGCTGTACTTCAGCGGCGAGGTGCGGGATCCGGGGCGGCAGATCCCCCGGGCCATGGCCGGGGGCGTGGTGCTGATCATCATCATCTACCTGCTGCTCAACCTGGCCTACATGCGGGTGCTGCCGCTGGACCAGATGGCGGGGCAGACGCTGGTGGCGGCCACCGCGGCGGGGGTGCTGTTCGGGCCGGTGGGGGAGACGGCGGTGCGGGTGGTGCTCATCCTGTCGCTGCTCAGCGCCGCGAGCGCCATCCTGCTCATGGGGAGCCGGGTGCCCCACGCCATGAGCGAGGACGGCCTCTTCTGGGCCGGCGCGCGGCGGGTGAGCACCGGCGGCTCGCCCATCGCCACGCTGCTCTTCACCGCCCTGATCACCACCGGGATGCTCATCACCGGCACCTTCGACCAGGTGCTGGCGGTGACGGCGTTCTTCTTTGTGCTCAACTACCTGCTGTCGTTCATCTCGGTGATCGTGCTGCGCCGCCGCGAGCCCGACATCCCGCGCCCCTACCGGGCGTTCGGCTTTCCGGTCGTCACCTGGCTGCTCGCCCTCGGCGCGGTCGGGTTCCTCGCCGGCAACATCATCGGTGATCCCGCCAACAGTCGCTGGGCCGTGGGGCTGCTGCTGCTGAGCTATCCGGTGTTCCGTTTGACGGTGCGGCGGTAGGGCGGTAAGGCGGTAAGGCGGTAAGGCGGTAGGA
>JBGAPX010000021.1:0-36557 GCA_044221045.1 Gemmatimonadales bacterium
GCGTTGGGGCCGTCGGCGATCCGCACGTCGACCCGGAAGTCCTCCATCGCGGGATAGAGGAACTCCTCCAGCACCGGGCGCATCCGGTGAATCTCGTCGATGAACAGGATGTCACCCGCGGCGAGCGTCGTGAGCAGGCCCACGAGGTCGCCCGGCTTCTCGAGTACGGGCCCCGAGGTGGTGCGGAGCTGGACCCCCATCTCGCGCGCCAGCAGCATGGCGAGCGTGGTCTTGCCGAGGCCCGGCGGCCCGAAGAACAGCAGGTGATCGAGCGGCTCCTTGCGCGCCCTGGCCGCGTCGATCGCGATCCGGAGCGAGGCCTTCACCTGGCCCTGGCCGACGAACTCCTCGAGATGGCCGGGGCGGAGCGCCGCTTCGGCGCCCACCTCCTCGGGGAGGGAATCGGGGGTCGTGATCTCGAGGCGGCTCATCGTGGATGCTCGGCGGCTCGGCGGCTCGGCGGCAAGCCGCCCAGTCGCCAACCGTCTAGTCTTCCAGCCTCGCGTCCCAGCGCACCGGCCGCTTGCCCGGCTCCAGGACATGCCGCGCGTGGCAGTGATTGCAGCGGTCGAGGGTCCGCGCCGTGCTGGCCGCGACCAGCACCCGGTTGGTGCTGCCGCAGCGGGTGCAGAGCCACTCCGCGGTGGTGGCGGGGACGGTCATGTTGAGCTCCTTGTGCCCCGGCCACTCGGCCGGGCGCGCTACCGCTTGGTTGACAACCACTGCAACGCGTGGCGGATCACCTTGGTGGTCTCGGTGATCCCCTCGGCGATGGCCCGGCGGGTGGCATCCTCAGCCTGGGGCGCGGGATACCCCAGCCGGATCAACGCCTGGACCGCTTCCCCGCCAGGGCCCGGGGCCACGGGGAGGTCCGCGGGGGTTTCCTCGAAGCGGTCGCCGAGTTCGACGATCAGCTTCTCGGCCTTCTTCCGCCCGATGCCCGGCACCGTGGCGAGCGCGGCAATGTCCCGTTCCTTGAGGCTGCGCACCGCGCGCTCCGGCCCCAGGGTGGAGAGCACCGCCAGCGCCAGCTTGGGTCCCACGCCGCTGGCGGAGAGCAGGCGCTGGAACACCGCGCGCTCGCCGGTGCGGTCGAAGCCGTAGAGCGCCCAGCCGTCCTCCCGGACCACGAGCTCGGTGTAGAGCCCGAGGCGGCTCCCCGGGGCGGGCAGGCGCTCGAGAACGCCGAGCGGCACCATGACCGCATACCCCACGCCTCCCGCGGTCTCGATGAGGGCGGTGTCGCCGTGGAGCTCCCGCAGGGTACCGGTGATGAAAGCGATCATCGGCGGCCCCGGCGCCGGCTGGCGATCAGGTGCGTCAGGGCCACCGCGCACCCGTCGGCGGCATCGGCCGGCCGGGGCACCGCCGCGAGGCGCAGCAACTGAGCCACCATGAAACCTACCTGCGGCTTGAGAGCCTGGCCTCGTCCGGTCACGGTCTTCTTGATCTCCGCCGGCGAGTACTCCGCGATGGCCAGCCCCGCCGCGGCCCCGGCAAGCAGGATCACGCCGCGGGCATGCCCCAGCACCAGCGTGGTGCGCGCGTTGCGGGCATGGAAGGCCTCCTCCACCGCCAGGACGTCCGGCCGGTGACGGCCCAGCAGGCCCGCGAGCTGCTCGTGGATCTGGTGCAACCGGCGGGGGAGGGTGGCGCCGCGTTCCGGCCGGATCACGCCGCACTCGACCAGCCGGTACACCCCCGGCCCGGCGACCTCGACGACACCGTACCCGGTGGCGGCGGTCCCGGGGTCCACACCCAGCACCTTCACCAGGCGGGACCGGTCAGGACGAGGCCTCGGCCAGCTGACTCGCGTCGATGTCGAAGTTGGAGAAGACCTTGGACACGTCGTCGAGCTCCTCCAGCGCCTCCATCAGCTTGATCATCTGCTCCGCCTGCTTGCCCTCGACCTTGACCGTGCTCTTCGGCACCATGGCCACCTCCGCCGACTCGAGCTCCAGCTTGCGCGCCTTGAGCGCCTCCTGGACGGCGTGGAAGGTGGGGACGGTGGTGGAGACGACGTACTGGTCGCCATCGCGGGCGAAATCCTCGGCGCCGGCCTCGAGCGCGGCCTCGAGGGTGGCATCCTCGGGATAGCGGGTGGCGTCGAGGAAGATCTGGCCCTTGCGGTCGAACATCCACGAGACCGAGTTGGTGGCGCCGAGGTTGCCGCCGTTGCGGCTGAAGGCGTGCCGCACCTCGGCCACGGTGCGGGTGGAGTTGTCGGTGGTGGCCTCGATGATGATCGCGGCGCCGCCGGGCCCGTAGCCCTCGTACATCACTTCCTCGTAGACCGCCCCTTCCAGCTCCCCGGTGCCCTTCTTGATGGCCCGGTCGATGTTGTCCGCCGGCATGTTGACGGCCTTGGCGGCGTCGATTGCGGTGCGCAGGCGCGGATTGCCACCGGGATCACCTCCGCCGGCCTTGGCGGCCACGGTGATCTCGCGGATCACCTTGGTCCACGAGGCGCCGCGCCGGGCGTCGGTGATCGCCTTCTTCCGCTTGATCTGTTTCCACTTGCTGTGGCCGGCCATGGCGAGGCTCCGAAGGGTGGTACGGGGCAGGAAAATAAGGGGTGGGGACCCCGGAGGCTACGCGGCGGGGAGGCCTCCCTTGCCCGGAGCCGGGCCGGGGGGCTACTCTCTCCGCCATATGCGACGCTCCCTTCCGCTCGTGGGCCTGGTGCTCACGCTCGCCTGCCGGGAATCCCGCCAGGAAGCCCGGCTGGCCGATGTCATGCCCACCATCCCGCTGCCACCCGCCGCGGAGGTCATCTCCCGGGAGGGGGGTGAGGACGCGCTCAAGATCCGCTTTCGGTCGACGTCCTCCCCCGAGGCGATCGCCGCCTATTACCGGGAGGTCCTGAGCAAGGGCTCCTGGCAGCTGATCAGCGACACCAACCTGGACGATGGATCCGTGGCGCTCTACGCCGAGCATTCGAAGGGACCGCCGCTCTGGGTGACGATCCGGAAGGCGGATGGCGCCTCGGGCACGTTCGTGGACCTGGCGGGCGCCAAGGCCAAGTAGCGTACGGTCCCGGGCCGCCTAGCGGTCCGGGTCGAGCATGTCCTCGAAGCGCAGCCAGTTGCGGTAGAAGTACAGGTCCAGGTAGCCGGTCCCGCCGTTGCGGTTCTTCCCGATGATCAGCTCCACCGCGCCCTCCACCCCCGGCGCGGGGCGGTACATCTCCTCCCGATAGATCGCCAGCACCACGTCGGCCACCTGCTTGACCACGCCCAGCCCGCCGAGGTCGTCGAGGGTGGGCCGGGGGTCCCGGCGCCCCGCGCGGAACCGGGGCAGCTGCGCGGCGGCCAGGACGGCGACGTCCCGCTCCAGCGCCAGGTTCTTGAGTGCCCGCGTGGTGGCCGCCGTGCGTTCCTCGCCCTGGGACGCGGGCAGCGGGCTCCCGGCGAGTTGCAGGTCGTCGACCACGAGCAGTCCGCGGCGCGGCACGGTGTCGAGCGAGCCGGCGATCTCGTCGAAACGCTCGCCGGCCATGGGCCGGACGTGGAGGGGCAGGTCGCGCAGGCGGAGGGCGGCCGCGCCCACCGCGGCCCGATTGAGGTCGTCGAGTTCACCGCCGCGGAGGGTGTCGACCGGCACCCGGGCCAGCAGTGCCAGCGCGCGCTCCAGCAGTCGCTCCTCGGTCATCTCGCCCGAGAGGTAGGTCACCGGGATGCCGGCGGCGGCGGTGCGCAGTGCGATGGCCAGCGCGAAGGAGGACTTCCCGGCGCCCACGTCCCCGGCGAGGATCACGAGGTCCTGGCGGCGGAACCCGCCGCCGAGCTGGCGATCGAGCGAGGGAAAGCCGGTGGGCACGCCGTCCCCGCGGTCGCCGCGACTGGCCTGGGCGTCCAGCCGGGCGACGAGCGCCTCGGCTGGCGATGGGGCCCTGGGAGTTCCGTGTCGGGGCGGGTGCATGACACCCAAGATAGGAAGGAAGCCCCTCAGCGGGACAGGCTGGCGGCCGCGGCGCGGCTGGCGCGGGCGGCGCGCTGCACCGCGTCGGCCGCCTCGGGACTCACGGTGTCGCGGGCTGGGGCCACCAGCGAGGCGAGCACCAGGGGCACGCCGGCGGCGCCCTCGCCGCGGAGCCCGCCGAGCGCCGCGGCGAGGGCCCGGCGAAGGGGCGGGGGCAGGGTGAGGCTGGAGAGCCGGTTCTCGAGGGCCTGCAGGCGACGGCGGCTGGCGCGTTCGGCCAGGGGCGGCTGCAGCAGGAGGTCCTCGGCCACCCGCAGGGTGAGCCAGAGGGCGAAGGCGCCGTCGCGGCGCGGGCCGCGCGCGGCCCGGGGCAGCAGCTCGAGCAGGCCCTGCGGCCCGCCGTCCCGCTCGCTCACCGGCCGAGCTCCAGGGCGCGACCAAGCACCACATCCGGCATGATCTCCTCCAGGCACTGGTGATGTCCGAGGGGGCAGCGCGGGCCGCCCTTGCTGCTGCAGGGCCGGCACGCCAGCGGGCGTTCGAGCACGGTGGCGCGGCCCCGGTAGGGGAAGAACCCGAACGGCTCGACCGTGGGGCCGAACAGCGCGACCACCGGCGTCCCGACCGCGGTGGCGAGGTGCATCGGCCCGGTGTCGCCGCTGACGGCCACGGCGGCGCGACGCAGCAGCGCGCCGCTGGCCTGCAGATCGAGTTCGCCCGCGGAACTCGCGGCCCGGCGACCCGCCGCAGTGGCGATCTCCGCCGCCACGACGCGGTCCCCGCCGCCCCCGAGGAGCGCCACCCGCCAGCCCTGCCGGACCAGGTCCGAGGCGAGCCGCCGCCAGTGCCGCACCGGCCACCGCTTGGTGGCGTGCGCCGCGCCCGGGATCAGCGCCGCGAGCGGCGCGTCCAGGTCGAGGCCGGCCCGGAGCAGCCAGGCCTCCGCCCGGGCCTCGGCGGCCGGGCTCACGAACAGCTCCGCCGGTCCGCCGTCGGGGGTCACGTCGAGCGCGGCCGCGGCCTCGAAGTACCGCTCCGCAACCGGGACCCGGTCGGGATAGCGGTCCACGTGCTGCCGGATCAGCCGCTGCCGGGCGCCGCGCCGGGCGTCGAAGCCGGTCCATGGCCCGGGCACGAGCAGCCGCAGCACCCGGGTGCGCACGCTGCCGTGGAGGTCGAGCAGGTGGGTGAAGCGCGCGGCGCGCAGCGCCCGGGCCAGGGGCACGAGGGACTGTCCGGGCGCCACGGTGATGACCTCGTCGAGGTGCGGATTGGCGGAGAGCAGGGGGGCCCAGCCCTGCTTGGTCAGCGCGGAGAGTGTGGCCGTCGGATGGCGGGCCCGCAAGGCCCGGATCAGCGGCGTCGTGAGCACGACGTCGCCCAGGGAGCTGAACCGCACCAGCAGGATGCGCGGGGAGGACACGGCCTAATAGTAAGGTGCCTTCGCGGCGGCGGGGCAAGCGGGCCCCGGCGCCGTCCCGCTGCCCCTTCGCCCGCGGCCCCCCCTATCTTGGAGCCATGCCCCGTCCCCGCAGCATCCTCTGGGTCGACGACGAGGTCGAGAGCCTCTCGTCCCACATCCTGTTCCTCGAGGAGCAGGGCTTCTCGGTGGAGAAGGCCGCCCACGGCGACGACGCGCTGGTGCTGCTGCAGCGCCAGCCGTTCGGCGTGGTGCTGCTCGACGAGCAGATGCCGGGCCGCCGCGGGCTCGAGCTGTTCCGCGCCATCCGCAGCATCGACACCACCATGCCGGTGGTCATGGTGACCAAGAGCGAGGAGCCCGGCACCCTCAAGGACGCCATCGGCGCCGACATCTCCGACTACCTCGTGAAGCCGGTCAACCCGCGCCAGGTCCTGTCGGTGGTGACCCGGCTGCTCGAGGGTGACCGGATCCGGCAGCAGCGGCTCTCCCGCGACTTCGCCACCCGCTTCCGCGAGCTGGAGGCGAGCCGCCATCCCGACATGAACTGGCGGGAGTGGACCGAGCTGGTGGTGGAGCTGGCGGAATGGGAGGTGCGGCTCGGGCAGGCCGACGAGCCCGGGCTGTCCGAGGCGCTGCGCACGCTGCAGGAGAGCCTGCGGGCGGAGTTCGCGCGGTTCATCGAACGGCACTACGCCGGCTGGCTCCGCGGCAGCCGGGCGGAGCGGCCGCCGCTCAGCGTGGACATCGTGCCGGAGTTCGTGGAGCCGGCGTTCCGGCAGCACGGCAAGGCGCTGCTGGTGGTAGTGGACTGCCTCCGCCTGGACCAGTGGGAGGCGATCCGCCCGCTGATCAGCACCCGGTTCGACGTCGAGACCTCGTACTACTTCTCGATCGTGCCCACCGCCACGCCGTTTGCGCGGAACGCCATCTTCAGCGGCCTCTTCCCCCGCGACCTCGCGGCGCGCTATCCGGGCTGGTGGAAGGACCAGGACGAGAACAGCCTCAATGCCCATGAGCAGTCGCTGCTCGCGGCCCAGCTGGAGCTGCGCTACGGGCGCGTGGTGCCGGTGCGCTACGAGAAGGTCTTCACCGCCGCCGACGGCGAGTCGCTGCTCACCCGACTGCCGGCCCAGCTGGCCGCCGATGGCGTCACCGCGCTGGTGTTCAACTTCATCGACCAGCTGACCCACGGGCGCACCGAGAACTCCACGCTGTTCGAGGTGGCGCGGGACACCCCCGCGCTCCGCAGCCTGACCCGGACCTGGTTCGAGCGGTCGCCGCTGTGGGCGGCGCTGCGCGAGGCGGAGCGGCGGAACGTCCCGGTGCTGCTCACCACCGACCACGGCTCCATCCACTGCCACACCCCGGCCACGATCTTCGCCCGGCGCGACGCGACCCAGAACCTGCGCTACAAGTTCGGCGAGGACCTCAAGACCCAGGAGCGGGACGCCGCGGTGGCGGTGGACGACCTGCCCGCGTGGGGCCTGCCGCCGCGCCCCCCGGGCACGCGGCTGCTGCTGGCCACCGGTGACCGGTTCTTCGTGTACCCGACCAAGCTGCGCGAGTACCAGGCCCGCTACCGCGGGGCGTTCCTGCACGGCGGCGTCACGCCGGAGGAGATGGTGCTGCCGATCGCCCTGCTCACGGCGAGGCGGAGTGGCTGAGGCGGGACTGTCGACGGCGCGGCGCCTCGGCGGCTGGCTGTGGCCGTACCGTGGCCGGGTGGTGCTGGGGATCGTGGCCACCACGCTCGCGTCGGTGCTCGACGGGGCCACCCTGCTGTTCCTCATTCCCCTGCTCCGCCACCTCTTCGGCTCCGCCGGGGCCCTGGTCGGCCCGAGCGGCCTGGAGCGGCTGGTGGACCAGCTGCTCGGGCCGCTGCTCACGGGCCTCTCGCCCGCCGGCATCACGGTACGACTGGTGGCGCTGCTCTGGGGCACGCTCCTGCTCAAGAATGGGCTGGCCTACTTCGCGGGCCTGGCCAGCGTGCGGGTGCAGGAGGGACTGGTGCGCGACCTCCGCGGCGCGCTGTTCGAGCACCTGCTCCGGCTCGACCTCGGGTGGCTCGAGCGCACCCGGGGCGGGCAGGTGGTGGCGCGGGTGATGACCGACGCCGATCAGGCCAAGGGGGCGGTCAGCGCCGGCCTCGCCTCGTGCTTCCAGAACGCCGTCCTGATCCTGACCACCCTGCTGCTGCTGGCGCAGCTGTCGTGGCGGCTCACCGCCCTCACCCTGGCGGCCGCGCCGGTGCTGCTCGTCGGCATCCGATGGCTGATCCGCCGCCTCAAGCGGCACGCCCGCTCCCGCGCGGAGGAGGCCGGCGAGATGACCGCCACGCTCAGCGAGCGGCTGGCGGCGGTGAAACTCATCCGGCTCTCGGGGGCGGAGGGGCGCGAGGGGGAGCGCTTCCGCGCCCAGGCCGACCGCTACCGCCGCTCGGTGGTGCGGACGCAGCAGTTCGCCACGCTGACGAGCCCGGTGAGCGAGCTCTTCGGCGGCCTGCTGCTGGTCCTGCTGATCGCGGCGGGCGCCTCGCCAGGGTTCCGTGGCGGCTCCCTGTCGCCCGAGGGGCTGCTGGTGTTCATCGTGGCCGCGTTGCGGGTGATGGCGCCGCTCAAGGCGATCACCCAGTTCCCGGGTCAGATGGCGCTCGCCCTGGCCGGCGCCGAGCGGGTGTTCGACGTGCTCGACCTGCCGCCGGCCGAACGGGACCCCGCCGGCGCGGCGGTGGCGCGGTTCGAGCGCGAGGTTCGCTTCGAGCAGGTGGGCTTCCGGCACGCGCCCGACGCCGCGTTCGCGCTCGACGGGATCGACTTCACCCTGGCGCGGGGCGAGACCCTGGCGCTGGTGGGCCCCTCCGGCGCCGGCAAGACCACGATCGCGGAGCTGCTGCCCCGGCTCCGGGAGCCGACCGCGGGGCGGATCCTCCTCGACGGGGTGCCGCTGCCGTCGCTGACGCGCGGTTCGGTGCGGGCCCTCATGGCGGTGGTGAGCCAGGAGACCGCGATCTTCAACGACACGGTCCGCGCCAACATCGCCTACGGGCGCGCCGGGGCCGACCCCGCCGCCGTCGAGGCGGCAGCGCGGGCCGCGCATGCCGACGGCTTCATCCGCCAGCTACCGCAGGGCTACGACACGCTGCTCGGGGAACGGGGGACCCGGCTCTCGGGCGGGCAGCGGCAGCGCATCGCGCTGGCGCGCGCCATCCTCCGCGACCCGCCCATCCTTATCCTGGACGAGGCCACCAGCGCCCTCGACTCCGAGTCGGAGCGGCTGGTGCAGGACGCCATCGTGCGGCTGATGGCTGGCCGGACGGTGCTGGTCATCGCGCACCGGCTGGGCACCGTGCGCCACGCGGACCGCATCCTGGTGGTGGACGAAGGCCGCATCGTGGAGCGGGGCCGGCACGAGGAACTGTACCCGCGCGGCGGCCTGTACCGGCGGCTGTGCGACGGCCAATTTGCTGGTACATTGTCCCCTATCGCGCCATGAACGCCCCCTTCGCCGGCCTCCGCCTCCTCTACGTCGCGCCGATCGACGACGCCGACCTGGCGCACAACGCCCTGCGGCGCCGTGCCCTCGAGCGCCTCGGCACCCAGCTGGTGCACCTCGATCCCGAGCGGGCGGGGTGGCTGGAACGGCTGGTCCGGCGGGATCTCGAGCACCGGCTCCGCTCCATGCTCCAGCAGCACGTCCCCGACGTGGTCCTCGTGGCGGGGCACGGGGTGGTGCCGGGGGAGGTCGTGGACCAGGTCCGCCCCGGCTTCAAGGCGCGCTGGGTCCAGCTCCTGGGCGAGCAGGTGACCGACCTGAATGCGTTCACCCGCGAGGCGATGGCCTACGACCAGGTGTTCGTGGGCGGGAGCGGGATCGTGAAGGCGTTCGACCGCGAGGGGGTCAAGCACACCGAGTTCCTCGCCGTGGGCTGCGACCCTTCGGTCCACAAGCCGCTGAGCGCCCGCGGCCCGTTCCGTGCCAACGTGGTCTTCGCCGGCGCCGCCACGGCGCGGCGGGAGCGCCTGCTGTCGGAACTGGTGGAGTTCGGCCTGGCCCTCTGGGGTCCGGGGTGGCGCAAGACCTCGCTGCGCGACTACTGCCGGGGCGAGCTGCCGAACACCGAGGACTTCGTGCGGGCGTACGCGGGCGCCACGGTGGGGGTGAACATCCACCGCTTCGAGGCCAACGACCCGACCGGCAGCGGGAGCGCCGTCAACCGGCGGTTGTTCGAGATGGCGGCCATCGGTGTGACGCAGGTCGTGGACGTGCGGGCCGACCTCCCGCAGCATTTCGACGAGGGCTCGGAGGTGCTCACCTTCACGACCGCCGAGCAGCTCAAGGGCCAGGTGAAGCGCGCCATCCAGGAGGACCAGTACCGGCAGCGGCTGGCCACCAACGCCCGCCAGCGCACCCTGCGCCAGCACACCTACATGCACCGGATGTCGGCGCTGCTCGGCGCCGTGACCGGAACCACCGGCGGCGCCTAGGTTCCCGCGCCCCCGGCGCCGGTCCGCTCACCCGCCGGCAGCGTCCCGCTGCGCAGGAAGCCGTCGTACATCCGCAGGTACGCGGCCGCCATGGTCCGGTGGGTGAAGTACCGCTCGGCCCTGGCGCGGCACGCCTCCGGGTCCTTGGCCGCCGCCGCGTCGATCCGCGCCACCAGTTCCTCCACGGTGTCCCCGCATTCCGCGACGTCTGGGCTCAGGATCTCGGGCAGCGCGCCCCGCCGCGTCCCGAGCACCGGGGTGCCGGAGAGCAGCGCCTCGATGAGCGTCAGCCCGAAGGGTTCATCCCATTGCGCCGGCATCCAGAGCAGCCGCGCCCCCGCCAGCCACTCCGCCTTGGCCGCGCCACCGACCTCCCCGACGAACCTGACATACCGCGACAGGGACGGGCGCCAGCCCCCCGCCACCACCAGCCGGCGCTCCGCGGCCTTGGCGCCGGCGATGGCCCACTGGTAGCCCTTGCTCTGGTGCAGGCGGCCGAGGAACAGGTCGTAGTCGCCCTTGGCGCGGCGGAACTCGAAGTCGGCGGGGTCGAGGCCATTGTAGACGAATGCGAGGGACTGGTGCCGCGCGGCATGGTCGGCGCTGACGTAGATGGTGTTGGGCGGGCGGACGGTGCCGGGCTTGGTGGTCCCTTCCAGCGTCCACACCCAGGGCAGGGAGGGCGGCCGGCGCAGCGGGTAGAAGGCGTGGAGCAGGTCGGTGCCTGGCGGGAGGTGCGGGGTGAGGTCGAATGACGGCTCACCGAACCGGCCGGGCGCGAGCGGGATCACCCGCGCCTCGGGGACACGGGTGCCGGTCGGGGCCAGCAGGCTCACCTCGTGCCCCGCCTCGGCCAGGCCCCGGGCCAGGGCCACCACCACCCGCTCGGTGCCGCCGTAGCCCTCGACCGGCAGCCGTGTGTGATGCACCAGCGCGATCCGCATATCTTTCCGCCGCCTCTTCCCCGCGCGAAAGTGCCGAGATGCGCGTCGTCGGTGTCAGCCTGGTGGCCAATGCGGTGCGGCTCGACTTTCCCGTCGTCGAGGCGCTCCGATCGATCCTGCCCCTCGTGGATGAACTGGTGGTGAACGTGGGCCAGTCCGGCGACGGCACCCGCGATCTCGTGGCCGGCCTGGCCGACCCGCGGCTGCGGATCCTCGACCGGGTCTGGGACCCGTCGGCCGGGAGCGCCCTGCTGGCCCGCGAGACCGATCGCGCCCTCGAGGCGTGCACGGGGGACTGGGCAATCTACATCCAGGCTGACGAAGTCCTCCACGAGGCGGGCGTGGCGCCGCTGCGCCAGGCGCTCGCCGACGCCCACGGCGACGACCGCGTCGACGGGCTGCTGGTGGACTTCCTGCACTTCTACGGCGGGCCGGACCACGTGGCCGGCAACCGTTCCTGGTATCGGCGCGAGGTGCGCGCCCTCCGGCTCGGTCGCGGGGCGCGCAGCCATGCCGATGCCCAGGGCTTCCGCCAGGCTGACGGCCGCGGCCGGCTGCGGGTCCGGCGGAGCGGGGCCACCTACCATCACTACGGGTGGGCCCGCCCGCTCGCGGCCCTCGCCGCCAAGCGCGAGGTCGACAACGCGCTGTATCACCCCGGGGGCCCGGGACGGGCGCCGCTCGGGGCCGCGCTGCCGTGGGAGGTCGGGCTGCGCGCCTTCGCCGGGGCGCACCCGGCCGTCATGGAGGCGTGGCTGGCCCGCCGCCGGCCCGCGGTGCCGGTGACCTTCGGGCCGCGCCCCTGGGATGCACGCCGCCTGGCCCTGCTCGCCAGCTACGGCGTGGAACGCCTCACCGGGTGGCGGCCGTTCGAGCGCACCAATTACGTGGAGGTGTAGCCCTGACCCGCGAGCAGCGACTGGAGGCGGTGGGCGTAGGTGTGCTTCGCCAGGACGTGGGCCCGGCCCGCCGCCGCGAGGCGGGCGCGGAGCGCTTCATCGGCCAGCGCGCCCCGCGCCAGTTCCACCGCATCGGCGGGGTGCCGGTACCAGAGGGCGTGGACGCCGTGCCGGGCGAACTCCTCGACGTTGTCCACGTACTCGCCCAGGAAGCAGCCGCCGGCCGCGAGGACCCGCCAGAGGCGGTTGGAGGTGCCGCCCCGTGCCTCGCCACGCTGTTCCTCGAGCGCGTCGATGCCGAGCATCAGGCGGGCCCCCCGGGCCACCCGCGCGAACTCCGCGGCGCGCACCGACCCGCCGGCCACCGGGAACGGCCCCGGGTGTCCCTCCCACCCCGGGCCTCGCACCTGCAGCGCGAAGTGCCGGGCCAACTCTGCCAGCACCGCGTGTCGTCGCGGGAAGTGGCCCGAGCCCACGAAGGCGAGGTCGCAGTGGTATGCGGCGGGGGCCGCGTCGGCCGGGATATCGAGCTCCGGGTCGGCGCCCTGCGGCAGGAATCGCGCCCGCAGCCGCAGCGCCTCGAAGGCCTCGACCTGGTAGCCGTAGGTGGCGTAGACGGCGTCCACGCCCCGGGCCAGGGTCACCACGCGGTCAGGCAGCGGACGCAGGGCATCGAAGTACCAGAAGGCGCTCGGCCGTCCACGCACCAGGTGGCGCAGGGTCCGTTCATCGGCGCTGGCCGCGTGCCGGGTGCAGAGCACCAGGTCGGGAGCAAAGCGGTCGGCCTGCCAGCGGAGGACCACGCCCCCGGCGCCGCCGAGCCGCCGCCGCCAGCCGAGGGCATCGAGGACGCGGGCTTCGTGGCCCAGGCGACGCGCGGCACGGGCCAGGGAAGCCTCGGTGCGTTCGGCACCCGCGGCACCAACGATCAGGATGCGCATGCGTGAGGCGAAAGCTGGACCGGTCCCGGCCCCGGCGGAAGCGCCGCTCCGGGTGCTGATCTCCCTGCACCAGGGCAGCGGGTCGGGCGCCGTGAACTCGGTGCTGCGGGTGGCGTGCGGGCTGGCGGAACGCGGGCTGCTGGTCCGCTTCGTCTGTCCCCCCGAGTCCGGGGTGGAGGCCGATGCGCGGCGGGCGGGCCTCGACGTTCACCCGCTGCCGCTGGCCACCGGCTCCCGCCTCCGGAACGCCGCGGCACTCGCCAACGTGCTCGCGGAGTTCCCGGTGGACCTGGTGGATGCCCACGGCTCCCGCGACCGGGAGGCCTTCACCTGGCTCGGCCTGGGTGGCCGCCTCCCGGTGCCGGCGATCTTCACCCGCCGCTCCTGGCCCCGCACCACGCGGCTCGAGAACTGGCTGGCCGGCCGGGTGGCACGCCGGGTGGTGGTCCTCAGCGAGCCGGTGGCCGCCCGGCTGGCCGCGACCGGGATCCCGCCGGAGAAGCTGCGGGTGATTCCCAACGGGGTCCTGCTCGACCGGATCGACCGGCCCGTCGTCGCCGAGGACGTGGAAACGTGGCGGCAGCGGACCGGGTGGTCGGCCGAGCGACCGACGCTCGCGGTAGTGGCGCGTCCCAAGGATCAGGCCGTGGTGCTGGACGCGCTGGCACTGGTGCAGACGCCGGTGCTCCTCGTGCTCACCGGCCTGCATGGCGAGGCGCTGAGCGGGCCGCTCCCGGCGATTCCCGGCCGCCACCAGGTGGTGCGGCTCCCGTTCCTGACCGATGTGCGGCCGTTCTACGAACTGGTGGACGTGGCCTTGCATCCTTCGCGCTGGGACGCGCTGCCCCAGGCGGTGCTCGAGGCCATGGCGCTCGGCAAGCCGGTGATCGCCTCCAACGCCACCGGCAACGCTGTCATCATCCGCAACGGGGTGGACGGCGTGCTGGTGGATCCCATGGCCCCGGCGGCCTGGGCCGCGGCGATCGACCAGCTGCTGGCCGACCCGGCCCGTCGGGCCGCGCTCGGGGCCGCGGCTTCCCGCCGGGCCCGGGAGGACTTCCGGTTCGACCGCACCCTCGACGCGACGGTCGCGCTCTACCGCGAGGTGCTGGGCCGGTGAGGGCGCTGCTCCTGACGCGCGACTTCCCCCCGGACGGCGGCGGGATCGCCCGGGCGCTGGGTGAGGTGGCGCGCCACGCGCCGGTCGGTTCGCTGACCGTGTGCACCGGCCGGCAGCCCGGGTCGGCGGCGTTCGACGCGGACTGCGCCACGCCGGTGGTCCGCGTCGGCGTGGCCGGTGACCGCCTGCGCACGCTCCCCGGCCTGGCGCGCTGGGCGTGGCGCGCCGGCCGGCTGGCCCGCGACGCCGATTTCCTGTGGGCCGGCAACGTGAAGCCGGCGGGACACGTGGCCCGCTGGGTCGGCCGCCGGCGGGGGATCCCGTACGGGCTCATCGTCTACGGGCTCGACCTGCAGCTGCTGGCGCGGCAGTCGGCGGCCGACCCCGCCCGGCGCCGCCGCGCCGCGGCGCTGCTGTGGGACGCCGCGGGGACGGTGGCGATCAGCCGCTGGACCGCGAGCCGCTTCACGGCGCTCGCGGAGGACCTCGGCGTCGCGGACGCCGCCCGGCACCTGCGGGTGGTGACGCCCGGCGTGGACGCCGCCCGCTTCCGGCCCGGGACCGCCACGCCGGCGCTCCGGGCCCGCTATGGACTCGACGACCGGCCCTGGCTCCTGACCGTCGCGCGGCTCATGCCGCACAAGGGCATCGACACCGGGCTTGAGGTGCTGCGGGCGCTGCATGCGGAGGGGTACGCGGCAGGCTACGCGGTGGCCGGTGCGGGACCCGATGCCGAGCGCCTCCGGCGGAAGGCCGTGGACCTGGGGGTGGCGGCGCACGTGCGCTGGCTCGGGCAGGTGCCCGACGTGGACCTCCCCGGCCTCTATGGTGCCGCCGCGGTGTACCTGGGCCTCTCACGGCGCGAGGGGGACGAGGTCGAGGGCTTCGGCCTGTCGCTCCTCGAGGCGCAGGCCTGCGGCCTGCCCGTGGTCGCGGGGCGCGAGGGCGGTACCGAGGACGCGGTGACCCACGGGGTCACCGGGTTCCTCGTGGAAACAATCACGGAGGTGGCGGCGGTGCGGGCGGTGGCGGACCTGCTGGCGGACCGGTCGCGGCGGCGGGTCCTCGGGGCGGCGGCGCGGGCGCGCGCGGAACGGGAGTTCGGCTGGCCACGGGTGGTCCGCGAGCTCGAGGCCGCGGCCACCGCCTTCAGGGGCGGACGGGGGGCGCGAGACGGGCGCTGATGGCGTAGGTCGGGCAGTTCCGCACGTAGGCGCCGTCGAGCGGGGACCATGACTGGATCGGCTGGCGGACCACCGCGCGCCCATCCAGGTCGAGCTCGAAGACCCACGGCGCGTGCATCACGCAGGCGCTGCACCCCACGCAGCGCTCCCGGTCCACCCGGATCTGCACCTTCCGCTGCGGGTGGATGCCGTGGCCCGACGGGTCAAACTCGGGCCCGAGGAGGTCGAGCAGGTCGGCCGTCGCGCGGTAGCCCTCCTCGATCAGCTCGCGGTTGTGGCCGAACGCGAACAGCGACACGTGCTCCACCCGCGGGTGCACCAGGACCAGCGGGGGCGCGGTCCAGTGGTGCAGCCGGCTTTCCATCATGGTCTGCATGACGATCTCGAGCCCGCGGATGTAGGTGGCCGCGAAGCCGTCGTGCTGCACGTTGCTGCGCAGTGCGCTGGTGGCGCCCACGTCCACCGCCACCACGGGGCCTTCGCCCTGGGCGGCGGCGATCTGCACCGGCATGTTCTCCGTCACCGCGCCGTCCACGTACCACCGGCCGTCGATCTCGCGCGGGGGGAAGATCCCGGGGAGGGCGCAGGAGGCGAAGACCGCGTCGGCCACCCGCGCCTGCCGCAGCCCGGGCAGGCCCCAGAACACCTGCATGCCGGAGTTGAGTTCCACGGTGTTGATCAGCAGCGGGCGGGGGAGCTGGTCGAAGGTGCGGGTGCCCACCAGGCTGTCGATCAGGGCGTCGAGCGGCTCCCGGCGGTACACCGCCGGCGCCCGCATGCGCTTGAGCGCCATGTCGACGTGGGCCACCTGGAAGATGTCCTTGCGCCGCACCGCCAGGCCGCGCTCGGTCATCTCCGGGATGGACATGCCGGAGGCCCACGCGGCCGCGATGAGCGAGCCCATGCTGCTGCCCACCACCAGCCCGGGATGCAGGCCCCGCTCCTCCAGGGCCCGCAGCACGCCGATGTGCGCCAGCCCCTTGAGGCCGCCGCCGCTCAGCACCAGCGTGAAGGGACCGCGAAAGGCCATTACCTTCTTGCACCGTGGTTGGGGGACCGTCGAAACGTACGCGGGTGACCGGAGGGATGAGAAGAGTGGCCTACGACATCGCCGCCCTGCGGGCCCGGGAGTTCCCCTGGGCCGACCGGACGACCTACCTGGATCACGCCTCCATCGGCCCCACCCCTGAGCGCACCCGCCGCGCCGGGGAGGCCTTCCTGGGCCGTCGCTGCCGCCCCTTCGAGCTCACCCACGAGGACCTCTTCGGGGCCTTCGACGCCGCCCGGCAGGCGGTTGCCGGCCTGATCGGCGCCGCGCCCGCCGAGATCGCGCTCGCCACCAACACCAGCTACGGGCTGGGCCTCGCTGCCCGCGCCCTCCCCTGGCTCCCCGGCGACATCGTCGTGGTGAGCGACCGGGAGTTCCCGGCGAACGTCTACCCGTGGAAGCGCCTCGCCGACCGGGGGGTCTCGCTCGAACTGGTGCCCACCACCGGGGCGGGGTGGCCCGACGAGGACCGGCTGGTCGAGCGCCTGGCCGACCCCCGGGTGCGCTGCCTGGCGGTCTCGCTCACCCAGTTCGCCAACGGCTACACGGTGGACCTGGCCCGGCTGTCCCGGGTCACCCGGGACCTTGGCAAGTACCTGGTGGTGGACGCCATCCAGGCGGTGGGCCAGCTCCCGCTCGACGTGCGCGAGACCCCGGTGGACATCCTGGCCTGTGGGGCCCAGAAGTGGCTCCTGTCCCCCTGGGGCAGCGGCTTCCTGTACGTGCGGGAGGCGCTCATTGCCTCGCTGGAGCCGGTGCTCACCGGCTGGATGGCCTTCGAGGGCACCGATGACTTCAGCCGCCTGACCCACTACCAGGACTCGCTCCGCGGAAACGCCCGTCGCTTCGAGCTGATCACCCTGCCGTACCAGGACTTCGTCGGCATGGCCGCCTCCCTCGGCCTGCTGGCGGAACTCGGCATCGACGCCATCGCCCGACACCTCGCCACGCTGCAGGGCCCGCTCCTTTCCTGGGCCGACCACCACGGCGTCCGGATCACCTCGCCGACCGGCTCCGCTGGCTCCGGGATCATCTGCGTGGCGCCCCCGCGCCTCGAGGAGGCGCACCGTGCCCTGCGCGAGGCCCGCATCTACTGCAGCCTGCGCGAGGGGGCGCTCCGCCTGAGCCCGCACTGCTACAACACCCTGGACGAGATGGGGCGGGTGACCGAGGTCCTGGAGCGGGTGCTCCGTCGGTAGGGCGGTAAGGCGGTACGGCGGTAGATTGCTCGGTCCGGTCCCCGTTCCCCGTTTCCCGTTCCCCTTTTCCCTTTCACCCGGCAACGCCTCCATGCCCGGCACACTCGCTGACCAGCTCGCCTCCGGCTACGGCTTCTCCGGCCCGGCCATCGTCCTCGGCGCCGCGCTCGAGGGATCGCTCCTGCACCGCGAGCCCAAGGTCCGGATTCCCCTCGCGATGACCAACCGCCACGGGCTCATCGCGGGCGCCACCGGCACCGGCAAGACCAAGACACTGCAGCTGCTGACCGAGCAGCTGTCGGCGGCGGGAGTCCCCGTCTTCGTCGCGGACATCAAGGGCGACCTGTCGGGGCTCGCCATGCCGGGCCAGCCCGGGGACCGCATCGCCCAGCGCGCGGGCGACGTGGGCTGGAACTGGACCCCGGCCGGGGTGCCGGTCGAGTTCGTGAGCCTCTCCGGCAAACTGGGGGTCCAGCTCCGGGCCACGGTCTCGAGCTTCGGGCCGCTCCTGCTGGCCAAGGTGCTCGGCCTCAACGAAACCCAGACCAGCGTGCTCACCCTGGTCTTCAAGTACTGCGACGACCAGCAGCTCCCCCTGCTCGACCTCACCGACCTGCGGGCCGTGCTGCAGTTCCTCTCCGGTGACGAGGGCAAGGCCCAGCTCGAGGGTTACGGCGGCATGTCCCAGGCCACCGTGGGGGTGCTGCTCCGCAAGATGATCGAGCTCGAGGTCCAGGGGGCGGAACAGTTCTTCGGGGAGCCCGAGTTCGACGTGCACGACCTCCTCGTGACCACCCGCGAGGGCAAGGGCGTGGTCACCTGCCTCGAGCTGGGAGACGTGCAGGACAAGCCGCGGCTCTTCTCCACCTTCATGATGTGGATGCTGGCCGAGCTGTACCACAGCCTCCCCGAGGCGGGCGACCTGGAGAAGCCCAAGCTGGTGTTCTTCTTCGACGAGGCGCACCTGCTCTTCAACGATGCCTCCAAGGCGTTCCTGGAGCAGGTGGAGCAGGTGGTGCGGCTCATCCGGTCGAAGGGGGTCGGGGTGTACTTCGTGACCCAGACGCCGAAGGACGTGCCCGCGGACATCCTGGCCCAGCTCGGCAACCGGGTGCAGCACGCGCTCCGCGCCCACACCCCCGACGATGAGGCCGCGCTCAAGGCCACCGTGCGCACCTTCCCGAAGACCGAGTTCTACGACCTGCAGGCCACCCTGACGTCGCTCGGCATCGGCGAGGCGGTCGTGACCGCCCTGGATCCACGCGGGGTGCCGACCCCGGTGGTGGCGGCGCGACTGATCCCGCCGGCGTCCCGCATGGGTCCCCTCACGCCGGAGGAACTGGCCGCCGACATCCGGCAGTCGGACCTCCTCGCGGAGTACGGCCAGGCGGTGGACCGGGAGAGCGCGCGCGAGATGCTCGCCGCGCGGCTGGCGAAGCCGGCCGCGCCTGCCCCGGCGGGCCGCGCAGGGACCCGGGAGCCCGCCCCGGCCCCCGCGCCGACCGGGGGTCGGCCGAAGATGTCGGCAGGCGCCAAGCTGGGCGCCGCCGTGCTCGGGGCGCTCGGGACCACGATCGCGCGGTCGGTCGGGCGTGAGCTGGTGCGCGGGGTGCTCGGCGGCCTGCTGGGCGGGAAGTCCACGCGGGGCACGCGCCGCACCCGCTGGTAGGGTGGTTCGGGACGCACGACGGGGGCGCGCGCCAATGGTGCGCGCCCCCGCGGCGTTCGCCGGCGCCTACTTCTTGGTGACGGTCTCTTCCTTCAGGACCTTCTTGGAGAACATGAACACCAGCCAGGCGACGATCACGAAGTTGAGGAGTGCGCCGAGCACGGGGCCGATCTGGAATGGGCCGACCGCCCAGGACTGCCAGGCGCCGCCCGGGAGGACGTAGCCCACGATCGGCATCAGGAGGCCGTCCACGATGGTCTTCACCAGCTCGCCCGCCTTGCCGCCGATGATCACGCCGATCGCGAGGCCGATGACGCCATACTCCTTCAGGAACTTCATGAACTCGCCTTGCATGGGCCGCTCCGCTGCAGGGGGTGGGACAGGAAGGGCCCGGCGCATCCGTGCGCCGGGCCGGGCGAATATCCCTGCATGACCGGAAGTGCGCCAGTCCCGGGCATCGGACGGCCTGTCGCTTCGTGGCGTCAGGCGATCCTGACAAGCGCGTGGCTGCGCTTCCCCTTCTGCAGCAGCAGGTACCGCCCCGCCAGCAGGTCGCCCTCGCCCAGCGCGTACTCGGCGTCCGTGAGCTGGCGCCCGTTGAGCGAGAACGCCTTCTGCGGCAGGCCGCGGCGGGCCTCGCCCTTGGACGCAGCGAGGCCCGTGCGCACCAGGGCATCCGCGATGGCGAGACCCGGCAGGTCGGCGCGGGGCAGCGTCGTGGTCGGGATCTCGGTGGCGAGCACCTCGAAGACCTCGGCGCCGGCCTCGGTCAGCTCGAGGCCGCCGAAGAGGAGCCGGCTGGCCCGCACCACCCCCGCCGCGGTGGCGGCGCCGTGGACCCGGGCGGTCACGTCCTCCGCCAGGCGCCGCTGGGCGGGCCGCTTGCCCGGGTCGGCCGCCTGGGCCGCCATCAACGCGGCGATCTCCTCGAGCGGCAGGAAGGTGAAGAAGCGGAGCAGGCGCTCGACGTCGCGGTCGTCGGTGTTGAGCCAGAACTGGTAGAACTGGTAGGGCGAGGTCTTCGCCGGGTCGAGCCAGACGTTCCCTGATTCGCTCTTGCCGAACTTGCCCCCGGCGGCGTTGGTGAGCAGCGGAAACACCAGCCCGTGCGCGGCCGCCCCCTCGCGGCGGCCGATCAGCTCGGTGCCGGCGGTGATGTTGCCCCACTGGTCGCTGCCGCCCATCTGGAGCTCGCACCGCTCGGTCGACCACAGGTGCCAGAAGTCGTACGCCTGCACCAGCATGTAGCTGAACTCGGTGTAGGAGATCCCGGTCTCCATGCGGCTCTTCACCGAGTCCTTCTGCAGCATGTAGTTGACGGTGAAGTGCTTGCCCACATCCCGCAGGAACTCCATGAGGCCGAGGGGGCGGAGCCAGTCGGCGTTGTTGCGGACCCGCGCGGCGGTCGGGCCGTCGAAGGCGACGAACTGCTCCAGCTGCCGGCGGATGCGCGCCACGTTGTGGTCGATCTGGGCCACGTCCAGCATGGGACGCTCACTGCGCTTGCCGGAGGGGTCGCCGACCATGCCGGTGCCGCCGCCGACCAGCACGATGGGCGTGCCGCCCAGCCGCTGCAGCCAGGCGAGGCCCATCACCGGGACGAGGTTGCCGACGTGCAGGGAGTCGGCGGTCGGGTCGAATCCGACGTAGCCGGTAACCGGGCCCTGCGCGAGCCGGGCGGCAAGGCCGGGTGTGGCGTCGTGCACGAAGCCGCGGGCGGTCAGGGTCTCGAGGAGCGTGCTCATGGGCGCCAATCCTAGGGCGGCCACCGGGTGCGCCGCAAGCGCGGCGGCTTGCTTCTCCCCTGCCGCTCGGCCATATAGGTGCACACTCCCTCGCTCCTGGTGGCTCGACCGTGCCCACCTCGCGGCATCCGGGCCTGACGGCGCTCGGCGTCGCAGTCCTCTGCTTCCTCCTCGGCGGCGCCCTCCAGTCGGGGCTCCTGCCCCTCGGGCTGGTGCACCTGTGGCCCCAGACCGGCGTGGTCGTCGCGGCCCTGCTCACCACCCGCCGGGGATGGCCCGCGATCCTGGCCGCCGGCTTCGTGGCCGAAGTGGCGGCCGTCGGCGCCTTCGGCGAGGTGAGTGCGCGCACCCCCCAGATGGCTGCCCTCGGCACCCTCTCCGCCTGGCTCGCCGCGCGCCTGCTGGGGAGCCGCGCGTGGCGCGGGCCGCTGCTGGACACCCTCGCGGAGGTGGCGCTCCTCGGCCTCGCCACCGTCGTGGCCACGGTGGTCGGCGCGGCCACCGGGCTTCTGCTCGAGGCCCTGAACGGGTGGCGCATGCCCCCTGGCTTCTGGGTCAACTGGGCCTCCACCCACGCCATGAGCATCCTGCTCATCGCACCCGCCATCCTCGCCCCCGTCACCCATCCCCTGGCGGAGCCGCTCGGGCGCCGGCGGCGGGTCCTCGAGGCCCTCGCCCTGGCCTCCGCGCTGGGCGCGCTCCTCTTCCTCCTGTATGGCCGCCCGGCCACCCCGGTCACCTCCCCCTCGTGGCTTGCGCCGCTGCTGCTGTGGGCGGCGGTCCGCTTCGGTTCCTCGGGTGCGGCCCTGGCCTGCCTCGCGGTGGGCATGGTGGCGCTGCCGGCCGCGCTCACCGGCATGGGGCCCATGGGCTACGCCCCGGTGATCGCGGACCGCCTCTTCGGCACCCAGGCCATGCTCGCCATCTCGGCGGTCACCTCGCTCGCGGCCGCCGCGGTGGTGACCGAGCGCCGGCGGGCGGAGGAACTGCTGCGCGAGAGCGTGAGCCGGCTGGGGCGCATCTACCACTCCAGCGTCATCGGGGTGCTGGTCTTCGATGACACCGGGCGGGTGGTGGAGGCCAACCAGTATGCCCTCGCGCTCCTCGGGTATTCCGCGGAGGAGGTCGCGGCCGGCCTGGTCACCGGTGACCGGATCACGCCACCGGAACGCCAGGAAGAAGCCGGCCTGGCCTGGGCCACGCTGCGGCGGGATGGAGTCACCCCGGCCGCCGAAGTGAGCTGCCTCCGGAAGGACGGTGCCCGGGTCTGGGCTGCGCTCAGCGCGGCGCGCCTGGTGGGCGAGGTGCCCCGGTACCTCGTGCTGCTGCTCGACGTAACCGCGGAGCACCGCCAGCTGACCCTCATGGCGGAGACCCAGTCCAGCGCGCGGATCGGCGGGTGGGAATTCGAGCTGGCTACCGGGGCCACCTTCTGGACTGCGGAGACCTTCCGCCTGCATGGACTGCCCCCGGCGGGGCAGGTGCCCGATCTGTCCACGATGATCGACCGCTACCCCTCCCCCGGGCGCGAGCGCCTGCGGTCGGCGCTGCACCGCGCCCGGACGGCGGGTACTCCCTTCGACCTGGAAGTGCAGCTGCACCCCGTGGGGGGGCCGCCCCTCGAGGTGCGGGTGACCGGTCGCGCCGACCTCGACAAGGGCAGCGTCACCCGGGTCTTCGGGACCCTGCAGGACATCACGGGGCGAAAGCGGCTGGAACAGCAGTTCCTCCAGGCCCAGAAGATGGAAGGCCTCGGCCGCCTCGCCGGTGGGGTGGCGCACGATCTCAACAACATTCTCACCGCCATCTTCGGCCACACCGCGCTGCTCGAGCGCTCGCTGCCCGAGGCGGACGCCGCCCGCGAGGATGTCGAGGCCATCCAGGCCGCGGGCGACCGGGCGGCGTCGCTCGTGGCCCAGCTGCTCGCCTTCGCGCGGCGGCAGACCCTGGCCCCCCGGGAGGTGGACCTCGCGGCGCTGGTCCGCGGCCTCGAGCGGATGCTGGGCCGGGTCCTGGGCGAGGACATCGTGCTCCAGACCGACACCCCGGCCACGGCGGCGACGGTGCTGGCCGACCCGCACCAGCTCGAGCAGGTGGTGGTGAATCTCGTGGTGAACGCCCGTGACGCGATGCCGGGCGGCGGGCCGCTCGGCCTCTCGGTGCAGCAGGTGGAGCTCACCCCCGCGGACGCCGCGCTCCGGCCCCCGCTGCCGGCCGGCCCCGCCATCTGCCTGGCCGTGACGGACCGGGGCGAGGGGATCCCCGCCGAGGTGCTGCCGCACATCTTCGAGCCGTTCTTCACCACCAAGCCGCAGGGCCGCGGCACCGGGCTCGGCCTCGCGACCTGCTACGGGATCGTGCAGCAGGCGGGGGGGATGATCGAGGTGGACAGCGCGGTGGGGTGGGGGACCACCTTCCGGGTCTGGCTGCCGCGCGTGGAGCCGGCGGCCCGGGCGGCGCCGGCGGAGGATCGTCCTGCCGCGGCCGTGGGCGGCACCGAACGCCTGCTGCTCGTCGAGGACGATCCGGCGGTGCGGGCCCTGGCGCTGCGGGCGCTGGAGGGCGCCGGCTACCGCGTGCGGGCGGCGGGGCGGGCCAGCGAAGCGCTGGCCCTGGACCCGGAGTCCCTGGCGGGCACGGCGCTGCTGGTGACCGACGTGATCATGCCGGAGATGAGCGGGCTGGCCCTGGCGGCCGAGCTCACCGCGCGCTTTCCGCGGCTACGGGTGCTCTACATCTCGGGGTACGCCCCCGAGGTGATCGGGCGTGACCTGGCGCCGGCGGGGGCCCGCCTCCTCCCCAAGCCGTTTACCCCGGACGCCCTGGTCCTGCAGGTGCGGGAGGTGTTGGACGCCCGGACGCCCGCCTAGATTCCTGCCATGGCCTTCCGTCCCCTGAGCACCATGCAGCGGTGGTGGTACACGCCGCGCATCCGCAGCAACCTCCTGACCGCGGTGCTGGCCGTCCTCATGCTGGGCCTCGGCGTGGCAACAGCGGCGTGGACCCGCGCCTGCGCCAACAGTGCCTGCCCGTCCATTGCGCCGCTGGTGCGCATCTACGACCCGGCGCAGGCCTCCAAGGTCTACGCCGCCGATGGCCGGCTGATCACCGACCTCGGGGCGGAGCGCCGCACGGTCGTGTCGCTGCCCCAGATCTCGCCCGCCGCCGTGGCGGCGTTCGTGGTGGTCGAGGACAAGCGCTTCTATGAGCACGGGGGCGTCGACTGGGTCCGGGCCCTGGGCGCGGTCAAGCACACCGTGGCCTACGTGCTCACCGGCGCGGGCCGGATGCAGGGCTTCTCCACCATCACCATGCAGCTGGCGCGGAACCTCTTTCCCGAGGAGATCAGCGGGCAGGACCGCACGCTCAAGCGCAAGCTGCGGGAGATGCACGTCGCCTTCGAGATCGAGTCGAACTTCGAGAAGGGCAAGATCCTCGAGTTCTACCTCAACCAGATCAACCTGGGCAACGGCGCCTTCGGCGTCGAGGCGGCGGCGGAGCGGTACTTCGGCAAGACCGCTCGCGAGCTCAACGTGGCCGAGGCGGCGACGCTGGCGGGGATCCCCCGCTCGCCCACCCGGTACAATCCCCGCCGCAACCCCGACCTCTCGGTCGAGCGCCGCAACCTGATCCTCGAGTTGATGGCCGAGGAGGGCGTGCTCACCCGCGAGGACGCGGACCGGTGGAAGGCCTATCCGCTGCTGCTGTCCACCCGCTCCGACTTCAGCGAGGTCGCGCCGTACTTCACCGAGTACGTGCGGCAGCAGCTGCAGACGCGCTTCGGGTCCCAGCTCTACAAGGACGGGCTGCGGATCTACACCACGGTGGATCTCGACATCCAGCAGGCGGCCGAGCGCGCGCTGGCCCGGCAGCTCGACGAGATCGAGCGCAACCAGGCGCGGTACGGGAAGTACCCGCGGCCCACCTACGCCGACTACCTGGAGAAGCGGGGCGACGACGCCGACCTGCCGGCGGAGTCGCCGTACCTGCAGGGCCTGGTGGTGGTGCTCGAGGCGCGCACCGGCAAGCTGCTGGCCATGGTGGGCGGCCGGGATTTCAACGACAGCAAGTACAACCGCGCGGTGCAGGCGGTGCGCCAGGCGGGCTCCACGTTCAAGCCGATCGTCTACACCGCGGCCCTGCGGGCCGGGCACCCGTGGTCGGAGATCGTGGAGGATACCCCGCTCAGCATGGAGATGACGCCCGGGGAACCGGCGTGGGAGCCGCAGAACTACGACAACAAGTTCGCCGGCCCCATGTCGCTCAAGGAGGCGTTCTACGAGAGCCGCAACATCCCCGCCATCCGGGTGGGCGATGACATCGGCCCCGGGGCCGTCGTGGGCGAGGCGGCGCGCTTCGGCATCAGCACGCCGGTCCCGCCCTATCCCTCCACCTACATCGGGGCCGCCTCGGTCATCCCGCTGGAGATGATCGCCGCCTTCAGTCCGTTCGCCACGCTGGGCATCCGGACGACTCCCTATGCGATCGAGCGGGTGGAAGACCGCCGGGGGAACGTGCTGTGGCAGCCCCGGCCCCGCTCCGAGGTGGTGATGGACTCGGCACTCGCCTGGCTCATGCTCGATGGCCTCCGCGACGTCGTGCGCCGCGGCACCGCGGCGGGCACGGTCGGCAGCCAGCTCGGACCCATCCCCGCCGGCGGCAAGACCGGCACCACCAACGATGGCGCCGACGTCTGGTTCATCGGCTTCACCCCGGACCTGGTGGCCGGCGTATGGATGGGGATGGACCGGCCGCAGAAGATCATGGACAACGCCCAGGGCGGCCGGCTCGCCGCGCCGGCATGGACCATGATGATGAAGGAGGTCTACGAGCGCCGTCCCGTCCCCACCGGCTGGCCGCGGCCTGACGGCCTGACCGTGGTGGAGGTGGACCGGCAGACGGGGCGGAAGTTCACCCCTTTCTGTCCCAAGGACTCGCTCGCGGTCGAGTCGTTCCTCATCGGCACGGAGCCCCGGGATTTCTGCCCCATCCACAATCCGTGGGGCGCCGGCGCCGGCCCCGCCTCCGGGGGCAATCCGCTGCAGAACAACCCGCAATGACCGGGGTGGCCCGGCGGTTCACCGCCGGCTGGGTGGTGCCGATGGATGCCCCGCCGGTCGCCGACGGCGCGGTACTGGTGGGTCCCGACGGTCGTATCGTCGCCGTGGGACCGGCGGCCGCGGTGCCGGCGCCGCCGGGCGCCGTGGAGGAAGCCTGCCCCGGGATGGTCCTCCTGCCAGGGTTCATCAATGTCCACACCCACCTCGAGCTGACCGGCCTGGACGGCCAGGTGCCCGAGGCCGACTTCCCGGCCTGGATCCGGCACATCATCGCGCTCAAGGCCGGCCGGTCCCCTGACGACTTCCTCGCGGCGGCGCGCCGCGGTCTCGCGGATTGCTGGGCCGCCGGCGTCACCACCGTGGCCGACACCGGGGACTCCGGGGCCGTCATCCAGGCCCTGGCCGAAGCAGACGGCAGCGGCATCGCCTACCACGAGGTCTTCGGTCCCCATCCGGCGCAGGCCGGAGAGGCGATCGCGGGGGCAGCCCGGCGGCTGGACGAGCTCGCCCGCTTCACGTCCTCGCGCGTCCGCCTGGGCCTGTCGCCCCACGCCCCGTACAGCGTGAGCGGCGCGCTCTACGCCCAGGCCGCACGGCTGGCCTCGGAACGGGGCCTCCCCATGGCCGTGCACCTGGCGGAGTCCGCCGACGAGTCGCTCCTGCTGGCGGAGGGGACGGGCGGCTTCGCCCGGGCGTGGGAGGCGAGGGGCATCCCGCTGCCGCCGCTCCCCGGGCGGACGCCGGTGGCCTGGCTCGAGGAGCATGGCGTCCTCGGACCCCGGACGCTGTGCATCCACCTGGTGCGGATCGGGCCCGGGGATCTCGCCCGCCTGACGCGGGCCGGCGCGGCCGCGGCGCACTGCCCCCGTTCCAACGCGCGGCACGGCCACGGCGCGGCGCCCCTGGCGGACCTGCTCGCGGCAGGCCTGCGGCTGGGCGTGGGGACGGACTCGGTGGCCAGCGTGGCGCCGCTCGACCTGCTGGCCGAGGTCCGCGCCGCCCGCGCCCTGGCGGGCCTCGGCGCGGACGCGGCGCTGGTCACGATCAGCGCGGCCCGCGCGCTCGGGCTTGCGGCGGAGATCGGCAGCCTGACGCCGGGCCGCTGGGGCGATCTGGCGGCCGCCCGCCCGCCGGCGGCCACCGACGCCTCCCGGATTCCCGAGGCCGTCTTGTCCCTCGGCCGGGAGGCGGTATTCTTGACCTGCCTCGCGGGCCGTCCGCGGTACCGGGGGGAGAGGCTGTGACAGCTGAGTGCTGTCAGCTATCAGCCGCCGGCTGAACTGTGGGACGCCGCGCACGCGCCGGGCGCCCATCGCTGACTCCAACCCGCTGCAGCGTCCCGCGCTGACAGCCTCCCGGGAGCGCCCCTTCGCATGAAACTCCAGCGCCACGCGGCGATCCTGCGCATCGTCCGCGAACGTCGCATCCAGAGTCAGGACGACCTGCGCGAGGCCCTGGCGACCGAGTCCATCTCGGTGACCCAGGCCACGCTCTCCCGCGACATCCGGGAACTCGGCCTCGCCAAGCTGGTGGACCCGCAGGGTGGCTCCTACTACGCCAACCCCCACGAGGGATCACCCCGGCCCGACCTGGGGCAGATCCTCCCCACCCTGATGGTGAGCCTGGAGAGCACCGGGCCGCTGATCGTCATCAAGACCGCCACCGGGGGCGCGCCGGCGGTGGCCGCGGCGCTGGACCAGGCGGGGTGGAAGGAGGTCATCGGCACGCTGGCCGGCGACGACACCCTGCTGATCATCGCAAAGAACCCACGGATGCGGCAGCTGGTGGAGGGGCGGCTGGCCGCGCTGACCCGCTAGCGGGCCCGTTGCTTGCGCCGCCCGGGCGCGCCGGAGTACGATTGTAGGTCTCCTGACGCTGGAGTGTTGCCCCTGGTGCGGTGCCTGGCGCTCAACGCGTCGTTCGAGCCCCTGACCATGGTGCCCGTGCGACGCGCCCTCAGACTCGTGATCGAGGGCAAGGCGGAGATCGTCGAAGCGGAGGGACGGGACGTGGTGCGCAGTGAGCGCCTCGTCCTCCCCAAACCGGCGATCATCCGACTGGTCAAGTTCGTGCACGTCCCCCGCCGTTTCCGCCGCCAGGTCACCAACACCTTCCTGTTCGCCCGCGACGGCTACCGTTGCCAGTACTGCGATCGCTCCCCGCTCGACCTGCGGGGCCGCGAGTGCCTGACCCGCGACCACCTGGTGCCGCTCTCCCGGGGCGGGACCAACGAGTGGACCAACGTGGTGACCGCCTGCTCCACCTGCAACACCCGCAAGGGCAACCGGCTGCCGGAGGAGTGCGGCATGCAGCCGCACAGCCATCCGCACGAGCCCCACTTCGTGCACCTGGCCTGGGCCGTTCGCCGGCTCACCACCACCCAGTCCAAGTACATCAAGCTCTTCTACGGCAACGACGCCCTGAAGGCGCTCGGCGGCTGACCGGTGGTTGCCCCGCAGGCCAGAAGGGTGGGGCCCCGACCGGGACCCCACCCTTTCGCTTCCAACCGCGCTACCGCCTTACCGCGCTGCCACCTTATCGCACCTCGAACGCCTCCGACCGCCCGCTGCGTTGCAGCGTCGGCAGGCCGGCCAGCCGCAGCACCAGGCGCCGCGCCCGGTCCACGATGGAGCCGCCATTGTTCTCGCCCTGCAGTTCGCCCCGCAGCAGCCGCTCGAACTTCTCAAGGTCGGACTCGGAGAGGGTGACCACGTCGAGGGAGGCGGAGTAGTAGTACCGGCCGGCCACCTTGGGCCCGATCCGGAACTGGTACGACAGCCCGAGCACCTCGGCGAGGGCGCCCGCGGTGCCGACGCGCCGGGTGGTGGAGAGGTTCCCAGGGCCGAGGCGGGTCACCGAGAACTGGTCGAGGAGCGGCTCGTGGCGGACCACCAGGGTCCACTCGAGGGTGCGGTCCACCTCGTCGAGCCACCCCTCGCGGGAGCGCCAGGTCTCCAGGCGGTACTGCAGCCGGACCGGAAGCCCTTCCCGCAGGGCGGAGAGCCAGGGCGTGTCCTCGAGGAGGTTGCGGGTCCGGACGATCGGGTCGCGCGCGGCGCCGGTGACCCCCACCTCGAGGGCGACCTGCGCGGAGTCCTGGGCGGCGACGGCGTGGGGGGCGGCGAGGAGGGCCGGCACCAGGGCCAGCCACCGCGGGAGGAAGGCGATCCGCCGGAACACGTCCTAGAACCGGCGATCCAGCCGCAGGAACAGGCGCACCGGCTGGCCGTCCGTGACCGACTTGGCGAGGTACACGGCGATGCCGCCGGCATCGAGCCCCACGCCCACGTCGGCCTTCCACTCGGTGAGCGACCGCAGCCGGTCGGATGGCACCCGGCCGGGTCCATCCCCCGCGAGCCAGGCCGAGCCCGCGTCGCCGAAGAGCACCAGGTCGGGGTCCTCGAAGCCGATGAACCGGTCGAGCTCCTGGTGCTCGCGGTCCCGGACGGTGTAGCCGGCCCGGAGGCGGAGCCGGTGCCGGAACTCCACCTGCGTCACGAGGGCGCGGTCACAGAGGGCCGCCTGCGCGGGGTCGTCGAATCCGGCGGGGGCGCAATCCACCGAGCGGAACAGGTAGCCCGGCAGGAGGTCGGTGCCCCCGAGCGAGAGCCGGCGTTGCACGGGCAGGGGGTCGCCGGAGAGCCAGCCGCCGGCCCAGGCGCGGAAGTTGAGCTGCGCCTCGGGTGACAGCCGGTTGTACCGGCGCAGGTCCAGCGTGAAGCGGTTGAAGCCGTACCCGCTGGTGGGGAGCGGCGCGCGCACGGTCCGCGGCAGCGCCACGGGGGCCACGTCGTCGCTCGAGGCATGCTCCACGCTGCCGCGCAGCCACCAGCCGGACGAGGGGGTGCCCGTGACGTTGCGCGAGTCGTACGCCGCGGAGAGCCCCAGGATGGTGTAGTGTCCGTCGTCGATCAGCGGATTGGGGCGCCACCGGTCGCTGTTGCGGAACAGGGTCCAGGGATCGTTGGCGCGCACCGAGCCCTGCTTCTCGTACCGCAGCGCGGCGTCTACCCGGAGGCGCGGGTGCAGGTACGCGTACGCGGTGGCGCCCACGCCTTCACTGGCGAAGTAGTCGCGGTTGTCGCGCTGGAACAGGAAGGCGTTCCACCCGATCTCGTCCCGCGGGAGGGTGTGCTCCTCGATGCCCGAGATGAGGGAGTAGGTCCGGGCTCCGAATCCGATGCCCCGGGCGCCATGGAACCGCCAGTCGGTGCGGATGAGCCAGCCCAGGTCGCGGCGGAAGGGGGACGCGTCGGGTGCGGTGCGCAGGATCCCGCGCAGGTCCAGGGTGGCGCTGGTGCCAGGGCCGGGGCGCCACTCGAATGCGGGCCCGAAGACGATGCCGAGGCCCTCGATGCGGTTGTAGGTCTGGGTGGTGGTGAGCCGGAGCGTGGTGGCGATGCGCCCCGATTGGAAGGTCCGCTCCGCCGTGGCGAGGGCGCCGATGGGTCGGCGCCGCTCCCGGACCCCGAGGGTGCCGTCCGACTGCCGGGTCACGGGCGCGGCATCCCAGTAGACCCGTGCCTCACCTTCGTGCATGGCCCCCGCGCCGAGCGTGAGCCGGCCCCCGGCCACGAGGATGGGACCCTGGACCATGCCCCCCGGCAGCAGCACCAGGTCGCCGTTGATCACTGTCAGGCTGCCGCGGATCTCGCCGGCCACCCGCAGGGTGCCGCGGAAGCTCGCGACCGTCCCCTCCAGCCGGCTGCCCGCCGGGAGCGTGAGGCCGCCGGGCAGGCGGACCGTGGCACTGTCGTTCCAGGTGGTCAGCAGTTCCTGCAGCACCTCGGGCGGGAGGCCGGAGACTCCCGAGTCTGCGCCCGGCACGTCGGGGTCGATGACGATGACGCTGTCCTGCGCGGCCGCGCCGTGCGCCGCCAGGAGCAGCGCCCCGGTCAGGCCAAGGATCCGCCGCGCCGGGCCGGCCGTCACCGGTCCTCCACCGCCGGCTCCACCCGCGCCGCGAGCCCGAGGCGCTTCATCCGGCGGTACAGGTTGGCGCGGTCGGTGACCAGGACCCGCGCCGCCTCCGCCACGTTGCCGCCCGCCTGCTCGAGCGCGGCCGCGATCAGCGACCGTTCGAAGTCATCAAGCGCGTCGGTGAGCGGCTGGCCGGCCGCCGCGGTCGGGGCCGCCTCGGCCCGGCGCGGCGTGGCCGGGTCGGCCCGCCGCCCCGCGCCCGGGAGGATCGAGGCTACCTCGGCCGGCCCGATCGTCTCGCCGCCGATGATGGCCAGCCGCTCGACCACATTTGCCAGCTCCCGGATGTTCCCGGGCCAGTGGTGCTGCCGGAGGAGGGCGAGTGCCTCGCTGCCGTACTGCTGCGGCCGGCCGGGTCGGGCCCGTCGGGCCAGGTGCTGCACCAGCGACGGCAGGTCTTCCAGCCGCTCGCGCAGCGGGGGCAGGTGGATCGGGAAGATGTTGAGGCGGAAGAAGAGGTCCTCGCGGAACTGCCCCGTCGCAACGGCCTGGTCCAGCCGCCGGTTGGTGGCGGCGAGCACGCGCACGTTGACCAGCGTCGGCTGCTCCGCGCCGAGGCGCTGCAGCACCCCGGTCTCGAGCGTACGCAGCAGCTTGGCCTGCGCCTCCAGGTTGAGGTCGCCGACCTCGTCCAGGAAGAGCGTCCCGCCATCGGCCAGCTCGAAGCGGCCGAGCCGCCGCTCGGTGGCGCCGGTGAAGGCGCCGCGCTCGTGCCCGAACATCTCCGACTCGACCAGCTCGCGCGGGATCGCGGCGCAATTGACCGTGACGAACGGCTCCGTGGCCCGCCGGCTGGCGCGGTGGATGGCCGCCGCCACCAGTTCCTTGCCGGTCCCCGACTCGCCGGTGATCAGCACCCGGGCGTCGGTCGGGGCCACCTGCTCGACCAGCCGCCGGACCTGGGCCAGGGCGGGGCTCGCGCCGACCATCTCTTCCCGGGCCTCGAGTGCCTCCCGCAGCGCCCGGTTCTGGTGCCGCGTCCGGCCCAGCTCCATGGCCGACCGCAGGGTGACCAGCACGGCCTCGGGACTGAGCGGCTTCTCGAGGAACTGGAAGGCCCCAAGCTGGGTGGCCCGCACCGCGTCGGCGAGCTGGGCCTTGCCGCTCATCATGATGACGGGCACATCGATGCCGCGGGCGCGGACCTGGGTCAGGGTCTCGAGGCCGTCCGGGCCCGGGGGCATCATGAGGTCGAGGAAGATCGCGTCGGGCTCGAGCTGGTCGATGGTGAGCAGGCCGGCATTGCCGCTGCCCGCCTCCTCGACCGTGAAGCCCTCGGCCCGCAACAGCGCCGCCAGCATCCGGCGGATGTTGGGCTCGTCATCGATGATGAGGATGCGGTGGGCCATGCGACCAAATCTAGACGGGCCGGGGGGAGGGCGCGCCTAGGCCGCCGGGCGCCGCACCCTGGGCAGGGTGACGACGAAGGTGGCCCCGCCGCCGGGCGTCGGCTCGTGGCGCACCCGTCCCCCGTGGGCCTCCACGGTCTGCCGCACGAGGGCCAGGCCCAACCCGGTACCGTCCGCCTTGCCGGCCGTGACGTACGGATCGAACAGGCGGTCCCGCATCTCCTCGGCCACGCCACGGCCGTGATCGGCGATGCGCACCTCGGCACCGTTCTGGCCCAGCGGGCGGCAACTCACCTCGAGCCCCGCGGGCCCGGTCCCCGCCTCCACCGCGTTGCGCAGGAGGTTGCTGAAGGCGCGCCGGAGCGGTTCGTAGTGGCCGGTGATGCGGGGCGTCGCCGGGTCCCACTCCACCTGCACCGGGACCTCCGCCGGGATGCTGGTGCGGAGCAGCTCGGCCAGGAGTTCCCCCAGGTCCACCTCCGCCATCGGGCCTTCCGGAAGGCGGCCCATCTCGGTGAACTCCCGGGCCAGCTGCTCCAGGCGGTCCGACTCGGTCGCGAGCACCTCGAGCGATTCCTGCTGGTCGGGACGCGCGCTCCGGCGCAGCGCGCTCACGGCGAATCGGATCGGGGTGAGCGGGTTCTTCATTTCGTGCGCCACCCGTCGCGCCACTTCACGGAACGCAGCCAGGCGCTCCGCCTCCAGCTCGCGGGTACGCGCCTCGGCCAGGCCCGTCGCCATCTCGCGGAACGCACCCCGCAGCGCGGCGAACTCGGGCGCGCCGCCCTCGTCCACGTCCGGCGGAAGGGCTTCCTCCCGCTGGATGCGCCCGGTCCAGCCCACCAGTTCGTCGATCGGCCGGCTCAACTGGCGCGACAGGTAGCCGCCCACCCGCACCGAGGTGTAGAGCACCAGCGCGCCCAGGCCCAGGATGATCGTGGCGTAGACCGCGGAGTAGTAGGTGGCGTAGGTCTCCTGCCGCTTGACCCGGGACAGGGCCTCGTTGAGGGCCTGACTGTGGGCCGCCAGCGCCCGCCGTTCCTCCCGGCTCAGGCGGGTGGAGTCGACCGTCTGCACCAGGGCGCGGCCGGTCTCGCGCAGCGACTCCACGGTCTCACGGGTGGTGGCCAGGCCGCCCACCGGCGGGCGCACCGCGAGCGCCCAGCCGATGACCGCGACCGCGGTCGGCACGGTGCCGAGGGCTACCAGCGCCAGCAGGATCCGGCGGCGGAAGGGAAGCGCCATGCGTCCTAATGTAAGGAGGAAGTATCGGCGTGCCCGCCGCGGCCCCGGCTCCACCGGCCAAGGCCGGTGCCCGCCAGACCGCCCGCCGCCGTCCCGATCCACTCGGCCGCCGGCGGCGTGGCGAGTCCCGCCAGGCCGCTCAGCAGCCACAGCCCCGCAACCCCGCCGGCCGCCGTCAGCCACCAGGGCATCGGGGTCCGTCCCGCCCAGTATCCCGCCGGGATCAGCAGCACCCCGAGCCAGAGCCCGGACCAGAGGGCGGCCAGCGGGCCGAGCACCGGGTGGTAGGGCACGAGCGACGCCCACAGCAGCCCGGCCTCGAACGGAATCCGGCGCTCGGCCCGGTCGGTGGCCGACTCCACGGCGACGTACCACGCCCCGCGGACTACGCCGCCCCGGACGGTGAGCGTGTCTTCCACGCGGGCATGGGGGACGTCCGGCAGGAGCGCGGTCAGTTCGCCCAGCTCGAGAACGCTGAGGCCCGTCCGCATCCGGAAGAAATACTCCGTGCCGCGCTGGCCCAGGACGAAAATCTCCCGCTGCTCGCTGTCGAAGACGCTGACGATGGGGGCGAGCCCCGTGGTCGGCGGCGCGGCGAGGACCCGCGCCGTGACCAGCACGGAGTCCCCGAGCAGGAGGGTCCGCAGGCGCTCCGAGTTCCGCAGCCGGCCGGATGGGAGGGCCTCGCCGTTGACCGCGGCCGAGAGCACGGTGCCGTCCCACGGGGCAAACTGGCCCAGCTCGGGGGCCCACTGGCCCCAGTAGACCGAGTGGGGCAGGGTGGGCCGCACCAGGACGGCGGTCAGCCCGAGCCCCACCAGCCAGAGCAGTGCCGCGCCGATGGCGAGCCAGGCACTGCGGCGAGCATGGGGCAGCACCAGGGTACGCCAGCTGCCGGCCAGCGCCACCCCCAGTCCACCGCCCAGCGAATTGGTGAGGATGTCCCGGAGGCTGGCATCGCGGCCGACCAGCCAGTGATACTGGCTGAATTCCACCGTCACCGTCGTGAGGAGCACCAGGAGCAGTGCGCGCACCGGGTGTCCCAACAACGCGAGGCCGAGGCCCAGCGGCACGAACAGCCCCACGTTGAGCAGCGCGTCACGCAGCCCGTAGTCGCCGCAGGGGTACAGGCAGGTCCAGGGAAGCCGGGCGGCCGCCTCAGCGTCCTCGAGGGAGGGGCGGAGCGTGAACCAGCCGATGATGGCCAGGGAGGCCAGCGTGAGGGGGAGGCCCCACCTCGACCGTGGTTTCAGTGCCACATTTCTCCGGGTTTCAGCCCGCTTGCGCCGGTGGCATCATAACTGCACTATCCTTCAACCCGACAGTGACCGCCCTTTCCTTCACTCCCGGACCCCCTATGCCTGCTCTCCGTCCGAGGCGCTTCCATTGGTATGCGCCGGCGGTGGCCGCCATGTTGCTGGGCATGCTGGTCGTTCCATTGCGTGGCCAGAGTCTGACCGAGGGTGCCCTGGACGGCCTCATCGCGCTGGCGGACGGGACCCCCGTGCCCGCCGCGACGTTGACACTCGAGGACGCCTCCGGGGTGGTGGTCAACCGGCTCAAGTCGGACTTCCGGGGCCGCTTCACGCTGCCGCTGCTCGCGCCGGGCCGGTACGCGATGCTGGTGGAGAAGGCCGGCTACCAGCCGCTGCGGCAGCGCGGGATTGACGTCGCCGCCGCCGCCGCCACCCGGCTCACCATCCGGGTGGCGCGCCGCCCGCCGCCGATCTCCCAGGTGGAAGAATCCGCGGTGGCCGAGCAGCGCCTGGCCTGGTCCATACCCGCGGTCGCCAGTGTCCTCAGTTCTCCCACGGTCCCCGACCTGACCCCCCGTGGCGACATCACGGAACTGGGCCGCAACGCGGCTGTCGTGGCGGGACCCCGGGAGGCAACCTCCGGCTTCGCCTCGGCGTTCGGCGGCCTGCCGCAGCCCTTCGCGCGCCTGCTGGTGGACGGGCTGCCCGGGAGCTGGTTCCGGCACCCCGGGCTCGACGCCGACGTGGGTGGATCCCCGGCCATCGGGCAGGGGCTCTTCGGCCAGATGCAGGCCTTCACCCACGTGCCCGACGCCGAACTTGGCGGCGGCAACGGCGGCATGGCCACGGCGGTCTCCCGGCGGGGGACCAACCGCTTCCGCTTCGCGCCGTACGCCTCGTGGAGCGGGGCCATCGGGCAGCCCGAGATCCAGAATCCCTCCGATTCCTCGGTCAGTTCCTTCATGGGTGGCGCCACGATTTCCGGGACGCTCATCCCGGACCGTGCCACGTACATCGTGGGAGCCGAGTACCAGTCACTCGACCTCCCGTCGTCCAACCCGTGGGACCAGGATGCCGCCACGTTCGATGGCGCCGCCGTTTCCCTGCGGGGGGCCATCGCGCAGATCGCCCAGGACAGCTTTGGCCGCACGGTGAACCGGTTCGTGGCGCCGACGGTGCGCCACAGCACCGGCGGGGCGGGCGGCTTCCGGGTGGACTGGCGGCTCAGCAACAGCCACACGCTGGTGACCCGCGCCAACTTCTCCCGCCACAGCGAGACCAGTCCCGAGGTGCCGGGAGACGTCCTCAACGGCGCCGCCGGCGACCTCGACGCGCGTGACTTCACCACGGCCGTCTCGGTGATCTCCACCTTCGGTCCCACGATGGCCAACGAGTTCCGGTTCGGCATCCGCCGCACCAGCCGGGACTGGACAGGCTCGAGCCTTCCCACCAGCTACCTCGTGGCCGACGGGGCGGGCATCGGCGTTGCGCCGACGCTCCCGGGCGAATTCGTCCGGAAGTCGGTGGACTTCGCGGAGACCTTCCAGTACAGCTTCGGCACGGGGGCGGTGCATCGGGCCAAGGTCGGCCTGCAGTATTCGAACGGGAGCTGGGAGCAGGACTACCTCTACGGGCAGTCGGGCATCTTCTCCTACGGGAGTCTGGACGGCTTCGCCCAGGGCCGGGGCGCCTTCTTCGTGGCCGAGGCGCCCGCGACCCGGACCAAGACGAGCCTGGAGGAGGTCGCCCTCTTCGGCCAGGTGATCTATCAGGTCCGCCCCGGCCTCTCCGCCTTCGGCGGCATCCGCTGGGATCGGCAGAAGTTCCCGCGGCAGAACGACCAGCCCATCCAGCGCGACCCGCAGTTCAACGCGCTCTTCGGGCTGCCGAACATGCGAGTTCCCGACGACAACAACAACGTCGGCCCGCGGCTGGGCCTGCGGTTCGAGGGGGGGCGGAACCAGGAGTGGACCGGCGGCCTGGCGCTGTCGCGCCAGTACGGCGGGCTCAACCCGGCGACCTTCGCCGAGGCCCGGCTCAACGATGGCGGGGTGACCATCCGGCGCGGCGTCGGTGCCTTCGGCGCCTGG